>NZ_CP035311.1:1236945-1546181 GCF_004114795.1 Janthinobacterium sp. 17J80-10 | reverse complement strand
ACACGTCGAGCGCCGCCACCGCCTCATCGCACACCAGGAATTCCGGCCTTACCGCCAGCGCGCGGGCAATTCCGATGCGCGCCCGCTGGCCGCCGGAAAACTGGTGCGGGTAACGTGACGACAATGCCGGATCCAGGCCGACTTTCCGCAAGAGGCTGGCGACATAGTCGGCTTTTTCATCCGGCCTGACGATGCCATGCACCTGGGGCGCCTCACCAATGATGTCGGCCACGCGCAACGCAGGATTGAGCGAGGCGTAAGGATCCTGGAAGATGAGCTGGGTAGTGAGCCGCATCTGCCGTTGCTGCGGCATTTCCTTCGAATTCACCGGCACGCCCTTCCAGGCCACGCTGCCGGCCGAAGGCTGCAGCAAGCCGGCCGCGATGCGCCCGAGTGTGGACTTGCCGCAGCCGGATTCGCCTACCAGGCCCAGCACTTCCCCGGCGGCGACCGCAAGCGACACCTTGTCAAGCGCATGCACGCCGGCAGATGCCGTCCCGCGTCCAAACAGCTTGCTCACCCGGCTGGCGAAATCGACCGGCGGGGAAAAAATCTTGCTGATTTCACACAACGTCAACAGAGGAGTTTCAGGCCGGTTCATGCAGGCTCCCGCACGGGATGAAAACAGCGCAGCAGGCGCTCGTCGAAATTTTCCAGCGGTGGCACGGTACGGCAGATTTCCGTCGCGCGCGTGCAGCGGTCGCGAAAGGCGCAGCCAGCTGGCAATGCCGACAAGGCGGGCACCATGCCCGGAATTTGCGGCAGCGCTTCGCCACGGGGCGTGCGCGATGGTGCCGAGGCTATCAATCCATGGGTATAGGGATGGCGCGGATGCTGCAAGACTTGCGTTACCGTGCCGTTCTCGACGATGCGGCCAGCATACATGACCGCCACCGTATCGGCAAAGCCGGCGACCACAGACAGGTCGTGCGTGATCCAGAGCAGGGCCGTTCCGGACTCGCGACAAAGATCTTGCATCAGCAGCAGGATCTGGCCCTGTATCGTGACGTCGAGGGCGGTGGTCGGTTCATCGCAGATGATCAGGTCTGGCCGGTTGAGCAGGGCGATGGCAATCGCAACCCTTTGCCGCATGCCGCCGGACAGCTGGTGCGGGTAGGCCCGCAGCCTTTCATCCGGCGCCGCAATGCCAACCCGCGCCAAGGCATCGCGCGCCCGCTGCCGCGCGGCGCTGCGGCTGACCGCCTGATGTGCAAGGATGGTTTCAACCATCTGGGTATCGATGCGCAGTACCGGGTTCAGGCTCATCATCGGATCCTGGAATATCATCGCGATGCGGTTGCCGCGGATCGCGCGCATGCCCTCTTCCGGCAAACCGCGCAAGTCGCGTCCCCGAAACAGGATGCTGCCGTCGCTGATGCGCGGCGAATCAACCAGTCCCATGATCGAATAAGCAGTCATCGACTTCCCGGAACCGGACTCGCCGACCAGCCCCATGATCTGCCCGGCATGAATCGAGAACGATACATCGTCCACCGGCTTGAGCACCGCGCCCCGCACTGAAAATTGCGTGCTCAGATGCGCAACGCGCAGCACGGGTTCGGATGACGGGGCAAATGTGCTCATGACACCTGCAGGCGTGGGTTCAATACATCGCGCAAGCGGTCCGCCACCAGGTTGATGGCCATGACCAGCAATAGCAATGCAATGCCAGGGAAAACACTGATCCAGTATTTCCCGGACATCATGTACTGGAAGCCATTGGCAATCAACAGCCCCAGCGACGGCTCGGTGACCGGCAAGCCCAGCCCAAGGAAGGACAGGGTCGCTTCCAGTGAAATCGCCGAGGCGACCTGCAGTGCCGCCACCACCACCAGCGGCGACATGCAATTTGGCAGCAGATGCCTGAAAATGATGCGGCTGGAGGAAAGACCGAGACAAACCGCCGCTTCAATATATTCCTTGCGGCGCTCCACCAGCGCGGCACTGCGCGCAGTACGGGCGTAATAGGCCCACTGCACCGCCACCAGCGCCAGGATGATCTTGCCAAGACCCGGCCCGGTCAGGGCCAGCAGGATCAAGGCGATCAGGATTGATGGAAAAGAGAGCTGGATATCCACCAGGCGCATCAGCACGGCATCGATGCGACCGCCCCGGTAGCCGGCAACCAGTCCCAGCGCCAGGCCGATGGCCAGCGCAATTGCCGTGCTCGCCACGCCAACCGTCACCGAGATGCGGATGCCATACAGGATCGCCGACAACATGTCGCGTCCCTGCGCGTCGGAGCCGAGCATGAAAGTCAGCTTGCCATCCATCGCTATTGCGCCCGGCGCCATGCGCGCATCCAGCAAATCCAGTTGCGCCAGGTCGTAAGGGTTTTGCGGCGACAGGAGCGGCGCAAACAGCGCCGCCAACAAAATCAGCAGCAGCAGGAAGATGCCGACGGTAGCAATGCGGCTGGCAAAAAAATCGCGCGCAAAACTCCGGACTGGCGTTTGCGCAAGCAATACGCGAGGCATCGATGTCATGCCTGGCCTCCCGCTCCGGCAAAGCGCACACGCGGGTCGAGCACCGAATACACCAGGTCCGTCACCAGGTTGATCATGACAAACATCACGACCACCAGCAGCATGTACGCGACGATCACCGGTCGATCGAGCACCCGGATCGAATCAATGATGAGCTTGCCCATGCCAGGCCAGGCAAACACCGTTTCCGTCACGATTGAAAACGCGATGATGGCGCCGAATTGCAGCGCCAGCACCGTCACGATCGGAATCAGGATATTTTTCAGGACATGCACGCCGATGATGCGGCCATTGGAAAGGCCCTTGGCGCGGGCGAACTTGACATACTCCTGCAGCAGCGCTTCCTGCGTGCCGGCCCGCGTCAGGCGAATCACCAGTGCGACATTCGCCAGCGCCAGATTCAGGGCCGGCAGCAACAGGTGCTGCAAGCCTTCCAACGTCAGAAAACTGACCGGCACGCCAAACAGCAGCGTGGTCGGCCCGCGCCCGCTCGCGGGCAGCCAGCCGAGTTGCACGGCAAACACCATGATCATCATCAACCCCACCCAGAAGGTCGGCAGCGACACCCCGAGGATCGATGCCGCCATGATGGCCTTGGCGGCAATGCCACTGGGCCGCAGCCCGGCCCACAGGCCAAGTGGAATGCCGGTGGCGATGGCGATCAGGATCGCCGCCAGCGCCAGTTCCAGCGTGGCAGGCAGGCGTTCGAGGATCAGCCCCAGCGCAGGCGCGGAGAACACGAAAGAACGGCCTACATCGCCCTGCAAGGCATTTTTCAGGAACAACAGGTATTGCCGCCACAATGGCTGGTCAAGCCCGAAGGAAGCAATAATTTGCGCGCGCTCGGCCTGGCTGGCGTCCGGGCCGATCAGGACATCCACCGGATTGCCGATCGCGTGCACGCCGGCGAAGACCAGCACCGACATCGCCAGCAGCACGAGCAGGCTTTGCAGCAGGCGACGGATGAGAAAGGCGGCCATCGCTCAGTCCCCCGCCACGCAATCAGGCGCGCCGGCGCGGCAGGCCCGCGGCGGCTTATTGTGGTTGAAACTGGTGGGCAAAAGTGAATTCATCGGTGCGCGCAGTGTAGCGCAAACCCTTGCGCATTGCCCAGGTCGCATATTGATGATGCAGCGGCACCAGCGCATAGTCGCCCAGTGCGATGGCGGCGGCTTTTTTTGCCGCGGCCTCGCGCCTGGCATCATCCACCGATGCCAGCGCTTCCTGCACCAGCCCATCGACCGTGCGGTTACTGTATTTCCCCCAGTTCCAACTGCCCCAGCCGGTTTCAGGGTTCGGCGTGCCCAGCAACGTACGCAGGGCGAAATCGCCTGCCAAAGAGCCCCAGCCCAGCAGGGACGCGCTGAATTCGCCATTGCGCGCCTTGCCGAAATAGACGGAAAGCGGCAATGTTTCCACCTTTGCCTGGATGCCGATGCGATTCAGGAATTGCGCCATCGTCTGCACGATCAGGTCATCATTGATATAGCGATTGTTCGGTCCGTGCAGGGTCAATGCGAAGCCATCAGGGTAGCCGGCTTGCGCCAGCAGCTTTTTTGCGCCTTCCGGATCGTATTTCTCCACTTTCAACTCCGGATTGTGGCCAAAGATGCCGGGCGCAACGATATTCGATGCCGGCAACGCCAGTCCTTCCATGGTCCGGCTGGCCATCGCTTCACGGTTGATCGCCTTGGAAATTGCCTGGCGCACGCGAATATCCTGCAAGGGATTTTTGGAGAGCGGCTTGCCTGACTTGTCGGTCACGAACGGCGATATCCTGGCCGACTGGTCCAGGAGCCAGAAAATCGTACGCCAGGAGACTTTTTGTTCAAGGTGGACTTTCGGGTTGTTCTTGAGACGGGCGATGTCCGCGGTCGGCACGCTTTCAATCGCATCCACGTCGCCAGCGAGCAGCGCGGCAAGGCGCGGCGCGCTGCTGCTGATAATGCGGAAAGTCACCTTGTCCCAGGCTGGCCTGTCACCCCAGTAGCGCTCGTTGCGCGCCAGCTCGATGCGGTCGCCGCGCTGGAAGCGAACGAACTTGAACGGACCGCTGCCGACCAGTGCCTTGCCACTATTAAAATCCTCACTGGAAGCCTGCTGCGCCGCTTTTTTCGAGACGATAAAAATCGAACTCAGGTCCAGCGGCAGCGGCCCATAAGGCGCCGCGGTCTGCAAACGGATGGTAGCGCGGTCAACCGCCCGCTTGCCAACGATTTGCCGGGTATAGCTGGTAAAGGGGCCGGGGCTGTTGACAAGCTTCGCCGGACGGTCGAGCGAAAACAGCACATCCTCTGCCGTGACATCGCTGCCGTCATGGAACTTGACGCCAGAGCGCAGCTTGAATTCCCAGGTGGTCGCATCGACCGCCCGCCACGAGCTTGCGAGTCCCGGTATCAGCTGGCCGTCGGGGCTGACTGCCACCAGCGTATCAAACAGGTGCGAGGCAAGTGCGATATTCGGGGCGATGTTCAGGTAGTGCGGATCGAGCGAGGAGACATCGGCGGCCAGGCCGATGCGCAGATCGGCCGCCTGCGCCGGAGCCGTAGCCACCAGGCCTGCCGACAGCGCCAAAACGGCGACGATAGCGGCGAACGCCGTTTTTTTAATCTGCATGGCAAGCATGGGTTTCCTTGAAGTACATCTGGACGGGGCATCCAGGGAAAAGGACAAATAAGGGACGACTTGCGAAATACAGTATACAAGCATTAAAAAAACAAAAGGCGGCCGGATTCATCATCCGGCCGCCCTGCATGTCCGACAGCGTACGCCTTGGACTGCTACCTGCGCGCACCTGCCAGTCTGCGCACCACGGCCACCAGGCGATCGATTTCCTCGCAGGTGTTGTAGAACGCAAATGAAGGACGCACCGTCGCTTCCACGCCAAAGCGGCGCAGGATGGGCTGGGCGCAGTGATGGCCCGAACGCACCGCGATGCCTTCCTGGTTGAGCGCCTGGCCGACTTCTTCCGTGCTGTAGCCAGCCAGCACGAACGATGCCACGCTGGCTTTTTCGCGCGCGGTGCCGATGAGGCGCACGCCAGGAATGCTTTGCAAGCCGTGCGTGGCATATTCCAGCAGCGCATGCTCGTACAACGCGATGCTTTCCAGCCCAGTCCGCTCGACGTAATCGAGCGCAGCCCCCAAGCCGACCGCATCGGCGATATTGCCGGTGCCGGCTTCGAAACGGGAAGGCACGCCCTGGTACTGCGTGCGTTCGAACGTAACGTCGGCGATCATGTTGCCGCCGCCTTGCCATGGCGGCAACTGCTCCAGCAAATCCTGCTTGCCATAGACCACGCCAATGCCGGTCGGGCCGAACACCTTGTGACCGGAAAAGACATAGAAATCGGCATCCAGCGCCTGCACATTGACGCGCAGGTGCGAGACTGCCTGGGCGCCATCGATCAGCACGCGTACGCCTGCACGATGGGCGATTTCAATGATTTCCTTGACCGGCGTGACCGTGCCCAGGGCATTCGACACTTGCGTCACCGACACCAGCTTGGTGCGGCCATTGAGCAGCTTGCGGTATTCGTCGAGCACGATCTGGCCGCTGTCGTCGACGGGAATGACGCGAATGACGGCACCCTTCTCAGCCGCCAATTGCTGCCAGGGCACGATGTTGGCGTGATGCTCCAGCTGCGACACGATGATTTCGTCACCAGCGCCGATAAATTTCTTGCCGAAGGTCTGGGCGACCAGGTTGATCGCTTCGGTGGCGCCCCGCACGAAAATGATTTCATTGGGCGAGGCGGCGCCAAGGAAGCGCGCGACCTTGTTGCGCGCACCTTCGTACGCATCGGTGGCGCGGGCCGCCAGTTCGTGCGCGGCACGATGGATGTTGGAGTTCTCGTGCGCATAGAAATACGCCAGCCGGTCGATCACCGCCTGCGGCTTCTGCGTGGTCGCCGCATTGTCGAACCAGACCAGCGGACGGCCGTTGACACGCTCGGCCAGGATAGGGAAATCCCGGCGGATTGCATTCACGTCGAAAGGCGGACGGGGAATTGCGCCCTGCTGCCCTGCGCGCGGCGCCGTATCCCAGTAGGATTGTTCGGCATCCTGGAAGTAAAAACTGGAACCGTTGCCGGAAGCGGCCGCCGGTGCGGCGCGATTGCCGGTGGCGGGATACAGCTGCCCCAGCAATTGCAGCAACTGGTCTTGCCCCGGCAAGCCGAAACTTTGCGCCGTGACGCGATTTTCCGGCGCGGCCTGGCTGGCCAGTTGGTCGAGCCCCTGCGACGAAGATTGATAGCCGCCGGACTCGCCCAGGAAGTAATAGGGCGAAGCCGGCGCGGCTGCGCCGCCGGCTTGCGGCGCCTGCGGCAGCGAAGCAGACTGCGGCAAGGCTGCAGCATAGGCATGCGGCACGCCTTGCGCAAAGCCGGCTGCACCCGTGGGCGCAGCACTTGCGCCCGCCGGGGCGCCAACGGCAACCGGTTCGAGCACCGGCGCAGTTTGAGACTGCGGCAGCGACGTGGCGGTCGCAGCAGACGGCACGGCTAGACCAGCAATGCCGGGACCCAGGCGCGCGCCGGCCTGCGGCAGCATCGAAAAAAACTCGCCGGCCAGCCGGTTCAGCAGGGATTCATCCGGAAGCCCCTGCGCTGCCTGGGCTTCCGACGCCCGCGATTCACTTGTAGGTGTCAGGATAGTCATGGTACTTGCCGATTTCAACGTCATCGAGAACTGCCAGCGCATCGTCGGTCAACACCGCCAGCGAGCAGTACAGCGAAATCAGGTAGGATGCAATCGCATTGCGGTTGATGCCCATG
This sequence comes from Janthinobacterium sp. 17J80-10, assembly GCF_004114795.1. NCBI lineage: Bacteria > Pseudomonadati > Pseudomonadota > Betaproteobacteria > Burkholderiales > Oxalobacteraceae > Janthinobacterium > Janthinobacterium sp. 17J80-10. Next base: position 1,538,918 of record NZ_CP035311.1, on the reverse strand, counting down.
AAACGCACCGACAGACCCGGACTCTGTTCGCCGGCCAGGCCTGGCTGGAACAGGCCGACCACGCCTTGGCGCTTGTCCCCCACGCGCAGCAGCAGGATCTTGGTCTTGCCATCCTCGATAGGCAATTTGTCCGACGGCACCAGTGGAACGCCGCGCCAGGTCAGGAATTGCGAGCCGAACAGGCTGACGGTCGGCGGCGGCACGCCGCGCCGGGTGCATTCGCGGCCGAATGCGGCAATCGCCAGGGGATGCGCCAGGAAAAAGCCGGGCTCTTTCCAGACCTTGGTCAGCAAGTCGTCCAGATCGTCGGGCGTGGGGGCGCCGGTCAGGGTCGAAATGCGCTGGTCATCGTGCACATTGGCCAGCAAGCCATAATCCGGATTATTGATCAGTTCGCTTTCCTGGCGCTCCTTGATGGTTTCAATGGTCAGGCGCAGCTGTTCCTTGATCTGGTCGTGCGGGCTGCTATACAGATCGGAAACGCGGGTGTGGACGTCGAGCACGGTGGAAACCGCATTCAGGAAGTATTCGCGCGGCTTCTCGTCATAATCGACAAAAGTCTGGGGCAATTCGGATTCGTCGCGCTGCGAGCATGCTACCCGTACATCCTTCGGATTCTTGACCTTGTTCAAGCGATAGATACCCGCCTCGACCGGCAGCCATTGCAGCAGATGCACCAGCCAGCGCGGCGTGATGGTGGAAAGCTGGGGAACAGTCTTGGTCGCGTTGGCTAACTGGCGCGCGGCGTTGTCGCCAAGTGCCTGTGGATTGGGCAGATCTGCCATGGTAGGCTCCATTGATAAATGTGGTTGAGGATAAGACTGGATCTTCTTGGCAGTTTCAGGCGTCTATTGCCATATTTCAACATGCTATAGCCATCAAATTGATGGCTTTGATGGTTTGGGAACGGCGCCGCTGCTCGCACTGGTTGAGCAACTCCGGCAGGCTGACCGCTAGCGCGACCGCCAGCTTGTCCATTGTCACCAGCGACGGTATCGCCTTGCCTCGCTCTATCTCGCCGAGATACGAGCGATTCAGGTTGGCTTTTTCCGCCAGGGCCTCCTGAGACCAGTCGAGCAATTCCCGCAATTGGCGGATGGTCAGGCCGAAACAGCGGGTCAAATCCTGCATTGCCGATCCTCAGGCCAGTGCGGCACTGACTGCACCCTGCTCCAGGCGCAAGCTGGCCTGGGTCACATGGCTGCCGGGTGCGACATCGCTGGTCACCCAGACATTGCCGCCGATGGTGGCGCCACGCCCCAGGGTGACGCGTCCGAGCACGGTCGCGCCGGCATAAATCACGACGTCGTCCTCGACGACGGGATGGCGCGGCAAGCCTTTCTGCAGCTTGCCCTCCGTATCCGTCGGAAAGCGCTTGGCACCCAGGGTAACCGCCTGATAGATGCGCACGCGGCTGCCGATCGTCGCGGTTTCGCCGATCACCACGCCGGTGCCATGGTCGATGAAAAATCCGGCACCGATCCTGGCGCCGGGATGAATATCGATGCCGGTATGGCCATGGGCAATCTCTGCCACGATGCGGGCAAGCAGAGGCACGCCGAGCAGATGCAACTGGTGTGCGATGCGATGATGAATCATGGCGAGAATGCCGGGGTAGCACAGCAACACTTCATCCACGCTGCGCGCGGCAGGATCGCCCTCGTAAGCGGCAATTACATCGCTGTCGAGCAATACCCGAATCTCTGGCAGCGCACGCGAAAATTCGCGCACGATGCGCACCGCGGGATCATCGGCGGGCGCCTCTACGCACGGCTGATACCGCGCCGCGTAGCTGAGTTCGAGACGGACCTGCGCCAGCAGGGAATGCAGCACGGAGTCGAGCGTATGGCCGACGTAAAAATCCTCGCTTTCCTGGCGCAGCTCGGGCGGTCCCAGGCGCATCGGAAACAAGGCGCCCCGCAAATCGGCGACGATCTTCGACAGCGCATCTCGCGACGGCAGCTCGCGCCCTCCGGGTTCGGTCGAACGATGATGCGCCTCGCGCCAGCTATGCCGGGCTGCAGCCAGCTCACTCACTACCTGGTCGATTTCGAAATAGGGAACTGGCGTGGACATGGAATTTACACTTGATCAAAAAAATCAGTCTTGCACCCAAGGCAGTGCATGCAAGCGCCAGCCGCCGAGTTGTCCGCGCTGTTGCGCCGGATTCAGGTCGCCCTCGAAACCTTCGAGGATATTGAACGCGCTGCCAAAGCCAGCCTTGGTTGCGGCTTCCGCTGCAGCAGCAGAACGCTTGCCGCTGCGGCACAGGAAAAGAATCACGGCCGACTTGTCCTTGACTTTCGCTTCCAATTCCTTGACGAAGCGCGGATTGCGATTCATCGAGGTGCCGGTCATCCAGGCTACATGCACGGTCTCCGGAACGTAACCGACGAATTTGCGCTCCTCGGCGGTACGCACATCCACCAGTATCGCGAGTCCATCCTGTACCAGGCGCCAGGCCTCGGCGGGCGCAATGCCGCCGGCGTAAGGCAGGCCGTCAGTAATGGCCTGCTGGCGCGCAGCCGACAGGCCTGCGTCTTCGCCGCCGCCGGGCAAGCCGGAAGCAGGCTGCAAATCATTGTTGGAAGTCTGGGTGGCGTGTACGTTATAGGCCATGGCATGCATTCTGTTGATTGAGGTAAAAAACTGCTGAATTCCCAACACCCAGCCAATGTAGCGAATTTGAAGCATGCACAAAACGAATAAAACCGAAGATCTAAAAATGAAAAACACATATAAAAACAAGGCGATGCCCCGACACAGAAAAAAGTGCCTCCCGATCAAATGACGGCATATGAATATTTAAAAATATTCGTTCACTTCGTCGCTGGCGCGGCCTAAGCTTGAATTCTTCCGTGTCCTGCATCTGCCCCGCGCCAAGGCCGATTCGAAACGGCGCGATAGACATGCACGGGAGTACTAATTGAAAGAAATCGCCATGGCATCCAGCTTTGAACCCCAATTCCACAAGAGAGTCCTGCGCGACAAAGGCGACTCCATATGGGTCGCATTACCGCAACCCAGGACGCTGTTGCCGGTAAAAATCACGTTTTATCGCCGGTGGCAATGCGAGGAACGATTAAAGCTGGAGGAATTGGGCGAGACGGTCTTGAAAGAATTTGGCGGTTGACATGTCACGCCAATGGCATGCCGCGCATGTCCGCATTCGTCGGCCACCCCGCCTTGTTTGATAATCAAGCAGTTGACTGTAGAAAAATCAACACCTCCCGATAAAATCCGCTGTCATTGCAACAGCGCCATCGATCTTGCGCCTGCCGACAGAGCGCCATTACCGTAACCAGGAATCCAGCGCACCATGGGCGGCGCGCACTATCGCACCTGATCCACTCTCAAGCGCCCAGGCGCAACTACTCGACACCAGTGGGCATGGATATTGCGAAGGTGAACGGTTTTGCGTTGATCCACCTTGCCGTTCCACTGCCACGACGGCACATCTCCGCTTTTTTTCGAGACCTGTAATGCTCATCAAGAATTCAAAGCCAGTTCGCATGGCAGCCGGCGGGCTATTCGTGCTCGCGCTGGGGCTCGGCGCCGGCAGTTACTGGAAAATCAAGGATACCCAGGCGGCATCCGCGCCTGCTGCCCGCAACGCCGGTAACGCCAGGCCGATTCCCGTGATCGCCCAGCCGGTCAAGACCCAGGACGTGCGGATCGTCCAGAACGGCCTGGGCACGGTCGTGTCGCAAGCATCCGTTACGGTGCGCGCGCGCGTGAATGGCCAGTTACAGCGCGTGCTGTTCAAGGAAGGCCAGGCCGTCAAGGCAGGAGAAGTACTGGCCGAGATCGACCCGCGCCCGTTTGCCGCCCAGCTCGCGCAGGTGCAGGGCCAGGCCACACGTAACCTGGCGCTGCTGAAGAATGCCCAGATCGATCTGGAACGCTATCGCCAGCTGCGCGAGCAGAATTCCATCTCGACGCAGCAGGTCGACACCCAGGAATCGCTGGTGCAGCAATATAAGGGCACAGTCCAGGCCGACCAGGGCTTGCTCGACAATGCCCGGCTGCAGCTTGAATTCACGCGCATTGCCGCGCCGATATCCGGCAAAATCGGCTTGCGCCAGATCGACTCGGGCAACAATATCAGCACAACCGATAGCACTGGCCTGGCCGTGATCACGGCCCTGCAGCCGATCGGGGTGGTGTTCGCGCTGCCGGAAGATGTGCTGCCGAATATCGCGGCACGGCTTGCAGCTTCACAAAAAAGCGGCAAGCCGTTGGAAGTGGAAGCCTGGGACCGTGGCAGCAAAAAGCTGCTTGCGAAAGGTGAGCTGCTGACCATCGACAACCAGATCGATCCAGCCTCCGGCACCGTCAAATTCAAGGCGCTCTTCCCCAATACGGACAATACCCTGTTCCCGAACCAGTTCGTCAACATCCGCCTGCTGACGGAAACCCGCGCCAATGCCACCGTTGCGCCGAATGCGGCGATTCAGCGCGGCAGCCAGGGGCCCTTTGTCTACGTGGTGGGCGCAGACAATACCGTCACGGTAAAACCGGTAAAGCCCGGCCCGGTCGAAGCCGGCGTCACCCTGATCAGCGAAGGCTTGAATGCGGGGGAAATCGTGGTGGTCAATGGCGTGGACAAATTGCGCGAAGGCGCCAAGGTGGCAGTATCCAGCGGCCGCGAAGGCGCGACGCGTAACGCGAAAGGGCAAGGCAAACCGCGACAGGATGGCGCAACGGCCGACACTGTGCGCGGCGAAGCCGGCAGCCGGCAGGAGAAAAAGCCGCAGCCAGAACGCTCTTGAACGGGGCATGCCTGAATGAATCCTTCCCGCCTGTTTATCCTCCGCCCGGTTGCGACTTCGCTGCTGATGCTGGCATTGCTGCTGTCGGGCTTGCTGGCTTACCGCCTGCTGCCGCAATCGGCATTGCCCCAGGTCGATTATCCGACCATCCAAGTCAGCACCCTGTACCCGGGCGCCAGCCCCGAAGTGATGGCGACGGGGGTCACCTCGCCGCTGGAAAGGCAGTTCGGCGCCATCGCCGGGCTCAACCAGATGTCGTCCACCAGCAGCAGCGGCGGCTCGCTGATCACCCTGCAATTCAAGCTCGATGTCAGCCTCGACATCGCAGTGCAGTCGGTGCAGGCCGCGATCAATGCTGCAAGCAATTTCTTGCCACCGGACTTGCCCACGCCACCGATCTATAGCAAGGTCAATCCCGCGGATGCGCCGGTGATGACGCTGGCAGTCACCCCGGGCAGCCTGCCGCTGACGAAGTTGCAGGATATCGTCGACACCCGCATGGCGCAAAAGATTTCCCAGGTAACCGGCGTCGGCCTGGTCACCCTGAGCGGCGGCCAACGGCCAGCCGTGCGCATCCAGGTGAATCCAACTGCGCTGGCAGCCTATGGACTGGGCTTTGACCAATTGCGTGCTGCGATCAGCGCCGCCAATTCGAACCAGGCCAAGGGAAATTTCGACGGACCACAACAGGCGTCGGCGCTGGAAGCCAACAGCCAACTCAAGAGCGCGTATGAATACCGCCAGATCGTGATCGCTATGCGCAATGGCAACCCGGTGCGCCTCGCCGACGTCGCAGAGGTACGCGAGGCGGCCGAAGATGCTTACCTGGCCGCATGGGCAGACCAGGACCAGGCGATCCTGATCAACATCCAGCGGCAACCGGGCGCGAATGTCATCGAGGTGGTCAACCGGATCCGTGCCCTGCTGCCGGAATTGCAGTCGGGCCTGCCGGCATCGGTGGAAGTAAAAGTATTAACGGACCGCACCGACTCGGTACGCCACGCCGTGCGCGACGTGCAGTTCGAACTGGCGCTGGCCGTGGCGCTGGTGGTGATGGTGATTTTCCTGTTCCTGCGCAGCGTCCCGGCCACCCTGATCCCGGCCCTGGCGGTGCCACTGTCGCTGGTCGGCACCTTCGGCGTAATGTACCTGGCCGGATTCAGCCTGAACAACCTGACCCTGATGGCGCTCACGATCGCCACCGGCTTTGTGGTGGACGACGCCATCGTGATGATCGAAAACATTGCGCGCCACATTGAGCAGGGCAAGACGCCGCGCGCCGCCGCGCTTGAAGGCTCCAGGGAAATCGGCTTCACCATCATTTCGCTGACATTTTCCCTGATCGCGGTGCTGATTCCCCTGCTGTTCATGGGCGACGTGGTGGGCCGGCTGTTCCGCGAATTCGCCATTACGCTGGCGGTTTCCATACTGATATCGGCCGTCGTTTCGTTGACGCTGACGCCCATGCTGTGCGCCCGCATGCTCAAGCCGCATGCCGGCAAAGCCGAAAGCGCTACGCCTCTTAGCGGCCAGCTGATTTTCGACCGCATCCAGGCTCGCTACGGTGACGCGCTCGAATGGGTGTTGGAGCGCCAGACGGCAACACTGGCGGTGGCGGCATTGACGCTGCTGCTGACGATACTGCTGGCGTGGTGGATTCCCAAGGGCTTTTTCCCGACCCAGGATACCGGCACGATCCAGGTGATTACCGAGGCGCCCCAATCCATTTCCTTCAGGGCCATGGCAGAACGCCAGCAAGCCGTAGCCCAGGTCCTTCTGAAGGACCCCGCAGTGGCCAGCCTGTCGTCGATCGTCGGCATCGACGGCGTCAACAATACCTTGAATAGCGGGCGCCTCCTGATCAACCTGAAGCCGCATGCGCAGCGCGCCGAGCGCGCGCCGGAGATCATCGCGCGCCTGCAGGACGCCGTGCGCAGCGTGCCAGGCATCGAGGTGTACTTTCAGGCAGTGCAGGACCTCACAGTAGAAGACCGCGTCAGTCGTAACCAGTACCAGTACCTGGTAGAAAGCACCGATGCGGCGGCACTCACCGAATGGGTGCCGCTTCTGCAGGAACGCCTGCGGACCTTGCCGCAGATTAGCGACATTGTGAGCGACCAGAAAAATGGCGGGCTGAAAGCCTATATCGAGGTCGACCGGGATACCGCCAGCCGGCTCGGCGTGTCGATCGCGGCAATCGACGATGCGCTGTATAGCGCGTTCGGCCAGCGCCAGGTCTCCACCATTTTCACCCAGACCAGCCAGTATCGCGTGGTGCTGGAAGCGCTGCCGGATTTCCAGAGCGGCCTTGAGAAACTGCGGGCCATCCACATCTCGTCCGCCAATGGCCGCCAGGTTCCCCTGAGCAGCTTGGCGCGGGTGCGGGAAGAGCCGGCAATCAACCTGATCAGCAGGGAAAAACAGTTCCCCGCCGTCACGATGTCGTTCAACCTGGCGCCGGGATATTCTCTGGGCGATGCCACCGCCGCCATCGACGCCGAGAAACGGGCGCTGAACCTGCCAGCCAGCGTGCAGACCCGCTACCAGGGCGCCGCCATGGCCTTCGGCGCGGCGCTTGCCAATGAAGGCTTCCTGGTCATCGCCGCGATCCTGACCATGTACATCGTGCTGGGGGTGCTCTATGAAAGCTTTGTCCATCCGCTGACCATCCTGTCGACCCTACCCTCGGCTGGCGTGGGGGCATTGCTTGCCCTGCAGGTCACGGGCAAGGATCTGAGCGTCATTGCCATCATCGGCATCGTGCTGCTGATCGGCATCGTGCAAAAAAATGCGATCATGATCATCGACTTCGCCCTGGCAGCGGAACGCACTGAACGCCTGACGCCCCGCGCAGCCGTCTACCAGGCTTGCCTGCTGCGCCTGCGCCCGATCCTGATGACGACGCTGGCGGCGGTGCTGTCGGCGGTCCCGCTGGTGCTCGGGTCCGGCCCGGGTTCCGAATTGCGTTCCCCGCTCGGCATTGCCATGATCGGCGGCCTGCTGCTCAGCCAGGTTTTGACCCTGTTCACCACGCCGGTAATCTATCTCGCCTTCGACCGCCTGGGCAGCCGCGTGAAGTCCTGGCGCGGCCGCGATGCCGGGCTCGCCGCGCATGACGATGCCGGCAGCGCCACCGCCACCGGGCCGCAGGCATGAACTGGTCGCAAGTCTTTATCCATCGGCCGGTTGCCACCATCCTGCTGACGCTGGCAATCGCATTGCCGGGCGTGATGGCTTTCAAGCACTTGCCGGTCGCCTCGCTGCCGCAAGTGGATTTTCCCACGATCAGCGTCAGTGCCAGCATGCCGGGCGCCAGCCCGGAAACCATGGCGGCGACCGTCGCCACGCCGCTCGAGCGGGCGTTGGGACGTATCGCCGGCATCACCGAAATGACGTCGACCAGCAACCAGGGCACGACCCGCCTGAGCCTGCAATTCGACCTCGACCGCAACATCGACGGCGCCGCGCGCGACGTGCAATCCGCCATCAATGCTGCCCGTTCGACGTTGCCCGCAGGCCTGTCCGGCAACCCGACCTACCGCAAGGTCAATTCCGCCGGCCCGCCCATCCTGGCGATTTCCCTGACCTCGGACACGCATACGCAGGAACAGCTCTACGACATCGCTTTCACCGTGCTCGGCCAGAAGATTTCGCAGGTACAGGGCGTCGGCCAGGTGAATGTCAACGGCAGCGCGCTGCGCTCAGTGCGCGTGGAAGTCAACCCGACCGTGCTGAACCAGTATGGCATCGGGCTGGACAGGGTGCGCGCCGCGCTGGCAGCGGCCAATGTCAATGCGCCCAAAGGCTTCATCGAGGATGGCGTGCAGCGCTGGCAAATCGGCCTCAACGACCAGGCCAGGCAGGCACGCGACTATCGCGGCCTGATCGTCAGCTGGGTCAATGGCGCGCCGGTGCGGCTGGCCGATGTCGCAACGGTGCGCGACTCCGTGCAGGAACTGCGCAATGCCGGCACTTCGCGCGGCAAGCCCGCGGTCATGCTGGCCGTAATGAACCAGCCCGGCGCCAACGTGGTTGCCACCGTCGATGCGGTCAGGGCGCTGTTGCCGCGCCTGCGGGATATCACGCCGGCCGGGGTCGAGGTCGAGGTGGTGATCGACCGCAGCACCACCATCCGCAAGTCGCTGGCCGAAGTCGAGGAAACGCTGTTCATTTCCATCGGGCTGGTGATCATGGTCACCTTCCTGTTCCTGCGCAACGGCCGTGCCACCATCATTCCCGCCATCGCGATCCCGGTGTCGCTGCTGGGCACGCTGGCGATCATTTATCTGCTCGGCTTCAGCCTCAACAATCTCTCGCTCATGGCCTTGATCATTTCCACCGGTTTCGTGGTGGACGACGCCATCGTGGTCGTTGAAAACATCATCCGGCACATCGAGGAAGGCATGAAGCCGTTCGACGCCGCCATCAAGGGCGCGCGCGAAGTCGGCTTTACCGTGCTGGCGATGAGCGTGTCGCTGATCGCGGTATTCATTCCGTTGTTGCTGATGGGCGGCATGATCGGCCGCCTGTTCCGCGAATTCGCCATCACGATGTCGATCGCCGTGCTGATTTCGCTGGTCATCTCGCTCACCACCACGCCGATGCTGAGCGCCATCCTGCTGCGTCCCGCCAAGGCCGGCGCCAGCCGCCTAGGCCTGTGGCTCGAGCGCCTGATCGAGATACCCTTGCGGGCCTATCGCGTCAGCCTGGACTGGTCGCTGCGCCATGGCGCATTGATCCTGCTGTTGCTGGCAGCGACCATTGCACTGAATGTCTACCTTTACACGATCGTGCCGAAAGGCTTTTTCCCGCAACAGGATACCGGGCGGCTGAACGGCAATTTCCAGGCCGACCAAAGCATCTCGTTCCCGGCGATGCGACAAAAAGTCAACCAGATCATGAAGATCGTCGCCGAAGATCCGGATATCGACACTTACTACGAGTACACCGGCGGCTTCGGCGCCGGCCAGACGAATACCGGCGCCATGTTTGCCCGTCTGAAGCCATTATCAGAAAGGAATGCGACCGCGCAGGAAATCGTTGCGCGGCTGCGCCCCAAACTGGCAAAGATTGCCGGAGCCACCCTGTTTGTCAATGCCCAGCAAGAGTTGAACATCGGCGCCCGCCCGGGCAGCGCGCAATTCCAGTTTACCGTCCTGGCCGACGACCTGCAGCAACTGAAAAGCATCGCGCCCCGGCTGCGCGGTGCACTGTCACGCCTGCCCGAGCTTACCGACGTCAACAGCGATTACCAGGACAAGGGATTGCAAACGACGCTGGTGGTGGACCGCGCCGCCGCTGCCACGTTCGGCATCAGTGCACGGCAGATCGACGCCACGCTCAACAATGCCTTTGGCCAGCGCCTGGTATCCACCATTTACGAGCCGCTCAACCAGTACTATGTCGTACTGACGCTGCAGCCGGAATATGCCCAGGGCCCCGCCGCGCTGGAGCATATCTACCTGATGACGGAAAAAGGCGGCAAGGTGCCGCTGGCGGCGATCAGCCGGTGGGAACAGACCACGGCGCCGCTGGTGGTCAACCACCAGGGCCAGTTTGCCGCCGCCACCATTTCCTTCAACCTGGCACAAGGCGTGGCGCTTGACCAGGCCGCCGATGCCATTGAAAAAGCCTTTGCCGAGCTCAACCCACCCGATTCCGTCAGGGGACGCTTTGCCGGCACCGCGCAAGTATTCCAGGAGTCGCTTGCCAGCCAGCCCTGGCTGATTCTTGCCGCATTGCTTGCGGTTTATATCGTGCTCGGCATCCTTTACGAAAGCACGATTCATCCGCTGACCATCCTGTCGACCTTGCCGTCTGCCGGTGTGGGCGCCCTGCTTGCGCTGATTGTCTGCGGCAGCGAATTTTCGATCATCGCCTTTATCGGCGTGATCCTGCTGGTCGGCATAGTCAAGAAAAACGCCATCATGATGATCGATACCGCGCTGCAGCTCGAACGCGACCGCAACCTGAGCCCGGAACAGTCGATCCGAGAAGCCTGCCTGCTGCGCTTCCGCCCTATCCTCATGACCACGCTTGCAGCACTGCTGGGCGCCCTGCCGCTGGCCCTGGGCGCCGGCGACGGCGCCGAGCTGCGGCGACCGCTCGGGCTGTCGATCGTCGGCGGCCTGCTGCTGTCGCAGATACTCACGCTGTACACCACGCCGATGGTTTACCTGAAACTGGACCGGCTGCGACACGCAACCCTGCAAAGCTGGCGCCGCCTGCATGCCGCACCGGCAGCCGAGCCGATTTGAACGCACTACGCGCACACCATGAAACTGCATCCCCAAAAAAACCACCTGCCGATACTGCTTGCGACCCTGCTCTGCGGCTGCGCTGCGGGTCCCGACTACCAGCGTCCGGCGGCGCCAGCGGCATCCCACTACAAGCAGGCTTTCGACCTGCCGGCATGGAAGACGGCCACGCCCGATGCCCCGGCGCTGGCGCAAGAATGGTGGCAACTGTATGGCGACGACAAGCTGAATGAATTGCTGGCGCAAGTCGCGGCGGCAAACCAGAACATCGCCCAGGGCGCGGCGCGCTATCGCCAGGCGGCAGCGCTTGCCGATGGCGCCGGCGCAAGCCGCTGGCCGTCACTGGACCTGAATGGCTCGGCCCGGCGCGGCACCGGCACCAATGGCATCGCTGCAGGCAACAACTCGAATACCTATCGCCTTGCCGCCGACGCCAGCTGGGAAGCCGATCTCTGGGGGCGCTTGCGCCGGCAGCAGGAAGGCAGCATCGCTACGGCACAGGCCAGCGCTGCTGATCTGGCTGCCACGACCCTGGCGGTCCAATCCGGATTCGCTCAGACGTATTTCCAGTTGCGTATCGCCGATGCCCAGCAGCGATTGCTTGACGATGCCGTACAGGCATATCGGCGTTCACTGGAATTGACCCAGAATCGCTACAAGGTCGGCGTATCCGCCCGCAGCGATGTGTCCCAGGCGCAGACCCAGCTCCAGTCGACGCTGGCCCAGGCCGCCGACAACCGGGCGCAGCGCGCGCAGCTGGAACATGCGCTGGCAGTCTTGCTGGGCAAGGCGCCAGCAGAGTTCACCTTGACTGCCGACACCGCGGCGAGTGGCAGCTACCATGTCCAGCGCACTTTGCCGGCAATTCCCCCGGGGATTCCTTCCAGCCTGCTGGAGCGCCGGCCCGACGTGGCAGCGGCGGAGCGCCGCGTCGCTGCAGCCAATGCCGGCATTGGCGTTGCCCAGGCGGCGATCTTTCCTGACCTGACCCTGTCGGCCTCATCGGGATTCCAGTCCAGCCGGTGGAGCAAATGGCTGACGCTGCCCAACCGGGTATGGTCGGTCGGCCCCGCGCTTGCAGCTTCGCTGTTCGATGCCGGCTTGCGGCGATCGCAAGGCGATGCCGCCATCGCCGCCTACGACGCCACGGTTGCCACATACCGGCAAACCGTGCTGACAAGCCTGCAGGAAGTCGAAGACCAGCTGGCGAACCTGAAATGGCTCGAACAGGAAGCGGAGTACCTGGACGCGGCGCTGGAGTCGGCGCGCCTGGCCGAGCGTGATGCACTGAACCGCTACCAGGCAGGCACGGTGGACTTTCTCAGCGTCGTGACCTTGCAGACCACGGCGCTCGGCATCGAACGCAATGCGCTGGGCGTATTCGGGAGGCGCCTGAATGCCAGCATCGGCCTGGTCAAGGCGCTGGGCGGCGGCTGGACGCCGCCTGCTGCCGCGCCGGGAACAACGTCCTCAGACCCAGCCCAGCCGGCCGCGCACGCGCCAACCGAGCCAAAGGCCGCCGAAAAGAAATAAGCCAAACACCCAGCCGGATGCGGCGCCCGCCATGATCCCCGACAGCAGGGTGCCGACGGTGCAGCCCAGCGCGACCATGGCGCCCCACCCCATCAGCACGCCACCCGCCAGGGCGCGGACGATTTCCGGCAGGCGTGGCAGACGTGGCTTGAAGTCGCCGGCAAAAATCGCCGCAGCCAGGGAACCCAGCACCAGGCTCAGGATAAACACGCCGTTGTCCGACCACAGGGTTTGCTTGATCACGGTGGCGCAACCGGAAAAGGTATCCAGCCCTTCCAGCCGGTCGGGCAGCCAACCAGTCGTGCTGGCGCCGGTACGGGCGATACTGCCCAGTTCGGCAGTCACGCCCAGGGGGCCAAGGCGAAAATACGACAATACCCCGAGGAAGCCGACCAGCAAGCCGCCGACATGGGCTGGCCAGCGGCGTTCCCACGGGCTTGCCTTCAACGGTGCGACATCTGGCTGGCGATGCCAGCGCCAAAGCCCCAGGCCGATGATGGCAAGCCCTGCCAGTTGCAGCGCCACCGAGCCGGCATAGCCGAAGTGATGCGGCAGCCACACCACTGGCGCCTCCTGGATGCCCGAAAGGTAGAGGTAATTCCAGCTTGCAAATCCAAGCGAAAAACCGATCAACGCGCCCAGCAAGGCGAATGGCGAGGCCGTCGATCCCTCGCCGAGGCGGTACAGGTGGGCGCTGATGCAGGATCCGGAAAGCGCCATGCCGATACCGAATGAAAATGCGCCTGCTGCCAGCACCCAGCTGAGCGGCCCGATGTGGGCCTGCGGCGGCAGGCGGCCAGGCGCCGGCACTGGCAGGAAAGCGCCGAATACGAGGTGGTAGCCGACAATCCCGATTGCCAGCGCGGCGATGATGCCCAGCAAGCCGCGCGCATCGCGCTGTTCCAGAAAATCCCGGCTGACACAAAAGAAGCAAAAGCGCGAGCGCTGCAGGATTGCGCCGAACGCCAGGCCAAACAGGGCGGACAGCGCCAGCTCGCGACCGCCCTCGGCGATGCCGCCGAGGTGGTGCGAGAACAGCACTGCCGCTGCTACAACGATCGCGGATATTGCGAGCCGCCGCGCGGGCGGCAATGCCAGTGCAGCCAATTACTTGCCGCCCCAGACGGTGCCGGTCGGGTTGTTGATGGGCACACCGACTGCATTGCCGTATTCGGTCCAGGAGCCATCGTAATTGCGCACGTCATATCCCAGCAGCTTTTTCAGGGCGAACCAGGTATGGCTGGAGCGCTCGCCGATGCGGCAATAGGTAATCACCGGCTTGCTGCCGTCGATGCCGGCCGCAGCGTAGATTTTCTTCAGCTCTTCGACCGGCTTGAAGGTGCCATCGGCTGCAACCGCCTGGCCCCAGGGTACGTTGACGGCGCCTGGCACATGGCCGGCACGAATCGCCAGTTCCTGCACGCCGGCCGGTGCAAACACCTTGCCGCTGTACTCGTCGGCCGAACGGATATCGACCAGCGCGACATTGCTCTTCTTCTCTGCCACGGCGACGACATCGGCCAGGCGCGCACGCAGGGCCTTGTTGGCTGCCTGAACCTTGACATTACCTGGCGCCGGCACCTTGGCCACGGCGATCAGCGGACGGTTTTCGGCTTCCCATTTCTTGCGGCCGCCATCGAGCAGTTTCACGTTCTTGATGCCGTAGGTATCGAAGACCCAGGCACCCCAGGCGGCAAACCAGTTGTTGGTATCGCCGTACAGGACGACCGTGCTGTCATTGTTGACGCCGGCCTCGCGCAGCAGCTTTTCAAAATTCGGCTGGCTGACGATATCGCGTTTGACCGGATCGACCAGGTCCGTATGCCAGGTGAAATTGACCGCGCCCTGAATATGGCCACGTTCGAACTGACCGGGATTGACGCTCACTTCGATCAGACGCAGTTTCGGATCGTTGATGTTCTTTTCCAGCCAGTCGGTACTGACGAGAAAATCGCCGGGGGCAGCATGCGCAGTACCCAGCAACAGGCTGCCGACGAGCAGCAGTGACTTCATGAATTTCATTGTTGTTCTCCCTTGGTTGGTCAATACATCCGGAGATCAGGTTACAAGAGGAATCCACCGACAAACAACGAATCAAATCCGCCTTTCATATGCAAAAAACAGATATGGCGGCGCTGAAAATCCCGTCGCCGACGACCAACGATTTCCGCATAAGCATGTGCGAAGACATTCGTTCCAATCTCCTTCACCCATGGCTAGGATTGCATCTCCTATAGATCATGACCTGTCATGACAGCATCAACGAACTGGAATTGAGCATGAGCAGGAATGTCGGCCACCTAGAAGTACGTGAGTTACACATCGAGTTCCCCGGAAAAAAAGACACCGTCCGGGCAGTCGATGGCGTCGAGATCGAGGTCGCCAGCGGCGAATTCATCAGCGTGATCGGCCCATCCGGCTGCGGCAAGTCGACATTGCTGAATGCGGTTGCCGGCTTCGTGCAACCGACATCCGGTAGCGTCAACATCGACGGCAAGCCGATCACCGGCCCGGGCGCAGACCGCGGCGTCGTTTTCCAGCAGTATTCA
Source organism: Janthinobacterium sp. 17J80-10 (assembly GCF_004114795.1). Classification (NCBI taxonomy): domain Bacteria; kingdom Pseudomonadati; phylum Pseudomonadota; class Betaproteobacteria; order Burkholderiales; family Oxalobacteraceae; genus Janthinobacterium; species Janthinobacterium sp. 17J80-10. Next base: position 1,523,807 of record NZ_CP035311.1, on the reverse strand, counting down.
CTCTTTCCGTGGAAATCCGTTCTGGGCAATGTCGAATTCGGTCTCAAGCTGCAAGGCGTCGCGCGGCAGGTACGACAAGATAAGGCGCGCCACTTGCTGAAGCTGGCCGGACTGGCTGCATTTGAACGGCACTATCCGCACCAGCTGTCAGGGGGCATGAAACAGCGGGTTGGCATCATTCGCGCACTGGCCGCGAATCCACGCATCCTGCTCATGGATGAGCCGTTTGGCGCACTCGATACACAGACCCGGGCCATCATGCAGCAGATCCTGACGGACCTTTGGCAAACCTTGGGCATCTCGGTCCTGTTTGTCACCCATGATATCGACGAAGCGATTTTCCTCTCTGACCGGGTGTATGTCATGAGCGCGCGCCCAGGAAAAATAATGGATGTGGTCACCATCCCGTTGCCGCGGCCGCGCCATCCCGATGTCGTCGTCAGCGCCGAATTCCTGGAAATCCGCGCACACCTGCGCGCCCTCATCCGGCAAGAAAGCCTGCGCGCATTCGCCAGCGAAGCGCCGCCGACTGCACTGGCCGCATGAAACATGGCCCAAAACCGAATCCAACTCCCTACCTTTAAAAAGGATATAAAAATGAAACATGGCATCAGTCGTTATCTCTTGGTGGGCGCAATGACGCTCGCCGCCCTCAATGCAGGCTTGGCCAACGCTGCGGAAAAAATTCGCCTGGCGCAAAACCTGGCGCCGATTTCCGGCCTGGTGATCATCGCCAAGGAAAAGGGCCTGTTCGACAAACACGGCCTCGATGTCACGGTCAGCAATTTCACCAGCGGCCGCCAGGCGCTGGAAACCGTGCTTGGCGGGGGCGCCGATATCGCCACCACGGCGGAGGCGCCGATTACCGCCGCCGCGCTTGCCCGCCAGAAGATTTCCCTGCTGGCCCGCATGGTGTATTCGGACGACAAGACCCTGGTCAGCAAGGCGTCCGGCATCAACACGCCGGCCGACCTGAAGGGCAAGCGCATTGCCTACACCGCCGGCACCGGCGGTGAAATCTATACGCTGACCCTTCTCAAGAAGGCCGGCCTCACCAGGAACGATGTCACCCTGGTCAACCTGCGTCCGCAAGACATGGTGTCGGCACTGGCAACCAACAGCATCGACGCCTACAACACGTGGGAACCACATATCGTCAACGGCAAGAAGGCCTTGGGCGACAAGGTAAAGGAAATCGACACAAGAGGCGTCTATGCGGAAACCTTCAATCTGGTCGTGCCGCAGGATTACCTCGCCAAAAACGGCAAGACCGTCGCCGCATTCCTGCAAGCGGTACTCGAAGCCGAACGCTTCCTGAAGGCAAATCGCGACGAAAGCATTGCCGTCATTGCCACTGCCACCGGCATGAAAAAGGAAGAATTGGCGCCAATATGGAATGACTACATCTTTGACCTCGTGCTGGATGACCTGACGCTCAACACCCTGAAGAACCATGCGCAGTGGCGCCTGGATTCGGGCAATGCGCCGACGGGAGCGACCATCCCCGATTTCAACGACATTATTTTCGCGGCGCCGCTGAAGCAGGTTGCGCCGGAGCGCGTCAAAATCAAGGGCCTGTAATCCGCCATGTTCCGTCAATATGCCGTGCTGCTGGCCAGACTGGTGTCAATCCCGCTTTTCCTCGGGGTCTGGCAGCTGGTCGCCAGCCTGGAACTGGTCAATCCACTGTTATTTCCGCCGCCAAGCGTCGTCATCCGCGCGTTCTGGGATTACATGACGCTCGGCGATGGGGTTGCCGACACCGGCTGGAGCCTGGGCAGGGTTGCGATCGGCTACCTGTCCGGCGCGGCGGTCGGCATTACGCTCGGCGTGCTGACGGGCGCCAGCCCGCTGCTGTCGGGTTTTCTGATGCCCGTGTTCCAGCTGCTGCGCCCGATTCCGCCGATCGCGTTCGTGCCGATCGTGATCGTGTGGTTCGGATTGACCGAATTCGGCAAATGGTTCCTGGTGTTCTGGGGCGTGTTCTTTACGGTCTGGCTGGCCACCCATATGGGCGTGCAGCGGGTCAGCCTGACGCTGCTGCGCGCGGCACAAAGCCTCGGCGCATCCCGCCTGCAACTGCTGTGGTCGGTGCAACTTCCCGATGCCCTGCCGGTGATTTTTGTCGGCTTGCGCACGGCGCTCAGCATCGCTTTCTATACGCTGGTGGCGGCCGAACTGGCAGGCGCCTACGCCGGGATCGCCTACCGCCTCGAAGTATCGCAACAGAACCTGCAGATCGGCCACATGATGGCTGGCCTGCTGGTACTTGGATTCATGTCCACTCTTTCCGACCGCGCGTTTCAAGGTATTTCACGGCGCGTGCTGCACTGGACCACCTGACACACGATGAATCAGCCAAGCATGAATCAGCATCTTTCGCCAGACGCACTGAGTTTCGATTTCGCCTCGCTGGCCGCCGCTTACCGCGCCGGTCTGTCGCCATCGGCGGTCATCGAAGAAACCTACCTCCGCCTGGAGCAGCACACCGGCGAGCATGTCTGGACGCACGTGGTGGCGCGCGCGGATGCATTGCAGCAAGCGCACCGCATCGAGCAACTTGCGGCGCGGGGAGCGGACTTGCCGTTGTACGGCTTGCCATTCGGTGTCAAGGACAATATCGACGTCGAAGGCCTGCCAACCAGCGCCGCCTGTGCCAGCTTCACATATACCGCGACCAGGACTGCCACCGTGGTCGAAAAGCTGCGGGCGGCTGGCGCAATCCTGATCGGCAAGCAGAACATGGACCAGTTTGCCACTGGCCTGGTCGGCATCCGTTCGCCGCAAGGCTATTGCCGCAATCCATTCGACCGCGACTACGTGCCCGGAGGGTCCAGCTCCGGCTCGGCGGTGGCGGTCAGTACCGGCCAGGCCAGCTTCTCGATCGGCTCCGACACCGGTGGCTCGGGACGCGTGCCGGCTGCGTTCAACAATATCATCGGGCTGAAACCGACACCGGGTCGCGTCAGCAGTGACGGATTTCTCTATTGCAACCGCAGCTTCGATGTACCGCCGGTGTTCGCCCTGACCGCTGCGGATGCCTTCAAGGTGCTGCAAGTAATCGAGGGCTACGACGAGCGCGACATTTACTCGGTGGCGCCACCGCCGCGAACAAGCGGCCGCAGCGGGCTGCCGGAGCAGTTCCGCTTTGCTCTCCCGGGCCCCGCGGATCTGGAATTTTTTGGTGACAGACATGCTGAAGCGCAGTTCGCCGCGGCGGTCGTGAAGCTTCGCGAAATGGGCGGCACCCCCGTTGAGATTGACTTTGCCCCGTTCCTTGAGGCAGGCCGGATGGTATTCAGCAGCGCGCTGGTGGCAGAGCGCTGGCTTACCTATGGTGAAGCTGCCGGGCGCGGCGGTGCCGAAGTCCATCCCGTCGTACAGCAGGCAATCTTAAACGCGAAGCAATACGATGCTGCAGATGCTTTCCGTACCCTGTATCGACTGGAAGAACTGAAGCGGCTGGCCTACCGGGAAATCCAGAAAGCCGACGTCCTGCTTGTGCCCACCTGCGGCACCATCTACCGCTGCGACGAAGTGGAGGCCGACCCGGTGCGGCTGAATGCCAATCTCGGCTACTACACCTATTTCGCCAATCCGCTGCGCCTGTGCGCAGTCAGCGTGCCGGCAGGCCTGCGTCCGGATGGCTTGCCGTTCGGCGTGTGCTTCCTCGGCATGCCTTTTGCAGACCAGGATTTATACGCCTACGCCAGCCGCATGCAAGCGGCTTTCGGCGGCAACCTCGGCGCCACCAGCCACCCCGTAGTGGCTGCGCCTTCAAATCAATAACGAGGAACTACAAACATGAGCAAGCATCATCCGGCACTGAGCTGGACCGAATGGGGCAGGACCGACGCCGTCGGCCTTGCACAATTGATCCGCGAACGGCAGATCACCGCAGAGGAAGCAGCGAGCCAGGCAACACTAGCTGCCGCCCTGCTCGAACCGCAACTTGGCGCCGTGCTCGAGATATTCGACGATATCGTCAAGAATCCCGCCGCCGATGGCGCCAGCCAGGACGGAGCGCTTTGGGGCGTGCCGCTGTTCGTCAAGGATCTCGGCTCGTCGATCGCCGGGCGCCTGCGCGAAAGCGGCTCGGCGCTGGGCAAGGGCCGCCTGTGCGACAGAACCGACCCCTTGTTCAACAACCTGCATCGTGCCGGCCTGGTGGCGGTCGGGCGCGCAACGACTGCCGAAATGGGGATGACATATGACACCACCACCAGTTACCGCGGGCTGAAGGTCACGCGCAACCCGTGGAATCCGGAATACACGCCGGGCGGATCCTCGGGTGGCAGCGCAGCCCTCGTTGCCGCCGGCGCCGTGCCGCTGGCGCACTCGACCGACGGCGCCGGGTCCACGCGCATCCCGGCCGCCTTTACTGGTCTGGTCGGCTTGAAAGTCTCGCGCGGACGCTTGCCGCCGCCATGGTCATTCAGCGAATACGGCAATGAAACCATGACCGAGGGCGTATTTTCACGCACGGTGCGCGACACTGCAGCGTTTCTCGATGCCGCCGCTGCCGCACGCCCGCTCGGCAAGAGCTTCATTCCGGTTCCTGCACCTGCCCTGTCGTTTGGCGCCGAAGCCCTTCGTGCGCCCGGGCGCCTGCGCATCGGCTTCTCCACCGGCGCATGGGGACGCACCACGCCGTGCGCGCCGCATGTTGCCGAGCGCACCCGTGAAGTGGCAAAACATCTGCAAGCGCTCGGCCACCATGTCGAGGAAGTCGGCGATGGACAGATATCGGACTGGAACCGTTTCTGGCCATCGTTCCGCACCTTCTGGCTGGGCATGCGTCCTGCCATGTGGGCGCTGGAACATGGCGGAAAATTGCCGGAGGAACTAGTCGAACAATTGACGCCGATGGCGCGCAAATTCTGGGCGGTTTCGCAGAAAATCGACAAGGCCGCAGTGCTGCAGCACCAATCCAGCAATAATCTGCATATGGTCGCGCTCGGTGCATTCTTCGAAGAATATGACTTGCTGCTGGTGCCCGCATTTGCCGCCAGCACGCCAAAGGCCAATGGCCCCTTCTCGCTGATGAATGACCGCGACTTCGACACCTATGCCAATGAATTGCTCGATGCCGGACGTTACGCGATTCCGGCCAGCGACGCCGGCATACCTTCCATCAGCCTACCAGCAGGAAAAGATGAACTGGGACTGCCGCTCGGCATACAACTATATGGCCGCTGGTTCGAAGAACACCGCTTGCTGCAGGTAGCCACGCAACTCGAACAATTGCTGCCGCAATGGTTCAACACCGCGCCGCCGGTGCATGTTTCGCATCTTCCACGCTAAAAGCCCGGTCTTGATCCCGCTGCTGAATGACGACGATCGCATTCGCCAACAGTCAGCAGCGCACAGTCCGTCCACAGGAAGAAAAAGTCTCTTGGCGCTTCCATCATTTTCCGCATAAGCAACTGCGATTTGATTCGTTCCCAATCGGGGAGTCGCCCGTTACCATCGCTTCACCTCATCACTCATAACCTGTCATGACAGGTTCGAAATCAAGTTCTTGCAATGAATTCCTTTCGTGCCATTGAAGCCTCACCGGTCCCGCTCTATACCCAGGTCAAGCAAAGCCTGCGTGAGCGCATCGTTGATGGCACCTATGCGCCCCATGCAAGACTGCCGGCCGAAAGCGAAATCAGCCGCATCTTCGGTGTCAGCCGCATCACCGTGCGCCAGGCGCTGGGCGACTTGCAAAACGAAGGCGTCATTTTCAAGATTCCCGGCAAGGGAACTTTTGTATCGAAGCCCAAGGCAACTCAGGAGCTGACCCAGCTGGAAGGGTTTGCCGAAGCGATGTCCGGCAAGGGCTACGCCGTCCACAACCGCGTTATCAGCCACGCCACCGTCGCCGCCACGCAGCACATTGCGCAGCAACTGGAAATCGCGCCTGGCACGCAGGTCACAGAAATCAGGCGCATACGACATCTCGACAGCGCCCCCGTATCGCTCGATATCACCTACCTGCCGCATGCAATCGGTGAGCGGCTGCGCCAGGAAGACCTGGCTGGCCGTGACATTTTCCTGATTCTCGAGAAGGATTACGGCATCGCCCTCGGGCATGCCGAATTGCAGATCGACGCCCTGCCTGCCGATGCCCACCTTGCGCTCGCCCTGCAGGTTAAGCAAGGTACCGCGCTGCTGCGCATCGAGCGCCTGACGCACGGCGCCGACGGCAAACCGCTGGATTTCGAATTTCTGTATTTTCGCGGCGATGCATTCCAATACCGGCTGCAGATTGCCCGACATGGCGCCACCCAGCCCTTGCATCCAATTACGGGGAATGCCCCCGCACCAACAAGGAAGTAAACATGGAAACTCATATTCAAACTGTTGACGTGCTCGTCATCGGCGGCGGCACTGCCGGGCCGATGGCAGCAGCCAAGGCCAAGGAAGCCAATCCAAAACTGCGCGTGCTCTTGCTGGAAAAGGCCCACGTCAAGCGCAGCGGCGCCATTTCGATGGGGATGGATGGCTTGAATAACGCCGTCGTGCCTGGATTTGCCACGCCAGAGCAGTACGTCAAGGAAATCACGACCGCCAACGACGGCATCGTCAATCAAAAGACCCTGATGGCCTATGCGCAAAACAGTTTCCCGATGATCGAGGAACTCGACCGCTGGGGCGTGAAATTTGAAAAGGATGAAACCGGCGACTACGCCATGCGCAAGGTGCACCACATGGGCACCTACGTATTGCCGATGCCGGAAGGCCACGACATCAAGAAAGTGCTGTACCGGCGCCTGAAGCGCCTGCGCGTCGAAATTACCAACCGCCTGGTCGCGACCCGTCTCTTGACCGCCGACGACGGCAGCATCGCCGGCGCCATGGCCTTCGATTGCCGCACCGGCGACTTTCATGTGATCCGCGCCAAGACCGTGGTGCTGTCCACCGGCGCCGCCGGCCGGCTCGGCCTGCCCGCTTCCGGCTACCTCTTCGGCACCTATGAAAATCCGACCAATGCCGGCGATGGCTACAGCATGGCGTATCACGCCGGCGCCGAACTCTCCGGCCTCGAATGCTTCCAGATCAATCCGCTGATCAAGGATTACAACGGCCCGGCCTGCGCCTACGTGACGGGCCCGTTCGGTGGCTTCACCACCAACAACAAGGGCGAGCGCTTCATCGAGAGCGACTATTGGAGCGGCCAGATGATGCAGGAGTTTTATAACGAACTGCAGGGCGGCAATGGCCCGGTGTTCCTGAAACTGAACCATCTGGCCGACGAAACCATCAGCACCATCGAACACATCCTGCATACGAATGAACGGCCGAGCCGCGGCCGCTTCCATGAAGGGCGTGGCACCAATTATCGCGAGCAGATGGTGGAAATGCACATTTCCGAGATCGGCTTCTGCAGTGGCCATTCCGCCTCCGGCGTATGGGTCAACGAACATGCCGAAACCACGGTGGCCGGACTGTACTCCGCCGGCGACATGGCGTGCGTGCCGCACAACTACATGCTGGGCGCATTCGTCTACGGCAAGCTCGCCGGCGAAAGCGCGGCGCGCTATTGCGCCGAAAAGCCGCTGCCCGGGATCGACCAGGGCCAGGTCGATCGGGAGCGCCAGCGCGTATGGGCGCCGTTGTCGCGCCAGGATGGCTTGCCGCCGAACCAGGTGGAATACAAGTTGCGCCGCATGGTCAACGATTACCTGCAGCCGCCGAAGGTGACCCGCAAGATGGAAATTGGCTTATCCCGTTTCGAAGCGATCCGCGAAGACCTGGACCGCCTCCAGGCCAACAACCCGCATGAACTGATGCGCGCACTGGAAGTGCATGCCATCCGCGATTGCGCCGAAATGGCGGCGCGGGCATCGCTGTATCGCACCGAAAGCCGCTGGGGCCTGTATCACAACCGCGTCGATTACCCGGAACGCAATGACCAGGACTGGTTCGTCCATGTCCAGTTGAAGAAGGACAAGGAACAGATGACTTGCTTCAAGAGAGCCATTGAGCCTTACATCGTCGCGCTCGATGAAAATGAAAGAACAGCCTACCAGCGTTTGCGCATCAACAAGGAAGCCGCGACGCCAACCAGCAACCAGGCGCATGCCGCAGCCTGAAAGAGAAGACCATGCCAACCGCCATCAATATCACCAGCGTCCCGGTCAGGGTCGATGAAGAAAAATGCATCGCCGACAAAGGCTGCACCGTCTGCGTCGATGTCTGCCCGCTCGACGTGCTGGCAATCGACCTCGTCAAAGGCAAGGCTTACATGAAATTCGATGAATGCTGGTACTGCATGCCGTGCGAGAAAGATTGTCCTACCGGCGCCATCCATGTCGATATCCCGTATTTGCTGCGTTAATGAAGTGCCTTGAAGTAGAAGTAATCCGAAAACAACCTCTTTGGGAGAATTAAATGCAACTGCACAAAAAACTGCTGGGCCTGGCCCTGATACTCGCCTTTGGCAGCGCCAATGCCGAAGCCATCCGCATCGCGATTGGCACACAGGATACCACCATCAATTGCGCCACTGGCGGCCTGCTGATCCGCGAACTGAAACTGCTGGAAAAATACCTGCCGCGTGACGGCAAGTACAAGGATGCGCAATATGACATCCAATGGAAAAACTTCACCTCCGGCGCGCCGCTGACCAATGAAATGGTCGCCGGCAAGCTCGACTTCGGCTCGATGGCCGACTTCCCGGGCTCGTTCAACGGCGCTGCGCACCAAAAAGCCGGCAAACAGAGTATCTTCATCAATGTCCTCTCAGGCAGCACCCTGGGCAGCGGCAACGGCATCGTGGTGCCGAAATCCTCGCCGGTGCAGTCAATCTCGGAATTGAAAGGCAAGACGATTTCCGTTCCGTTCGCCTCGACTTCACATGGCATGCTGCTGCGCGCCATCAAGGCCCAGGGTTGGGATCCGGAAAAGGACGTGACCATCACGACGCAGTCGCCGGAAGTTGCAGGCTCTGCCCTCCAGAGCAACAAGATCGAAGCGCACGCCGACTTCGTGCCGTTCGCTGAGCTGTTCCCGCACCGCGGCTATGCCCGAAAGATTTTCGATGGCTCCCAAGCCAATGCACCGACCATGCACGGCAGCCTGGTCGATGCCGACTATGCCAAGAAATACCCGGAAATCGTGGTTGCCTATCTGCGCGCTGCGCTTGAAGCGGACCGCCTGATCGCGGCCGAGCCGGAAAAATACAGCGAACTGATTGCCAAGGTTACCGGTATTGAAGCCGAGGTCAATTACCTGTTCCATGGCCCGCTCGGCTTGCAAACCCGCGACCTGAGCTGGAAACCGGAATACCGCCAGGCAGTGAAGACGTCGATCGAAACCCTGCGCCTGCTCAAACGCACCGACAGCGATATCGATGCCAATGCCTTCATTGATGACCAGTACATCCGCGCCGCATTCAAACAGACCGGCCTGAACTATGATGCCCAGTTGAAAAATTACGCCAAGCTACCGCTGACTGCGAAAGATGCCGTCACCGGCAAGGCAATCACCGATCCCAAGCGCGTCGCACAGATTTGGGTCGAAAACGAACCGCTGGTGCGCCATTATGCAACCGCGGAAACCGCCTTTGCCGAAGCCCGCAAGCTGGAAAAAGCAGGCAAGAAGATCCGCACCGTGTATGCCCATGACCGCGAAACCGGGCTGAAGCTGCTGGCCGGCGATGCCTGGTTCGTAGTCAACGGCAAGAATGAAATCAGCGCGTTCCTGCTGAAGGCATCCGCCGAAGCCTGGGCCCAGAAAAACAAGGGCAAGGTGCTGGATTTTGACACTGCCAAGGCCGGCATTTCCAGCTGATCGATAAGCAAGCGGAGTCCTGACATGACCAGCACGCGCCTCAATATTCCCGGTGCAGCGAACCTGCAACTGGCCGCACGCCTGCTGCTGCGGGTGGCATCCATTGCCGTCTGCATCCTGGCATGGCAATGGGCATCGTCCCGGCACGTCAATCTGGGCCTGGTGACATTCCAGAATGTTCCCTCGCCCAAGGATGTGCTGCAGGCGGCGCTCGACCTGATCGAGTCGCCCAAGCTGATGCAGCATCTGTCGGCCAGCGTGTATCGCGTGTTTGCCGGATTTGCCGGCGCCGCGGTGGCCGGCGTCCTGCTGGGCCTGGTGATCGGCCGCTCGCGCTGGCTGGAGGATGTGCTGTTGCCACCTCTCGAAGTGTTGCGCCCGATTCCGGCGGTTGCCTGGATTCCGCTTGCCATCCTGATGTTTCCCTCTTCGGAAATGTCGATGATCTACATTACCTTCATCGGCGCGCTGTTCCCGATCTTGCTCAACACCATCCACGGCGTGGAAGGGGTCGATGCGCGCCTGATCGCCTCCGCCCGCAGCCTAGGAGGCAGACGGCGCGCCATCTTCACGGAAGTGATCCTGCCGGCGGCCGCGCCCAACATCGTGACCGGCCTGTCGATCGGCATGGGGACCGCCTGGTTTTGCCTGGTGACGGCTGAGATGATCTCCGGCCAGTTCGGCATCGGTTATTACACCTGGGCTTCGTACACCATCCAGAACTATGCCGAAATCGTGGTGGGCATGCTGTTCATTGGCGTCATCGGCATGGGCAGCAGCGCGCTGGTCAAGAAAATCGGCAATGCGCTGATGCCCTGGTATCTGCTGCAAAGGAAAAAATCATGAGCAACAACGCAAGCCAGGGAAAGATCGAAATCGACCAGGTGCATATCCGCCTGGGCACAGGCAAGCAGGAATTCGAAGCCGTGCAAAACGTCTCGATTTCCATCGCACCAGGTGAATTCATTTGCATACTGGGGCCTTCCGGCTGCGGCAAGTCAACCCTGCTTGGCGCCCTTGCAGGCCATCTTGCGCCGAGCCAGGGCAGCATCCGCGTCGATGGGCTGCCTGTCATCGGACCGCATCCTGACCGCGGCCTCGTGTTCCAGCATCACACGCTCTTTCCATGGAAGAAAGTCGTGGAAAACGTCGCCTTCGGCCTGAAAATGAAAGGCATCCCGCGCCGCCAGCGCCTCCAGCAAGCCCGTGACCTGCTCAAGCTGGTGGGGCTGGAAGGCTTTGAAAACGTCTATCCGGTGCAGCTCTCCGGCGGCATGCAGCAACGCGTGGAAATCGCCCGCGTGCTGATCAATCATCCCCGCGTGATGCTGATGGATGAGCCATTCGGCGCGCTGGATGCGCAAACACGGCTCAAGATGCAGGAACTGTTGCTCGAAGTCTGGGCACGCATCCAGACCAGCATCGTCTTCATCACCCACGACATCGATGAAGCGCTGTTCCTGGCTGACCGCATTCTGGTAATGAGCCCCCGCCCCGGGCGCATTATCGAAGAAATCCCGCTCGAATTTGCCCGCCCGCGCAATGCGGAATTGCTGACATCGAGCCGATTCACCCAATTGAAGCGGCATTGCATGGCATTGCTGCACCCGGAAGCGAACGTCGAGCCGCTGGAGCGCCTGAGTCCCTTGGGTGCTGTGCAGGCAAGCCAGTTGCAATTTGCAATTTAAGGATAAAAAAGTGAGTACCGTATTTAATGACGATCCGGAAATCCGGGATATCCAGGGTCGGCTGCAGTCGCCGGACCGTGAAGTGCGCCGCATCGCCCTCCTCGATTTGACGGATATTGCTGGCGATGAACATGCCGGGCTTTTCATCGATGCCTTGCGCGACGCGTATGCCCCGGTTCGCGCCGAAGCCGCAAGGGCGCTTGAGGCGTTTGAAACCGATGCCAGCGTTGCCGGCCTGGTTACGCTGTTAAACGATGCCGACCGTGAAGTGCGGGAAGCGGCCGCGCACAGCCTGAGCGAATTGAAAAATCCGGCATCGGCAAGTTTGCTGCTGCCGCATGCAGGCGCTGCCGATCCTTTCGTGCTCGTGGCCGTTTTGCGCGCCTTGCGCGAACTGCGCGTACCGGAAAGTTTCGACCCCGCGCTAGCCGCCTTGAGCAGCGACGCCCCGACGGTGCGCCGTGAAGCTGTTGGCGTGCTTGGCTATCTGAAGCAGCCAGCCGCGTTGACGCCGCTGACCGGGATCGCCGCCGGCGATGCCGATGCCGACGTGCGCCGTGGCGCGGTCGGTGCGCTCGGCTATGCCACCGACGCATCGGTACTGCCGGCACTGCTGTCGGCGCTGCGCGACCCGGCATGGCAAGTGCGCGAGGAAGCGGCGACGACACTGGGCAAACTGCGTTTTGCCGAAGCCGCGCCACGCCTGATTGAAGCGCTGGAAGACAGCTATTGGCAAACACGCCTGCGCGCCGCGCGCAGTCTTGGCCGCTTGCGCAGCACGGCTGCGGTGCCGGGGCTTGTACGCGTGCTCGAACATGAAAACAGCAATTTGCGCAAGGAAGCCGCACTGGCGCTGGGTGAGATTGGCCTGCCATCCGCGCTGCCAGCGCTGGAAAACCTGCAGGCCGATCCCGATCCCGAAGTGCGCAAGTCGGTGCGCCTGGCGATCGGGCAGATTCATGCGGCGACCAGCCCGGGGACACCCTAGATGCCGTATCCACAAGCGCTACGCAGCGACAAGAATGCCGGGCTGCTCGAAATTGCATGGGATGATGACACCCTACAGCGGCTGGATAGCGCGCTGCTGCGGCACCACTGTCCCTGCGCCGAATGCAAAAGCCTGCGACAGCGAGGCAAGAATCATGCGGCGAGCGCGACACCGCCCAGCATCCGGGATGTCCGCCTGGTGGGCCGCTACGCTGCACAAATCGTTTTCAGCGACGGCCACGACCGCGGGATTTTTCCGTGGGTATATCTGAAGGAACTGAATCAGGAATAGATCGACGGCACCGGCACTTCGCCGGTCAGCACCCACTGGCCGACATCCTTCAGCTTGTAGTCAAGCGAATCATGCAGGGTATGCACGCGCACATTGCGCCAGAAACGGTCAAAGCCGAATTTTGCTGCCGTGGCGCGCGCACCCATGACGTCGAATATCTTCGAGGTGATCTCCAGCGCAGCCCGGGCGGCGACAATTTTGGCCTCGTAGACCGCCAATGCGACCGCCCCTCGCTCTTCAGTGCTCAAGTCATCGCCGCGCTCCCACGCCGCCTGCAACCGGCTTGCGGCGGCTTCGGCCATGGCAATCGACCCGCGCAGGGCGATCCACAAGTCGCCATAATGCTGCTGCGTAAACGGGTCATCGATTGCCCGCTCGACTCCCGAAGAAACCCAGGGGCGGCCATGCTCGTGCGTGTACTTCCAGGCATTCAGCAGCGCCCCCTGGGCATTGCCAACGTAAATTTCAATCAGGATCAGTTGCGACACCAGCGTGCGCAGGGTCGCCCGCGGCGTGCCTGCCGTACCCGGCGGCCCCAGCACTTCGTCGCGTTCGACACGCACCTGCTCGAACGTGACTGTGCCGCTGTCCGTCTGTCGCTGGCCCAGGTTGTCCCAGTCGTCATGGACCTGGATGCCGGCACGACTGGTCGGGATCGAAAAAAACACCCGCTCGGCGGGATTTTCCGGGCTGGGCGCGGTCACGTTGAGCATGTCGGAACCTGTCGCCCCTGAGCAGAATGACTTGGTACCGTTCAATTCATAGTAGCCGCCATCGTCTTCCCGCCAGACCAGGGATGTACGGTTATCCAGCCCATTGGTTGCATTGCCCCAGAACCAGCCGGCCGCCACTGACTTGCCGAGGTAACGGCATTTCTGTGCGGGATTGCCGAACAGGGTGATGCTGGCAATTTGCAATTGCTGGAAACCGAACAAATGCGCAAGCGAGCTATCCACTTCGGCGAAACGCCGGATAACTTGATAAATCAACGGCCAGGGTGCCTGCGGGCCGCCGAATTCCGCCGGCACTGCCAGCGTCAGCAAGCCGCTGTCGCGCAAGGCCTCGCGCTCGGCCCAGGCGGTGCCGCCGCAATGGTCGCGTTCGGGAGCTGTGAGCGCCAGCACTGCCGCGGTCGCTTCCACGGTCTCGGTAAACGCACCGAAATCGCGTCGCACGAGATGCAGTGATTTGCAGGTGGAAACCGATGGCGCTGGTCGGCGCAACGCGTTCAATTTTGGTACTTGTCCCATGTCCTAGCCATTCCAGTATTGACGAACTCCGCTGACCCGGCAGCAGCAATGGCAACCGGAATCATCAGGAATGGCTCGATGGTAGGGAAGAACAGAAAACAGGACAACGAAGGATTCCGCATATCCATATGCAAGACGAGGCATCGCTCGCGTCTAGCAAACAACGCATCACATGGCGGCGAAGAGAAATTTCAGCCGTGCCAGAACACCGGCAGCACGATCACCATCCAGGTCACGAATGCCATCGACATGGCGAGAAACACTGCGGCGCTGCCGAGATCCTTGGCATTTTTCGACAAGGGATGGCGCTCCAGCGAGACGCGATCAACGATTGCCTCAATGGAAGAATTCATCAATTCGACGATCAGGACCAGAATCAGGACCCCGACCAGGGCCAGTTTTTCCAGCCGAGATACCGGCAACAAGAGGGCAATGAAGGTGCCTGGAATCGCCAACATCAATTCCTGACGGAAAGCATGTTCATGTAGCCAGGCTGCTTTAAAGCCTGCCATGGAATAAAGAATGGCGGAAGCAATACGCTTTAGCCCACTTTTGCTCTTGAATTCGCTAAAAGACGGTTCGTGCTCAGACATTGTTGTTTTGATGGCTTGCGTTCGACAAAGGGGCGATTTTAGCAGGCGAAGCGCAGCTGCATTCGTCAATTCAACCCTTTTTGATTTTTTCACATTATGGTATAAAGGATCATTGCATTACATTTTCACCCTATGAAAACCGATTCCACGGCTGAGACAGATAAAACCTCGATCCAGGTGATCGAACGCATGGTAGCGTTGCTCGATGCGCTGGCAGAACAGCCCGATCCGGTAAGCTTGAAAGACCTTGCAGTTGCCACCGGACTACATCCTTCGACCGCGCACCGGATTTTGAATGACCTCGTGCTGAAGCGCTTCGTGGACCGTTCCGAACCTGGCTCGTACCGCCTTGGCATGCGTCTGCTGGAGCTCGGCAATATCGTCAAGAGCCGCATCAACGTGCGGGAAGCGGCGCTCGATTTCATGCGCGGCCTGCACCGCAAGACGAACCAGACGATCAACCTGTCGGTACGCCAGGGCGATGAAATCGTGTATATCGACCGTTCCTTTTCCGAACGCTCCGGCATGCAGGTCGTGCGCGCCATTGGCGGCCGCGCGCCGCTGCATCTGACCTCGACCGGCAAGCTGTTTCTCTCGGTGGACGACCCGAAGACCGTGCGCGCTTACGCTACACGCACCGGCCTGGCGGGCCAGACCAAAAACTCGATCACCGACCTGGCCAAGCTGGAGCGCGAATTAAGCCAGGTCCGCGCCCTCGGCTACGCGCGCGACAATGAAGAACTGGAACTGGGCGTGCGCTGCATGGCCGCCGGCATCCGCGACGATTCCGGCCGCCTGATTGCCGGCCTGTCGATCTCGGCGCCGACTGACCGCCTGCAGGAAGAATGGCTGGATGACCTGACCAATACGGCGGGACAGATTTCCTCGGTGCTGGGGTACGTTTCGCAATCATGATAAAAAAAAAGCGAACCATACGGTTCGCTTTTTTTATCGATACGCCCTGGATTCAGCCATTCAGGTCCGCCCGTGCTGCAGTCGAGGTCGCGTGCGGCTTGATGTTTTCAATCCATTTGCGGATCCGGCCGGCATCGGCAATACGCGACAGCTTGCCCTTGGAGTCGAGGAACACCATCACGATCGAACGGCCCTCAATCACCGTTTGCATTACCAGGCAGCGCCCGGCTTCGGATATATACCCTGTCTTTTGCAAGCCGATTTCCCAGGATGGATTGCGCACCAGCTGATTGGTATTCCTGTACTGCAGCGTCCTGCCGCCGGCGTCCACCACCGATTCCGGCACCGTTGAATACTGTCCCAGGATAGGGTATTTTTGCACCGCCCCGACCAGCTTGGCCAAGTCATGTGCGCTCGCAACGTTACGGCTCGATAAACCGCTGGAATCGACAAAATGCGTGTCGTTCATTCCCAATGCCCTGGCCTTGGCATTCATCGCCGAGACAAATGCCGGCAAGCCGCCAGGATAGTTGCGTCCCAGCGCCGAAGCCGCGCGGTTTTCCGAACTCATCAGCGCCAGATGCAAAAGGCTGGCCCGTGATAGCTGAGTGCCGACTGCCAGGCGGGAACCACTGTTTTTTTCCCGGTCGATATCGTCCGAGGTGATTTGCAGGATTTCATCCTTGTTTTGTCGCGAATCGACAACGATCAACCCGGTCATCAACTTGGTAATCGAAGCAATCGGCAAAGAGATATTGGAATTCTTTTCAAACAGGACTTGCGAATTCGATTGATCCAGCACGAGGGCCACATTGGATTTCAGGTCGAGCGGATCAGGCGCATGGCTCAAGCCAGCCAGATCTCCGGCAGTGCGCGACGCCGGCATGTCGGCACGCATGACTGGACGCGCCTTGACTTGCTCATAGGTGACCTGGCGCTTGCCATTCACCACATTGACTTGCTTGACGATCTTGTCGCTGCCGCTGTGTGCGACGAAGCTGGTGCGCTTGCGGGAAGGCTTGGCAGCGGCGGGCTTGCGCTTGCCGGCTACAGGTTTGGCGGCGGATTTTTTCACCACCGCTTTCTTGGTTCCCGCGCGGGTTGCGCCCGACGCATTCCCTGTGGCGGCAGAGGCACTGCCCGCGATGGAGCAAAGAAAAACCAGTGAAAAAAATATCCCTAGCCCAGACTTACCCATTTGGCCGGCTCCGATTCAGACTGTTACAGATGTTCAATTAGTGCAGTGTAGCAAAATAATGAAAATCTGCAAGAGAATGAAGGGCTTAGCCTCCTCAATTAAACAATATTCTAGATAGCAACTAGTTTCAAATGGACATTTAAACTTGCTTGAATGAAAATTAATTATCGAGTAAATCGCCGTGGTAGTTCCTTGGAGGGGAAATCAGATGCCAGCAAATGATTGATTTAAATCATAAAGACATTAATTTCCAAACAATAACTATCTAAAACACAAGATTATGTTTGTGGTTTTTACAAACAAATTTATAGTGCACTGCACAAAAAAATCCTTGACATGCTGAAAATTGTATTTAGAATAGAGTTTGTTGCGGTGCACAATTAAATTTTTGCCCTTGTTTATTATCAATTAACTTACTTAAGGAATTGCCATGTCGAACCAACTGTTCCCGAATCAAGACCAATTCGCTGCTGCTACCAAAGCCAATTTCGAAGCGCAAATCGCCCTGATCACGTCCCTGACCAACAAGGCTTTTGAAAGCGTTGAAAAACTGGTTGACCTGAACCTGACCGCCGTCAAGTCGTCGCTGGAAGATTCGAATTCCGCTGCCAAGCAATTGCTGGCCGCTAAAGACCCGCAAGAACTCTCCACGCTGCTGGCAGCGCAAGCACAGCCGAGCGCAGAAAAAGCGCTGGCCTATGGCCGTCATGTTGCCAACATCGCTTCCAGCGCCCAAGCTGAATTCACCAAGGCTGCTGAAGAACAAGTTGCCGAAGCCAACCGCAAGGTTCTGGCCCTGATCGAAGAAGCCAGCAAGAATGCTCCGGCCGGTTCGGAAAATGTGATCGCCCTGGTCAAGTCGGCTTTTGGCACGGCCAACGCCAGCTACGAGCAACTGGCCCAGTCGACCAAGCAAGCTGTCGAAGCCCTGGAAACCAACTTGAACACTGCAGTGACCCAGATCTCGCAAGCTGCAACCAAGACTGCCAAAGCCAAGAAGTAATCCAGCGCAGCGTCCGCCCTGCAGATGCGGGGCGGCAAGCGACTGAAGGCAAACGGGCCTGCCGGACAATGCATAGAAAGCATTGTCCGGCAGGCCCGAATCTTTTTTAGCGTTCAGGCGTGCAGGTATTCGGCGCCAAACCGGTCCAGCCCCGCCAGCAGGCTGACAAATGCCGCCGCAGTTTGCTCCGGTTCCCCCTTGACTCCCAGCTCGATACGGGCGCGGTTACGGGCATCCGCCACACTGGGCAGACTGAATACTTTCACCAGCGGGTATTGCGCCTCGATGGCTTCCATCAGTGGCGTCAGGCTCGACTCCATCGCGCCGAACACCATGACAGAACGCTCCAGCCACGGCGCCTGGTGAAACAGGGCGGAATAATGATTATCCAGGACCCACTCGATCATGGGCCATGCCATGACGGGGAAACCGGGCACGAAATGGTGCGCGCCCTCGCCTGCGCCGCGCACGGTAAAGCCCGGGATCTTGTTGTAGGGATTCGGAATAATTTGCGCTCCCTGCGGGAACTCGCCCATCTTGAGGCGATGCAGATTGTCCGGCGCCTGCAAATCCATTTCGCGTCCGGCCTCCCGCGCCGTGTCGGCGATGCGCTCCTGGATCAGGACTTTCGCTTCCGGATGCAATGCCAATGGCAAGCCGAGCGCCGCTGCCGCGCATTGGCGGGTATGGTCATCGGGCGTAGCACCGATGCCGCCGCAGGAAAATACGATATCGCCGCTGGCCAGGGTGCGCCGCAAGGTCGCGGTAATGCGGACCGGGTCGTCGCCGAGATACTCTGCCCAGCCAAGTTGCAAGCCGCGCGCGCGAAACAATTCCACGACCTTGGGAAAATGCTGGTCAACCCGCTTGCCCGACAAGATTTCGTCGCCGATGATGATCAATCCGAAAACCATGAAGTACGCCCGCTTGAAAAGTTAATTGAGATCCTTGAAGGGCACCGGCGTGGCCTCAGACGTGCCGGCACCGGCAACTGCTGCCATGCGCATTCCAGCCAGCGCCGCCAGGCAGTAATGGGTAAACCACAGGCCGGTAAAAATAAACACCAGCACGTAGAGCCAGATCGAAAAAGCCGCAAATATCGGAAACAGGAACACCGACAAGGCGCCGCCCAGCCACAGCAACATGGGTGCTGCCCCCATGGCGCCGGTCAGGGTGCCGATCAGCAGCAATGGGGTTCGATGGCGCCGTTGCAGCGCGCGAAATTCCTGTGGATCGGCGTGTTCCGCCAGGGCGTCGTAGGACAGCACCTTGTAGGTCAGCCAGCCCCACAGCAGCGACTGGACGACAAGGCCCAGAGGCGGGATCAGCGCCAGCGGCAAGCTGACGATCCAGAGCACCGCAAAGATCACGAATGAATACAGCGACAGCCACAGGCTGCCCCAGATGTTGCCGCCCTGGCGCCGCTCCAGCTGCGGGTAATGGCGGCTGGCCACGTGGCGGATGATCGAGGACATGGCGAACAGCGCAATGAAAGCCAGGGCGGTGAGGATCATCAGGGGCAGCAATACCCACATCGCCACCAGCGGCACCATGACGTACGTGGCGAAGCCGGCGCCCACGGCATCCAACCAGCTGCCGACCATGCCGAACAAGTCGTGCCCGGTGAAGTAGGCATGCACCCAGTCATATAACGGCTGTAAACTGAAAAACAGCACGACACCCCAGAGTATGACTGATAGCAGGAAAGGCACGATCGTCAGCAACAGCATGCGCATGTGCAACTGCGATACGACCGCCCTCGTAAAGGCATCCAGAACCGGTCGTATCATCAGGCAAACTCCATATCAATTCCCATTTTTTCCGTATTCTTCGCTACAATTCCGTCAGTCTACCCTGCTTTCAGAACCTCTACCCTCAAGGAAAATCATGTCCACCATAACGACCTCCACCGGACTGCAGTACGAAGACATTACCGTCGGCGATGGCCCGGAAGCCACGGCCGGCGCACACGTGACCGTGCATTACACCGGCTGGCTGCAAAATGCCGACGGCAGCGCCGGCAGCAAGTTCGATTCCAGCAAGGACCGCAACGATCCCTTCCAGTTCCCGCTGGGCGCCGGCCATGTCATCAAGGGCTGGGACCAGGGCGTGCAAGGCATGAAAGTCGGCGGCGCGCGCCGCCTGATCATCCCGGCAGCACTGGGATATGGCGCCCGCGGCGCCGGCGGCGTGATCCCGCCGAATGCCACCCTGATTTTCGATGTCGAACTGCTGGGCGTGTAAGCAACATGAGCCTGCAAACCAGTTTTGAACAGGCCGTGGCAGAGTCGAAGAATCTGCCGGAGCGCCCGGACAACCTGACCCTGCTGAAGCTTTATGCCCTCTACAAGCAAGCCAGCAGCGGCGACGCAGCCGGCGAGCGTCCGGGCATGACCGACTTCGTCGGTCGCGCCAAGTGGGATGCCTGGGATGCCTTGAAAGGCACGACCCGGGAAGCAGCAATGCAGCAATACATTGATATCGTCGAATCGCTGAAAGCCTGAACCGGCTCCGGACCCCAGCCGAAAAAAACCGCACCGTGCCGTGCGGTTTTTTTTGCTCAGGCGCGGCGCGAGGCTTGCGGATTCAGCAGGTTGGGCGGCGCCTTCCCGCTGAATGCGGCAATCAGGTTATCCGCTGCGCATGCCGCCATCGCATGACGCGTGGGAGCGGACGCGCTGCCGATATGCGGTGTCAACACGGCATTGTCCAGCGCAAGAAAGTCCGGATGAAAAGCCGGCTCGTTCTCGAAGACATCCAGCCCTGCCGCAGCGATACGCCGCTCGCGCAGCGCCGCGATCAACGCGGCATCGTCGACGATGCCGCCCCGCGCGATATTGACGAGCGTCGCCGTCGGCTTCATCAAGGCCAGCTCGGCAGCGCCGATGGCATGATGGGTCGCCGCGGAATACGGCAGCACCAGCACAAGGTGGTCGGCACGGGCCAGCAAGTCATCCCTGGCAACATAGCGCGCGTGATTGGCGTGCGCTTCGAGTTCGGCCGGCAACGGCGTACGGTTGTGATAAAGAACCTGCATGTCAAAACCGCGCGAGCGGCGCGCGATGGCCTGGCCAATGCGCCCCATGCCGAGAATGCCCAGCGTGGCGCCATGCAGGTCTGCGCCGAGGAAGGCGTCATATCGCCAGCGCTGCCATTGTCCATCGCGCAGCCAGCGTTCCGATTCGCCGACGCGGCGGGCAGCCGCCATGAGCAGCGCCCAGGCGAAATCGGCGGTGGTTTCGTTCAGTAATTCCGGCGTATTGGTGACCAGGATGCCTGCGCGCGTTGCCGCATCAAGATCGATATTGTTGAAGCCGACCGCCATGTTGGCGATCACCCTCAATTCCGGGCATGCCCGGATCAGGTCGGCGCCGATCGCCTCACCCGCGGTGCAAAACAAGCCTTGCTTGCCACGCAAGTGCTCCTGCAACCGGGCTGGCGACCAGCTTTCATCGCCCGGATTCGCCTGCACCTCGAAATAGTCGGATAAGCGTTCCACGATCTCGGGAAAAATGGCACGGGCAATCAGGATTTTCGGCTTCATGCTGCATTAATCAGTAAAGAGTGCACAAACCAACAAAAAGAGCGATATTGCATGCATTACGAAGATCTTAACGACATTTTATCGCCACTCGCCAGAGGAATGGTATTGCGGAAAAACCGCTGAGCGCATTTGCTTATGCGTAATTTGTATAACCGCTGTTTGTGGGAAGATATAAAATGCCTTAAGATACAAGGCTTTGCAATGGAATGCCGGAGTAGCTGCGCTCCTCCCAGGCAACCGCATCAAGCCATTTTATCCCCAATTAAGTAGATAGGACCGTTATGACCCACGTTGTGACCGAATCCTGCATCCGTTGTCGTTATACCGACTGCGTCGATGTGTGTCCGGTAGACTGCTTCCGCGCAGGCCCGAATTTCCTCGCAATCGACCCTGACGAATGCATCGACTGCGCGGTATGCGTGGCGGAATGCCCGGTCAATGCGATTTATGCCGAAGAAGATGTGCCGGCCGACCAGCAGCAATTCATCAAGCTGAATATCGACCTGGCGCGCAAGTGGCCGTCCATTACCAAAACCACGACACCGCTGGCCGATGCCGAGGAATGGAAAGACACCAAGGAAAAATTGCAGTACCTCGAACGCTGATACGCCTCCGTCCTTTGCCGGAAGCATTTCAGCCGCACCCAAAGATATACCTGAAGCCGGTGGCAGTTTGCCGGCTTTTTCGCTCCTTCAATTACACAGGAATTTGACAGTCGTATGGAAACCAGTGCCGGCCTCGATGCCTCGACCCTAGCCCCCAATGCCCAACCCGGATCGACCAAGGCACCGATCGAAGCCGATGCCGTCATCATTGGCGCCGGCCCGGTTGGCCTGTTCCAGGTATTCGAACTTGGCCTCCTGGAAATCAAGGCGCATGTCATCGACTCGCTGCCAGTCGTTGGCGGCCAGTGCGTCGAACTGTATCCTGACAAGCCAATCTATGACATCCCTGCCGTGCCAGTGTGCACCGGCCAGGAACTGACTGACAACCTGCTGAAGCAGATCGAGCCGTTCGAACCGACCTTCCACCTGAACCAGGAAGTCACGATCGTCGAAAAACGCGAAGACGGTCGTTTCAATGTTGAAACCTCGCTTGGCACCCGCTTCATCACCAAGACGATCTTCATCGCCGCCGGCGTCGGCTCTTTCCAGCCGCGCACGATCAAGGTGGATGGCATCGAACAGTTCGAAGGCAATCAGGTGTTTTACCGCGTCAAGGATCCGAACCGTTTCCATGGCAAGAACATTGTCATTTGCGGCGGCGGCGACTCCGCGCTGGACTGGGCCCTGAACTTCGTCGGCAAGGCCGAATCCGTCATCCTGCTGCATCGTCGCGAGGATTTCCGTGCCGCGCCCGCTTCGGTCGCCAAGATGAAGGAATTGTGCGAAGAATTTGAAATGCAATTCCTGGTGGGCCAGGTCAGCGGTTTTGAATCGAAAGACGAGCAACTCACGGAAATCAAGGTCACCGGTGCCGATGGCGTCACGCGCCGCCTGCCTCTGGACTACCTGCTGGTGTTCTTCGGCCTGTCGCCCAAGCTCGGCCCGATCGCCGAGTGGGGCCTGGATATCGAGCGCAAGCAATTGAAAGTCGTGGATACCGAAAAGTTCGAGACGAATGTTCCGGGCATTTTCGCAGTGGGCGATATCAACACCTATCCGGGCAAGAAAAAACTCATTCTTTCCGGCTTCCACGAAGCGGCTTTGGCAGCATTCGGGGCCGCACCTTACATCTTCCCGGAAAAGAAGATCCACATGCAATACACCACCACCTCGCCCAAGCTGCACAAGATCCTGGGCGTGGAGACGCCGGTATTCGATTAATAAGACGTCCTGGCATCGCTTCAGAAGCGCTCCCTGGCGGGACAAGCCAGGGAGCGCTTTTTTATTGCCTGGCCGATTTACCAGCGATATCTGGCATGAATCATGCTGCACTGCTCCATGAGAGCATGTCGCCATGAATGGTGAATTTCCAAGCCGGAATAAAGCTTTTGGCCACCCATAAATGGCATTGGCCAGGCAGTCTGGATGGCAGGCGACTCGTGGCGGATTGATTACCTTTTTATGACGATGTCATCATCGGAATGGAAAGCCTTGCACCATAAAAGAGCGTTAAGTCATTGATTTCACTTGCAATAGCCATAATTTAGTTGAAATAAAACGACAGAGGTAAAGAATAAATACGCCGTGAATGTCTGGTAAGTCCCGACAATTATGGTATGTTTCTGAGGAACAATTGGTACGTAGGTAGTTTTTCTCAGTAGTGCCTAGTTTTGCAAAAAGATTGCTACTCTTTGTAAATTTTATTGTGGTGCAACGAGAATTTTCCTACACGTTGAAGTAAAATGGTCTATGATGCATTGCAACAATTAAAATCAATTTGAGACTTTTTGTGACGCACTATTCGATGAGGCGATCATGCTTTACCAATTTCATGAATTAAACCGCAACTTCATTAACCCACTGATCCAGTGGGCTGAAGCGTCCGCCAAATTATTTACCAATCCGGTGTCACCGCTGGCACATGCCCCTTTCGCGCAACGCATTGCTGCGGGCTACGAGCTGATGCACCGCTTGGGCAAGGCCTATGAAAAGCCGCCGTTTGGGATCGACAAAGTGGAAGTCAACGGCAAAGAGGTCCAGATCCTGGAACGCGTTGCCATTGAAAAGCCATTCTGCAACCTGATCCACTTCAAAAAAGACTTGAGCGATGCCGAAATCGCCAAGCTAAAGCACCCCAAAGTACTCATAGTCGCCCCGCTGTCCGGCCACCACGCCACCCTGTTGCGGGGCACCGTGCGCAGCATGCTCGAAAACCATGACGTCTACGTCACCGACTGGATCGATGCGCGCATGGTGCCGTATTCGGAAGGCCCCTTCCATTTGCACGACTATGTATATTACGTGCAGGAGTACATTCGCAAGCTGGGGCCTGACCTCCATGTCATGGCCGTCTGCCAGCCGACCGTGCCGGTTCTGGCTGCGGTCTCGCTGATGGCCACAGAAAATGACCCGATGCTGCCCAAGTCGATGATCCTGATGGGTGGCCCGATCGATCCGGGCAAGTCGCCGACACAAGTCAACGACCTGGCGACCGACAAACCGTTTTCCTGGTTTGAAAACACCGTGATCTATTCCGTGCCGCCGACCTATCCGGGCCATGGCCGCAAGGTCTACCCAGGCTTCCTGCAGCATGCTGGTTTCGTGGCGATGAATCCGGGCCGCCATGCGCAAAGCCACTGGGATTTCTACATGCACCTGCGCGAGGGTGACATTGCCTCGGCCGAAGAACACCGCAAGTTCTACGATGAGTACAATGCCGTGCTCGACATGCCGGCAGAGTTTTACCTGGAAACCATCAAGCTGATTTTCCAGGATCACGTCCTGCCCAAGGGCACCTGGGAAGTCGGTGGCAAACTGGTGCGTCCGCAGGATATCAAGACCGTTGCCCTGTTCACCATCGAAGGCGAACTGGATGACATCACCGGACCCGGCCAGACCCAGGCTGCGCACGACCTGTGCTCCGGCATTCCGAAAAACATGCAGGAGGATTATGTTGCGCAGAAATGCGGGCATTACGGCATTTTCACGGGCCGCCGCTGGCGCGAAATCATTTGTCCGAAGGTCGGCGAATTCATCAAGAAACATTCCTGATTCGCTGGAGCGTCATGCAAAAGCCGTCCCCACGTCGGGACGGCTTTTTTTATTCCAGGACCATGCCGGATTGTGCCAAACCCGGCGGCATTGGATAATGCTGGTTTTACCGCAGAATATTCGCCCTCGTGTCCGCCCCGCTTGCCGATCAAATCGAAAACCTCCTGCCGCAAACGCAGTGCACAAAATGCGGCTATCCGGCCTGCCGCCCCTATGCCGAAGCGGTCGCCAATGGCGAGGCCTCCTATAACCAGTGTCCGCCCGGTGGTGCCGAGGGTGTCGCACGGCTGGCAAACCTGCTTGGCAAGCCTGTCATTGCGCTCAATCCCGCCAATGGCCCTGAGCGCCCGCGCCCGGTTGCGCTGATCGACGAAGCCTTGTGCATTGGCTGCACGCTGTGCATTCAGGCCTGTCCGGTGGATGCCATCGTCGGCGCCGCCAAGCTGATGCATACGGTAGTGCCGTCGCTTTGCACCGGTTGCGACCTGTGCGTTGCGCCCTGCCCGGTCGACTGCATCGCCATGGTCGATGTTACCGGCGCCAATACAGGCTGGGATGCCTGGTCGCAGCAGCAGGCTGACGATGCCCGCGACCGCCACGATTTCCATGGCATGCGCCTGAAGCGCGAAAAGGAAGAAAACGACGCCAGGCTGGCAGCCAAGGCCACTGCCAAACTGCAGGCGCTGGAAGCGGAAGCCGCTGCCAGCCCCGAAGATCTGGCCGAACAGGCGCGCAAGAAAGCGATCGTGCAGGCAGCGATCGAACGTGCACGCCTCAAGAAGGAGCAGATGGCGGCGGCAGCAGCAGGCACGGGGGAAAACCATGAATAGCCAGCAGCGGCAGCTGATGTTCGAGCGCTTGCGCAGCGCCAATCCGCATCCGACGACGGAACTTGCCTACACCACGCCCTTTGAATTGCTGATTGCCGTAATCCTGTCGGCGCAGGCGACCGATGTCTCGGTCAACAAGGCCACGCGCGTTCTGTTCCCGATCGCCAATACGCCACAGGCGATTTTCGACCTCGGTGTCGAGGGCCTGGAACAATATATTCGCACCATCGGCCTGTACCGCACCAAGGCCAAGAACGTCATCGAAACCTGCCGCATCCTGATCGAGCAACATGGCAGCACCGTGCCGCGCACGCGCGAAAGCCTGCAAGCCCTGCCCGGCGTGGGCCGCAAGACTGCCAATGTCGTGCTGAATACGGCATTCGGCGAATCCGTGATGGCCGTGGATACGCATATCTTCCGGGTCGCCAACCGCACTGGCCTGGCTCCCGGGAAAAACGTCGATGAAGTCGAACGGCAGCTGATGAAAAAAGTCCCTGCCGAATTCCTGCATGACGCCCATCACTGGCTCATCCTGCATGGCCGTTATACCTGCATCGCGCGCAAGCCGCTGTGCTGGAACTGCATCATTGCGGATTTGTGCGACTATGCGGACAAGACGCCGCTGCCGGCAAAAGGAATCTGATCATGTTCAATCCCTCGCAAGATGACGTGCGGCGCTTTTTTTGCGCGGCCTACCGCAAGCACCGCAACAATGAAATCCTGACGCCGCTGGAAGCCATTGCGCGCGACTGGATCGCCCAGCATCCGGAGTATGCGGGCGAACTGGAAGATGCGGATGCCGCGCTGGCAGCCGACTATTCAGTAGAACGCGGCCAGGCCAATCCCTTCCTGCACCTCTCGATGCACCTGTCGATTGCCGAGCAGGTGTCGATCGACCAGCCGCCTGGCATCCGCGCGGCTTGCCAGGCGCTCGCCCGCAAGCTGCAATCCGAGCACGAAGCCCATCACCACATCATGGAATGCCTGGGCGAAATGATCTGGAATTCGCAACGCAACGGCACCCCGCCGGATGGCGCAGCCTATATCGATTGCGTGCAGCGGCGCGCCCGCTAGTCACTGGCGCAGGTCAATAAAAAAAGCCACGGAACCCGTGGCTTTTTTCAGGCCGACTACGCAAACTTACTTGCGCAACACCAGCGAGCCCGGCAGGCTGTGCAGGTAGGCGGCGATATCCTGGATATCCTTCTTGCTCAAAGGTTTGACCACACCACCCATGATCGCGTTGCCGCGGCCATTCGCTGCGCTGGCGCCACGCTGGTAGGCAATCAAGGCATGCTCCAGGTAATCCTTGTGCTGACCGGCCAGCTTCGGGTACGTGGGATCGATCGGCGTGTTGTAATCCTGGCCGTGGCAGCTGAAGCAATTATTCTGTTGCGCTGCCTTCTTGCCGGCTTCGATATTGCCGGCGGCCTGGGCACCCAGGCAAGTTGCAGCGGCGAGTACCAGGACCGCGGCCTTAAACATGTTTTTCATCGTGCGCTCCCCTTATTTCTGCTGCGCGTAATATGCTGCAACGTCGGCAATATCCTGCTCCGACAGGCTGGCGGCAATGCCCTGCATGGTCGGATGCTTGCGGTCGCCCTTCTTGTACGCTTTCAGCGCGCTTTCAATGTATTTTGCCGACTGGCCGCCCAGCATGGGCACTTGATAGAGTTCCGGGAAGGAAGCCTTGTAGCCCGGAATGCCGTGGCAGCCGATACACATCTCAACCTTGGCCCTGGCGGCCTTGGCGTCGCCGACCACTTCCGCCGCAACGGAAAGGTTGGCTACGCCTGCGAGCGCGAGCAATGCGAATATTTTTTTCATGGTAGCAGGAGGTAAGTAAAGCGAAACCGGCGGGCGTCCAGCACTCCCTTGCATCGCCGGCACCCAAACCATGCGATTTTACCTGAACTCCTACCGCCAGTCCATGCTGGCCAGACAACACCCTGCCGGGCACGGTTCAGGCTCAGGCACCGCCGGCGCGCCTGGTCTCTTCCACCTCCGGTTCCGGGGCCGATTTGGCAGCGCCCGCCCCACCCGCTTCCGTCTCCTGCGCAAAGAGAAAGGCGCGCGGCGACCTTGCGAAATGCCGCAGCACCGTGCGGAATACCAGCCGGCGGATGCGCTCCGGCACTTCGCGGGCGCGCAAGGCCAGCGCCAGGGCAAAGGCAAACGCGACGCCGACATTCAGCAAGCCGATGGTGACGATGCCCAGTACCGCAAGCCAGAAGTCCGACGACAGAAAGAGGCTGCTACCCAGGCTGGCAGCCGCAGCGACCAGCGTCCCCGTAGCCAGCGTAACATGCCGCACATCCAGCCCCAGACCGAAAAACTGGCTGACTGCCGGCCCCATGCCCAGCAGGAAAGCCAGCGACAGGTTGCCCGCGACGCTGGCGACATGACGCTCGACCCAGTGTGCCAGCCGCTCGGCGCGGGCGGTGCCGAGCGCATGCACCAGGCGCCGGTGATGTGCCAGCGAGGCACGCAACTGGCGCAAGGCAAACCAGTTGTCGGCAAAACTGGCGACCAGGCTGGAGATCCAGAGCAAGATGCCCGTCAGGGCGGCAAACAGCGGCGTCACCCCGAATAACGACAGCGAATCCAGGCTGGCCCGGGCTTTTTCCGGCGCCAGCAGCGGCGTCCCCGTGGCAAGGAGCACTGCCCCCGCCAGCAGCGCCATGGCGGGAATCACGGCCATCAGGTTGCCGAACACGGCAGCGGCCTGAGAGCGCAACAACGATGCAATCTCCTGCATCAAGGCGCGCAAGCCATCGAGGGAATCCAGCGCGCCCATCCTCGCTGCCAGCGCCGGCGCCGTCACTGCCGGCTGCTTGGTCGCCAGCACGCCGCCCAGCGCAGTGATCAGCATGAAGCTGGCTGCGTATGTCAGCGAGGCAGACAAGCCGTCGAAGAAACGGGCCTCCGCACCGACCAGGGCATACTTGGCCAGCACGGTAAAAGCAGTTACTACGCCTCCCACGCAGGCCGCCTTGAGCATGGCGTTGTACTGGCTGCGGTTACGGGCAATGTAATGCTCGCCCCGGCTGGCATTGCGCTCGACCAGCTTGCGTGCAAGCAGGGAAAAACTGCGCTGCACCAGCGCCGGCACCGAGTCGCGCGCATGCTGGGCGCAAATCAGGTCGGCCAGCAGGGCCTGGACCTGCCCTGCCCCTTGCGGCGTGTGCAGGGTTGCCGTGCGCAAATCGAGCAGGCGGCCGATGCGCACCAGTTGCGCGCGCATGCGTTCGACGCTATAGACCAGGCCGACCGACACACCATGCTCGTCCAGGTCGGCGTAAATCCGGTCGGTTTGCGCCTGGCAAACGGCAACCAGCATTTTCACGCTGCGCAACGCGGCCACATCATGGTCGCGCGAAAGGCAATACTTCTCCAGTTCGCGCCGCAGCGCCATGAATGGCGTCGCCTGCAAGGGCACCTTCGGGTCCAGGCGCTGGCGGAAAGCCGGACCAATGCCGACCGCCACGATCATGGCAGCCAGATACGTCAGCGCCTCGTCAATCTGGCGGATGTAGGCATGCCGGATGCCTTCGTCGGTGCAGAGTTTGGCCAGGCGCGTCATAGTGGCGTGGTCCAGCGTCAGCAGCCAGCCGGCATCGGCCGGATCCGGGAACATGGCGGCAAACAGCGCCGCCAGGTCGTGTTGCGCCGGCGGGCGAGGCAGCACCAGCTTGACCAGGCGCTCGCCCAGTTCACTGAAGAAGGCCGGCTCGCGCGGCAGGCCGGTGGTGCTGAACAGCTCCGGCCCGGCGGCTTCCCGCAAGGTTTTCTGCAAGGTGGTCTGGACCACGCGGCGGATGTCGCGGTGCGCATCGAGCCAGTCGAGCAGGAACAGCAGGCGCTGCCTGCGCAGTTCGCCGGCAGCCGCCGGCCGCAGCATGGCCGTGCGCGGCACATGGCGCAACCAGGCGGCGACATCGATCACCCAGTTGGCGCGCTCATTCCAGCTGGCGAAGGGATTGGCCTGCAGGAGCAGGGATTCGACCTGGCGCTCGTAACGGATGCGACGGTCGCGCCTGTGCTGGACACCGCCGCCCAGGCGGCGGCACATCACCCACAGGCGCAAGATCAGGATTTTCATGCAGCGTATCCTCTTTTCATTAAATTCCGGAAAACCGGTTCTCGCTTATACTTAAAAAGTGATGGGGGCGATTAGACACCCCTTAATTTTCCGCTTGATGACACGAATATTTCTTTAAGACACGAAGTTATGCGACAGGAAACACGCTTCGAAGGTTCCCCAACTTATGTGGCAACGGACGATTTAAAGCTGGCGGTGAATGCCGCCCTGACGCTGCAGCGACCCTTGCTGATCAAGGGGGAGCCAGGCACCGGCAAGACCATGCTGGCCGAGGAAGTGGCGGCGGCGCTCGACATGCCCCTCATGCAATGGCACGTCAAGTCCACCACCAAGGCCCAGCAGGGGCTGTATGAATACGATGCGGTGTCGCGCCTGCGCGATTCGCAACTGGCGGATATTGAAGGTTCGGAGCGCGTCAAGGATATCCATAACTACATCGTCAAGGGCGTGCTGTGGCAAGCCTTCACGGCGCCGCAACCGGTGGTGCTGCTGATCGACGAGATCGACAAGGCCGATATCGAATTCCCCAACGATTTGCTGCGCGAGCTCGACCGCATGGAATTCTATGTGTACGAAACGCGCGAGATGGTCACGGCACGCCACCGGCCGCTGGTGATCATCACTTCGAACAATGAAAAGGAGTTGCCGGACGCCTTCCTGCGCCGCTGCTTCTTCCACTACATCAAGTTCCCGGACAAGGATACGATGCAGGACATCGTCAAGGTCCACTTTCCACGCCTGAAACGGGACTTGCTGGCGCAGGCGCTGCAGACCTTCTATGAAGTGCGCGAGGTGCCGGGGTTGAAGAAAAAACCCTCGACCTCGGAATTGCTGGACTGGCTCAAGCTTCTGCTGGCCGAAGACATTCCGCCGGAAGCCTTGCGCAGCCAGGATGCCCGGGCCGTCGTGCCACCACTGCATGGCGCCCTGCTCAAGAACGAGCAGGATGTGCATTTGTTCGAGCGCCTGCTGTCGATGGCGCGCAACGGCCGCTAGCCTCTGGAAAACGGACTGCGCAAGGAAACGCCGTGCTGATCGATTTCTTCTTCACGCTGAAGGATGCCCGGGTGCCCGTCTCGATCCGGGAATTCCTGGTTTTGCTGGAGGCGCTGCAGAAAGGCGTGATCGCGCCCTCCCTGGATGATTTTTATTTTTTAGCGCGCACCACGCTGGTCAAGGATGAGGCGCATTACGACAAGTTCGACCAGGCGTTCGGGCTGTACTTCAAGGGCATCGCCGCCACCTTCGAGGAAAATGCCCAGATCCCGCTGGACTGGCTGGTCCAGCGCATGCGGCGCGAGCTGACGCCGGAAGAAATCGCCCGGCTGGAAAAGCTTGGCTACGACAAGCTGATGGACCGGCTGCGCGAACTGCTGGAAGAACAGAAGGAACGCCACGAAGGCGGCAGCAAGTGGATCGGCACCGGCGGCACGTCGCCATTCGGCCATGGCGGCCACAATCCGGAAGGCATCCGCATCGGCGGCGAAAGCCGCAACCGCAGCGCAGTCAAGGTCTGGGAAGCGCGCGCCTATCGCGATTACGACAGCGAGCGCGAACTCGGCACGCGCAACCTGAAGGTGGCGTTGCGGCGCCTGCGGCGGTTCGCCCGCGATGGCGCCCAGGAAGAGCTGGCGCTGGACGACACCATCCGCGCCACCGCCAACAATGCCGGCTACCTGGATATCCGCATGCGGCCGGAGCGCCGCAACAATGTCAAGGTGCTGATGCTGCTGGACGTGGGCGGCAGCATGGATGACCACGTCGCCCGCACCGAAGAACTGTTTTCCGCCGCGAGTTCGGAATTCAAGAACATGGAGTTCTTCTATTTCCACAACTGCGTCTACGATCATCTCTGGAAGCACAACCGGCGCCGCCATGCCGAACGCTTCCCGACCTGGGATGTGCTGCGCAAGTACACCCCGGACACCAAGCTGATCTTTGTCGGCGACGCCACCATGAGCCCGTATGAAATCCTGCAGCCGGGTGGCTCGGTGGAATACAACAACGAGGAAGCCGGTGCGGCCTGGCTGCAGCGGTTTACCCACGCCTTTCCAAAACATATCTGGCTCAATCCCGAGCCGGAAGGCTTGTGGCAATACCGCCAGTCGATTGCCATCATCTACAAGATCCTGCAGGGCAGGATGTTCCCGATTACCCTGGACGGGCTGGAGCGCGGCATGCGCATGCTGAGCAAATAGACAAGCCCCGTGCCTGAAATTTAAGGCATGCACAAATTGCTGGAAAAGGGTAATCTGTTGGCTGTACAATTTTTACTGTACAAATAAACAGTTTATTTGCACTACATTCCCTGCATGGCCACCAAAAAAACCACATCCGATTACAGCGAATCATCGATCCGGGTCCTGAAAGGGCTCGAACCCGTCAAGCAGCGCCCGGGCATGTACACCCGCACGGAAAATCCGCTGCACATCATCCAGGAGGTGATCGACAATGCCTCGGATGAAGCGCTGGGCGGGTTTGCCAGGAATATACTGGTCACCCTGAATGCCGACGGCAGCGTCAGCGTCGAAGATGACGGCCGCGGCATTCCGGTCGGCCTGCACCCGGAAGAAAAGGTGCCGACCGTGGAAATCGTCTTTACCCGCCTGCATGCCGGTGGCAAATTCGACAAGGGTTCCGGCGGCGCTTATTCTTTCTCGGGCGGCTTGCACGGCGTTGGCGTATCGGTTACGAATGCATTGTCGACACGCCTGGAAATCACGGTATGGCGCGAAGGCCGCGTCCATGACATGGCCTTCGCCGATGGCGATGTCATTGAAAAGCTGAAATCCCGCGCACCGGGCAAGGATGAAAAAAAATCCGGCACCAAGGTCACGGCCTGGCCCAACCCGAAGTACTTTGATGCGGCAACGATCCCGCTGAGCGAATTGCAGCGCCTCCTGCGCTCCAAGGCAGTGCTGCTGCCGGGCGTGAAAGTTACCCTGTTTAACGCCAGGAATGGCGACACGCAAACCTGGCAATATGACCAGGGCTTGCGTGGCTACCTGGTCGAATCGCTGGCACAATCCACCAGCGCCGAGCCGGTCATCCCGCTGTTCGAGGGTGAGCAATACGCCAGCGCCGACGCCGAAGGTTTCGCCGAGGGCGAAGGTGCAGCCTGGGTGGTGGCCTGGACCGAAGATGGCAACGTGGTGCGCGAGTCTTACGTCAACCTGATTCCCACATCGGCGGGCGGCACCCATGAATCGGGGCTGCGCGAAGGCCTCTTCGGCGCGGTCAAGAGTTTCGTCGAAATGCATTCGCTGCTGCCCAAGGGCGTGAAGCTCTTGCCGGAAGACGTGTTCGCGCGCGCCTCCTTCGTGCTTTCCGCCAAGGTGCTGGATCCGCAATTCCAGGGACAGACCAAGGAGCGCCTGAATTCGCGCGATGCGGTGCGGCTGGTGTCGAGTTTCGCCCGGCCCTCGCTGGAATTGTGGTTGAACCAGCACGTCGACTACGGCAAGAAGCTGGCCGAACTGGTCATCAAGCAAGCCCAGTCGCGCCTGCGCTCGGCGCAGAAAGTCGAAAAGAAAAAATCCTCCGGCGTCGCAGTCTTGCCCGGTAAGCTGACCGATTGCGAATCGTCCGACATCACCCGCAACGAACTGTTCCTGGTCGAGGGCGACTCCGCCGGCGGCTCGGCCAAGATGGGACGCGACAAGGAATTCCAGGCCATCCTGCCGCTGCGCGGCAAGGTGCTCAACTCCTGGGAAACCGAGCGCGACCGCCTGTTTGCCAACAACGAGATCCATGACATTGCCGTGGCCATCGGCGTCGATCCGCACGGCCCCAACGACACGCCCGACCTGTCCGGCCTGCGCTATGGCCGCATCTGCATCCTCTCGGACGCCGACGTCGACGGCTCGCATATCCAGGTCTTGCTGCTGACGCTGTTCTTCAAGCACTTCCCGCAACTGATCGCGCGCGGCCACATCTGCATCGCGCGCCCGCCGCTGTACCGCGTCGACGCGCCGGCGCGCGGCAAGAAGCCGGCGCAGAAAGTGTATGCGCTCGACGAGGGCGAGCTGATTGCGATCGAGGACAAGCTGCGCAAGGACGGCGTCAAGGATGGCGCCTGGAGCATCGCCCGCTTCAAGGGCCTGGGTGAAATGAATGCCGAACAATTGTGGGAAACCACCATGAACCCCGATACCCGGCGCCTCTTGCCTGTGACCGTGGGCGACTTCGGCCTGACGGCGTCACATGAGCGGTTCAACATGTTGATGGGCAAAGGCGAGGCATCCGCCCGGCGCGCCTGGCTGGAAGAGCACGGCAACGAAGCGGAAGCCGATATCTGATGACGACACTGCGTGCCATCCTGCTGGCTTCCTGCCTGGCGCTGGCCGGGACTGCCGCGCATGCCGACATCTATGGCTACGTCGATGCGCAAGGCAACGCGCATTTTTCCACGGAAAAGCTGGATTCACGCTATCAGCTGTATGCCCGCGGCGACGCCATGTTCGATACCGGGCGGCTCGATCAGCACGTGTCCGCAGGTGAGCACAAGCCGCTCTCCCCTGCCATGTCACGCCAGCTTGGCGAACATCCCAACCTGAAAAAATTCGAACCCCTGCTGCAAAAGGCGGCCAGCGAATACGGCCTGCAACCGGCATTGCTGAAGGCGATCATGGCAGCAGAGTCCGGCTTCAACCCGGCGGCGGTTTCGCCGAAAGGCGCCATCGGCCTGATGCAGGTGATGCCGGAAACCGCCGAGCGCTATGGCCTGCAGGCCGGCGCCAGGAAGTCTCTGGAGCAAAAGCTGGCCGATCCGCAAACCAATATCCGCCTGAGCGCGCGCTATCTGCGCGACCTCTCGCGGTTGTTTCCGGACAAGCCGGAGCTGGTGATCGCCTCCTACAACGCCGGCGAAGGCGCGGTGCAAAAATACCGCAACACCATCCCGCCCTATCCTGAAACACGTAATTACGTGAAGCTGGTGGCGCAGTTTTACCAGTTTTTCCGCATGACCACGGACCAGGGCACGGCACCGACCCTGTCAAGTCCGAACGGCAGCCGACGCATCCGCATGACCATCCCCGGCCGCGCGCCCCTGCCGGCGATACCGACGCCCCAATACGAATAATTCACCGAACCACGATGACTGAACAAGCCAATCTGTTTGAAGCCAGCCAGCCCGACGACAGCGAATCCCTGACGCTCGCCACCTTCGCCGAGCGCGCCTACCTCGATTACGCCATTTCCGTCGTCAAGGGCCGTGCCCTGCCGGACGTGTGCGATGGCCAGAAGCCGGTGCAGCGCCGCATCCTTTACGCCATGCACGAGCTTGGCCTGAACGCCACGGCCAAGCCGCGCAAGTCCGCTGCGGTGGTCGGCGACGTACTGGGCAAATTGCATCCGCACGGCGACCAGTCGGTCTACGACGCCATGGTGCGCATGGCGCAGGATTTCTCGCTGCGCTACCCGCTGGTCGACGGCCAGGGCAACTTCGGCTCGCGCGACGGCGACGGCGCAGCAGCCATGCGCTACACCGAAGCGCGCCTGACGCCGATCTCGAAACTCCTGCTCGATGAAATCGACATGGGCACGGTGGATTTCCAGCCCAACTACGACGGCTCCACCGAGGAACCCTGCCTGCTGCCGGCCCGCCTGCCGATGGTGCTCCTGAACGGTGCCTCCGGCATTGCCGTCGGCATGGCCACCGAAATCCCGCCGCACAACCTGCAGGAAGTGGCAAAGGCGGCAGTCGCCCTGATCCGCAACCCGAAGCTCACCAGCCGCGAACTGCTGGAATTCATCCCCGGCCCGGATTTCCCCGGCGGCGGGCAAATCATCACGCCGGCGGCGGCGATCGCCGAAATCTATGATAGCGGGCGTGGTTCGCTCAAGGTGCGCGCGCGCTGGAAGATCGAGGACATGGCCCGCGGCCAGTGGCAACTGGTCGTCACCGAACTGCCGCCCGGCACTTCGTCGCAAAAGGTGCTCGAAGAGATCGAGGAAATCACCAATCCCAAGCTCAAGCTCGGCAAGAAGTCGCTTTTGCCCGACCAGTTGAGCCTGAAACAGAACGTGCTGGGCCTGCTGGATGCCGTGCGCGACGAGTCGGGACGCGAGGCACCGGTGCGCCTGGTGTTCGAACCGAAATCGAAGAACCAGGACCAGACCGAATTTGCCAACACGCTGCTGGCCCACACCTCGCTGGAAACCAGCGCCCCGGCCAACCTCGTGATGATCGGCGGCGACGGCCGCCCACGGCAAAAAAAACTGGCGGACATTCTCAACGAATGGATCGCCTTCCGCTTTGCCACCATCACCCGGCGCACGCAGTTCCGCCTGCAGAAGGTCGACGACCGCATCCATATTCTCGAAGGCCGCGAAGCGGTGCTGCTGAACATCGATGAAGTCATCCGCATCATCCGCGAGTCCGACGAGCCGAAACCGGCGCTGATCGCCCACTTCCGCCTGTCCGAGCGGCAGGCCGAGGATATCCTGGAAATCCGTCTGCGCCAGCTGGCGCGCCTGGAAGCAATCAAGATCCAGCAGGAATTGCTGGAATTGCGCAGCGAACGCGCCGGCCTGCAGGATTTGCTGGACAACCCGGCCTCGATGAAGCGCCTGGTCATCAAGGAAATCGAGACCGATGCCAAGCAGTTTGGCGACGCCCGTCGCACCCTGATCGAGGAAGCCGAACGTGCGGTGGTCGAACAGAAATTGATCGACGAGCCGGTTACGGTGGTCATTTCGCAAAAAGGCTGGATACGCTCGCGCAACGGCCATGGCCACGACGCCGCGCAATTTGCATTCAAGGCAGGCGATGACCTGTACGGCACGTTCGAATGCCGCACGGTCGACAATCTCCTCGCCTTCGGTTCCAATGGCCGCATTTACTCGGTGCCGGTGGCCTCGCTGCCTGGCGCGCGCGGCGACGGCGTACCCATCACCACGCTGCTCGAACTCGCCGCCGGCACCCAGTTGCGCCACTACTACGTCGGCGTGCCCGACACCACCCTGCTGCTGGCATCGGATGCCGGCTACGGCTTTGTCGCCCGCGCCGGCGACATGGTCAGCCGCACCCGGGGCGGCAAGGCCTTCATGACGCTCGACGAGGGCGACGTTCCGCTGGCGCCGCGCGCCCTGCCGGCGAACGCCAGCGCCATCGCCTGCCTGTCCGAGAAAGGGCGTGTGCTGGTGTTCGGCCTGGATGAAATCAAGACCCTGTCGGGCGGCGGCCGCGGCGTGATCCTGATGGAACTGGAGAAAAACGAAAAGCTGCTGGCTGCAGAGCCGATCAGCCAGCGCGGCGTGCTGGTTGCCGGCAGCGGCCGCGGTGGCAAGGCGCAGGAAGTGACGCTGTCGGCGTCTACACTGTCCAGCCATATCGGCAAGCGCGCGCGCAAGGGCAAGGCCCTGGAATCGAAGATCAAACCCGCCAGCCTGGCAGCGATTCAATAAATGGCTGCGGCATAAATAAAAAGGGCGGAAGCTGCAAAGCTTCCGCCCTTTTTTCATCCGGAAAAGCCGGCGACCGCGCAACCGGCGCGCCGCCCCGGCGATCCCGCCTTACAGTTTGGCGGCGATCAGCTTGCCCAGCTTGGCCACGCCTTCGCGGATCTTTTCCGGCGACACCGTCACGAAGCTCAGACGCAAGGTATTGTGCTGCGGCGCATTGGCATAGAACGGCGCACCCGGCACGAAAGCCACGTGCTGGGCGATCGCTTCATCCAGCAGCTTCATGCTGTCGATATGCTCTGGCAGGCGTACCCAGATGAACATGCCGCCCTCGGGGCGGGTCCAGTGCGTGCCTGCCGGGAAGAATTCTTCCAGCGCCGACAGCATCACCTGGCACTGGTCGGCGTACAGCTTGCGGATCGTCGGGATATGCTGGTCGAGGAATCCATCCTTGACCGCCTCGTACACCACCATCTGCGTCAATTGCGCGGTATGCAGGTCGGTTGCCTGCTTGGCTTGCTCCAGCTTGCGCACCAGCGGCTGCGGCGCCACCACGTAACCGAGGCGGATGCCAGGCGTGAGCACCTTGGAGAAGGAACCCATGTGGATGACGCCTTGCGGATTCATGCCCAACAATTTCGGCAGCGGATCGCCGCGATAGCACAACGCGCCATAAGGGTCATCCTCGATCAGCGGCACGCCCAGGCGCGCGCAGGCGTCCACCAGGGCATGGCGACGCTCGACCGACAGCGTGCGGCCGGTCGGATTCTGGAAATTCGGCAAAGCATACAGCAGGCGCGCGCCCTGGCCGATGTCGGCAATGGTTTCCGGCAGCAGGCCGCCATCGTCGGTCGGAATCGATTCGAACTGCGGACCGTACACCGAGAATGCCTGCAGGGCGCCCAGGTAACTTGGAGTTTCCACCAGCACCTTGCTGCCTTCATCGATCAGCACCTTGCCCAGCAAATCCAGGCCCTGCTGGGAACCGGACACCATCAGCACCTGGTCCGGCTCGATGCGCGTGCCTTCGCGCGTCAGCCTGTCGGCAACCCACTCGCGCAGCGGCGCATAACCGTCGGACGGCCCGTATTGCAGCGCCACCTTGCCTTGCTTCGACAGCACGGTTTCATAGGCGGCACGCATATGCTCGACCGGAAAGGTCGCGGGCGACGGCAGGCCGCCGGCGAAGGAAATGATTTCCGGGCGCATCGTAACCTTCAGGATTTCACGGATGGCCGAGCTTTCCAGTTTTTGCGCGCGGCGGGAAAAACGCCATTCGATAGGCGCGTGCTGATCGTTGTTCATGCAATTCTCTAAAGTGATGCGCGCGGCAATTGCCACGCAGTGGAAAGCGGATTCAGGCAAGCCTGTATCAGGCGATTTCGGCGACCAGGTCGATCTCGACGCAGGCGCCCAGCGGGATCTGCGCGACACCGAAGGCAGAACGGGCATGCTTGCCGGCGTCGCCAAAGACTTCGGCCAACAGCTCGGAAGCGCCATTGGTGACCAGGTGCTGCTCGGTGAAATCGGCAGTGGAATTCACCAGGCTCATCACCTTGACGATGCGCTTGACGCGGTTCAGGTCGCCGCCGCAAGCCGCCTGCAGGGTGGCGATCAGATCGATGGCGACTGCGCGGGCGGCTTGCTTGCCTTCTTCGGTTGCGATGTTCTTGCCCAACTGGCCAACCCAGGGCTTGCCGTCTTTTTTTGCGATATGGCCCGACAAATACACCGTGTTGCCAGTCTGCGCATACATGACATAGGCTGCGACCGGGGCAGCCACTGACGGCAATTCGATATTGAGGGCATTAATTTTTTCGTAATAAGACAAGATCCGCTCCGAAAATGGCGCCGGCGGCGAGCGACCGGCAAAATCAGTCAAAAGGTCGATTTTACTCCCAACCACGTCCACCGCGTACCATTGCCTGTTACAGCCACAGCGAAAATGCCGCATACACCGTCAGCAGCGCCATGACTGCCCCGTAGGCTTTTTGCCATGCCGGGCGCGCCAGTTGACGCCGCAAGGCCGCACCGGCGCCTGCCCAGAGGCTGATGCAGCAAAAATTCACCATGCAAAAAACCAGGCACAGCAGGCCGATGCCGCCGGGCGCGGCCTCGGGCAGGAACGCCGCCACGCCACCGACCGCCATCACCCAGGCCTTGGGATTAACGAATTGAAAACCCGCTGCGCCGGCAAAGGACAGCGGACGCAGCGGCGCATGTTCCGCATCGCGCAATCGCATGCACCTTAGTTGCCAGGCCAGATACAACAAATAAGCCGAACCGGCGGTTTTCAATCCGGTATGCAGCGCCGGCATTGCGAGAACCAGGCTGCCGACACCGGCGCCGCACAAAAACAGCATTGCGCCGAATCCGGCAGTCACCCCAAACAGATGCGGCACCGTGCGGCCAAAGCCGAACAAAATGCCCGATGACGTCAGCATGATGTTGTTCGGGCCCGGCGTGATCGATGAAACAAAGGCAAACAGGACCATGGGCAGCAAGGTTTCCATGACTTCTCCAGAATCAGTGGCTAAGGTGACAAGCCATCCTAGTCGACAAAACCAGTACAGTACCGGTACAATTTTAAAGATAATTCATGACACTGTTCCGGCACCATGACCAATACAGCCGCCGTCCGCCAGCCACCTCCTTTACCGACGACGGTGGGCCAGCCAATGATTTCACGCGACTCCAGCCTCTCGCTGGTAGAGCAGATCGTGCGTACACTCGCCGCCCGGATCGATGACCGCCTGCTGCGCAGCGGCGCGCGCATGCCGTCGATTCGCCAGTTCGCCGACCAGCACGGGGTATCGCGTTTCACGGTCATCGAAGCCTATGACCGGCTGGTGGCCAGCGGCCACCTCGAATCGCGCCGCGGCTCCGGGTTTTATGTGCGCGAGCGCGCGCCGCTGTTGAATGCGGCGCAGCCTGACGCCGATGCGGCAAATAGCCAGCTGGATGTGGTCTGGCTGGTGCGCAACATGTTCCGGCAACTGCCGCCGCAAAAAATGCCGGGGTCAGGCCTGTTGCCCACCGAGTGGCTGGATGCCGAACTGGTCGGCAATGCCATGCGCGCTGTCAGCCGGCAAAACCCGGCACTGCTGCTGCAATACGGCAGCCCGCAGGGATTTATGCCGTTGCGCCAGCAACTGCAGCTGAAGCTGGGCGAACTGGAAATCCAGGCAACGCCGGAGCAGATCGTCACCACTTCCGGTGTCACGCAGGCGCTCGACCTGGTCGCGCGCCACTTCCTGCGTCCAGGCGACACCGTATTCGTCGACGATCCGGCATGGTTCCTGATGTTCGGGTCATTTGCCGCGCTGGGTGCCAGGGTGATCGGCATACCGCGCGCGTCCGACGGTCCGGATGTGGCAAAACTTGCTGAACTGGCGGCATTGCACCGGCCGAAACTGTTCGTGACCAATTCGGTCTTGCACAATCCAACCTCGGGCTCGCTTTCGTCGGCCAAGGCATTCCAGATCCTGAAAATCGCCGAACAATACGATTTCCATATTGCGGAAGACGACATTTACTGCGACCTGCACCCCGGCAGCGCCATCCAGCCTGCTGCCCGCATCGCCGCGCTGGACCAGCTGCAGCGCGTGATCTACCTTGGCGGCTTTTCGAAGACACTGGCGGCCAACCTGCGGGTGGGTTTCATCGCCGCTTCGCCGGCGCTGGCCCAGGCGCTGGCCGACCGCAAGATCCTGACATCGCTGACCAGCACTGAAATCGGCGAACGGGTGGTCTACAAGGTTTTATCCGAAGGCCACTATCGCAAGCACGCCGAACGCCTGCGCGGCAAGCTCGACCGCGCCCGCGAACACACCCTGCGGCAGCTTGAACGCATTGGACTGGAGGTCACTGGCAGGCCGGCTGCCGGCATGTTTGTCTGGGTCGATACCGGGCGCGACACCAATCGCCAGACCGAGCGGGCCATGGCCGAAGGCTGGCTGCTGGCCCCCGGCAGCCTGTTTTCGCCGCACCAGTTGCCGTCATCGAAGATGCGCCTGAATATCGCCGCCATGTCCGATCCCGGCATCTGGCGCTTTCTGGAAGAGTCGCTGGAAAAGCCTTGAAATTCCTGCTTCCATCCCCATTGTGCAAAAAATCACATGCAATCGTTTTCAACCCACCTTTCAACCGGAATTTGAGGAAAAAATGGCCGTAGCCGAAAAACAAACCCTGGGTTTCCAAGCCGAAGTCAAGCAGCTCCTGCAGCTGATGATCCATTCGCTGTACTCGAACAAAGAAATTTTCCTACGGGAACTAATCTCCAATGCCTCGGACGCCGCCGACAAGCTGCGCTTCGAAGCCATTCACAACGGCGCCCTGTTTGAAAGCGATGCGGAACTGAAGATCCGCGTGACATTCGACAAGGCGCAGCGCACCATCACGATTTCTGACAACGGCATCGGCATGAGCCGCGACGACGCCATCGAGCATCTCGGCACCATCGCCAAGTCGGGCACCAAGGAATTCTTTTCCAGGCTCTCCGGCGACCAGCAAAAGGATGCGGCGCTGATCGGCCAGTTCGGCGTGGGCTTCTATTCCGCCTTCATCATCGCCGACAAGATTACCGTGGAATCGCGCCGCGCCGGCCTGCCGGCGACTGATGGCGTGCGCTGGGAATCGGCCGGCGAAGGCGATTTCACCGTCGAGGCGATCGACAAGGCAACCCGCGGCACCGACATCACACTGCACCTGCGCGAAGGCGAGGATGAGTTCCTCTCGTCCTGGAAGCTCAAATCGATCATCCGCAAATATTCCGACCATATCTCGCTGCCGATCCAGATGCAGAAGGAAGAATGGGACGAGGAAAAGAAGGAAACCGTGGTGAAGGACGAGCTTGAAACGGTCAACCAGGCCAGCGCGCTGTGGGCACGCAGCAAGTCCGACATCACACCGGAACAGTACGAGGAATTCTACAAGCACGTCTCGCACGACTTCCAGGCGCCGCTGGCCTATACCCACAACCGCGTCGAAGGCCGCAGCGAATACACGCAGCTGCTGTACATCCCGGCGCACGCGCCCTTCGACCTGTGGGACCGCAACAAGCGCGGCGGCATCAAGCTGTACGTCAAGCGCGTCTTCATCATGGACGATGCCGAGCAACTGATGCCGGTGTACCTGCGCTTCGTGAAAGGCGTAATCGATTCGGCCGACCTGCCGCTGAACGTCTCGCGTGAAATCCTGCAAGAGTCGCGCGACGTCAAGGTGATCCGCGAAGGCTCGACCAAGCGCATCCTGTCGATGCTGGAAGACATGGCCACTTCCGACGACCAGGCACAGCGCGACAAGTACGCCAGCTTCTGGACCGAGTTCGGCCAAGTGCTGAAAGAAGGTATCGGCGAAGACGCCGGCAACAAGGAACGCATTGCCAAGCTGCTGCGCTTTGCCTCGACGCACAATGACAGCCTCAGTGGCAACACCCTCCAGACCGTCTCCTTCGACGACTACATCGGTCGCATGAAGGAAGGCCAGGACAAGATCTATTACGTCACCGGCGAATCCTACGGCGGCGCCAGGAACAGCCCGCACCTTGAAATCTTCCGCAAGAAAGGCGTCGAGGTGCTGCTGCTGACCGACCGCGTCGATGAATGGATGCTGTCGTTCCTGCAGGATTTCGACGGCAAGGAACTGGTGTCGGTGGCCAAGGGCGACCTGGACCTGGGCAAGCTGGAAGACGAGGCCGAGAAAAAGCAGCACGAGGAAACCGAGGCGTCCTACAAGGACCTGGTCGAGAAAATGAAAGCCGCGCTTGCCGAAGAAGCCAAGGATGTGCGCGTGACCTTCCGCCTGACCGACTCGCCAGCCTGCCTGGTCGCTGATGAGAATGAGCTGTCGGGCAACCTGGTGCGCATGCTGAAAGCGGCCGGCCAGAATGCGCCGGAATCCAAGCCCATCCTGGAAATCAATCCCGACCACGCCCTGGTGCAGCGCCTGAAGTACGAGGAAGCGCGCTTTGACGACTGGGCGCATATCCTGTTCGACCAGGCCATGCTGGCCGAAGGTGGCACGCTGGCCGACCCGGCCGGATTCGTGAAGCGCCTGAACCAGATGTTATTGAATATGGCTGGGAAATAAGCGCCTAAAGCTGAATGGCTATTTGCTGCGTCCGGAACACTTCCGGACGCTTTTTTTTGCCTGATGCAATTTAATCATCGCGCCAAGCGCCGGCAGGCATGAAAAAAATCAGAAGAACGCAGGATGTCGTCCGGCCTGCAAGAAACCATCATTGCTGCATCTTGTCATACGGGTACTCCTTATCCCGCCAGGTATCCGGCATTTATGCATTCATTCCAAGAAATTGCCCAAGATGAGCAGCTGTATCACCTCATGTTGGACAATGCGCTCGATGCATTCATTGCCATTGATGAAGATAGCCAAATCCTGGAATGGAGCCAGCAAGCCGAGAAAATTTTTGGCTGGA
Source organism: Janthinobacterium sp. 17J80-10 (assembly GCF_004114795.1). Lineage (NCBI taxonomy): Bacteria > Pseudomonadati > Pseudomonadota > Betaproteobacteria > Burkholderiales > Oxalobacteraceae > Janthinobacterium > Janthinobacterium sp. 17J80-10. The sequence continues at coordinate 1,480,126 of NZ_CP035311.1, read as the reverse complement.
GCCGGGAGGAAGCGCTCGGGAAAGCATTGACCGAAACGATAATCCCGCAAAGATACAAAGCGGCGCATCTGGCTGGCTTAAAACATTACCTGGATTCTGGCGAACACCACTTGCTGGGGCGCCGCGTGGAAACTTTTGCTTGCCGCAAGGATGGCAGCGAATTTCCCGTGGAATTGGCCATTACGCCCCTAAAACTGGCGGGCCGCCTTGTTTTTTCCGCCTCGCTGCACGACATTTCACATAGCAAAGAACTTGAACAACAAATTCAGCATCAGGCAAGTTTTACCAGATCCGTCCTCGAGGTGATGCCAGATGCGGTAACGGTGGCAGATGCGACTGGCCGGCTGACTCTGGTCAACCCCGCGGCGCAGCGGCTGCTGAACCTGCGGCCCTCCGACGCGTTTCCCGAGCAGACTTACCATGATTATCAGCTGATAATGCCAGATGGCAAGACACTCTTTCCTGAAAATGAACGGCCGATGGCGCGGGCCTTGCGAGGGGAAGAGATACGCGGGTTCATCGCAATGGTCCGGCATGAGAATCTGGATGGCGATGCCTGCGTACAGATCAATGCCAGGCCCCTGCGGGACCAGGAAGGCAAAGTTACTGGCGGCGTCCTGGTATTTCACGACATCTCGGAGTTGCGCAAGCGGGAAAAGGAATTGTCTCAACAGGCGCATGTGCTGAACAAACGTGCCAGCCTGCTCGACTTGTCGCATGACGCCATCCTCACCAGCGACATGAACGATGCAGTCACGTTCTGGAACCGCAGTGCCGAACGCCTGTACGGCTTCAGCCGCGCCGAGGCCATTGGGCAAAACTGCCATGCCTTGCTGAATGCGCACTTTCCCGTGGCACTTGCAGACATCAAGGCCAGCGTGCATGAAACCGGACAATGGCAAGGCGAAATAACGCTGCACGCCCGGGACGGGCGGAAAATCATCGCTTTCGGCCAGTGGGCACTGGAACGCCGGGACGGCTTTCCCTGGCTGTACCTGCAAACCCATACGGACATTACCCAGCAAGTGCAGACGGCACAAGCCCTGCATGAATCGAGTGAAAATTACCGTCTTCTGGTAGAAACCACAACCGATTTCGCCATTATCATGACTGACCCCGTTGGCATCATTACCAGCTGGAACCCGGGCGCGGAAAAGATCATCGGGCTAAGCCAGCAGGAAGCGGTGGGCCACCCGATCGCCGAATTGTTTACGCCGGAAGACCGCAAGTCCGGACGGGCTGAAATGGAACTGGAAACGGCCAGGAATCTGGGGCGCGCCGACGACATCCGCTGGCATCTGCGCAAGGATGGCACACGGGTCTGGGCAAATGGCGTAACCATGCCCCTGCGGAACAAGGATGACAGCTTGCGCGGCTTCGTCAAGGTCATGCGCGACCAGACGGCGGAGCGGCTCGCCGAGGAGCAGACGCAATTTCTGGCCTTGCATGACATGCTGACCGGATTGCCGAACCGTGTCCATTTCAGCAACCAGCTGCACCTGGCGATTGCGCAATCGGAGCGCAGCCAGATTCCCCTGGCGGTCCTGTTGCTCGACCTGGATCGGTTCAAGTACGTCAACGACACGTTCGGTCATCATACCGGCGACCTGATGCTGAAAGAAGTTGCCTCCCGCATCCTCTCATCGGTACGCGAAACGGATACGGTCGCCCGCCTGGGCGGCGACGAGTTTGTGGTGATCCAGGCGCATGCCGCGCAACCGGGCGCCGCTGTCACGCTGGCAAAAAAACTGATTCAGGAACTGGGGCGGCCCTACCAGCTGGAAGGCCACGAAATCCTGAGCGGCACCAGCGTCGGCATCAGTTCTTTTCCGCTGGACGCGAAAAATCCGGTTGATCTGCTCAAGCGATCCGATCTGGCACTCTACCAGGCCAAGAATGCGGGGCGTGGCAACTACCAGTTTTACACACCGGCCCTAACCGAGGTAAAACACTGGAAAAAGAACCGGGAGCTGGCATTGCGCGAAGCCCTGGAGCAGAATCGCTTTTCATTGTATTACCAGCCGCAAATTGACCTGGCGAGCTGGAAAATCACCAGCGTCGAAGCCTTGCTGCGCTGGCAAACCAGCGACCTGGAAATGATCTTGCCGGGCGAATTCATCGAAATTGCCGAAGAATCCGATCTGATCGTGAAAATCGGCGAATGGGCGTTGCGGCAGGCATGTGCGCAGCTGAAAAAATGGCATGGCGAGGGCATGGCCAGCCTGCGCATCTCGCTCAATTGCTCGGCACGGCAATTTGGCGATCCGGAATTCGTTCGCTTGCTGCCATCCATCCTGGAGGAAACGGGACTTGCGCCATCCTGCCTGGAACTGGAAATTCCTGAATCGATGCTGGCAAGTCACCCCGAAATCAAGGCGCAGTTGACCGGCCTGCGCAGCAAAGGGGTGCGCATTACCATCGACAATTACGGCATCGGCACGACAGCCCTGATCGACCTGAAGGAATTCGCGGTCGATGGATTAAAAATCGACAAGGCTTTTGTCCAGCATCTGCCGCATCGCCGCCAGGATTCCGCCATTGCTTCTGCCATCATCAGCCTGGCGCATGACCTGGGCATAGGCGTGACCGCGGGCGGCGTCGAAACCGCCGAACAGCTTGCGTACCTGAAGTCGCGGGATTGCACCAGCGCGCAGGGCTTCATTTTCAGCCCGCCCGTATCGGCAAAACAATTCGAGGATCTGATGCTGAGCGGCTACTGGTCACAGATCAACCGCATTCCGTCGCAGGAAAAGGATGCGCCCTTCAAGGACTTGCATTGACTACCGTCTTGCCACGCCCCGGCATTACGGGCGGCGCTGGCGACGATACAGCGACGAGATCAGAGAGATGTCATCCAGGATGGGAATCATCGCAAACAGCAACAGCATCAGCGCCAGCGGTATCGTGGCGGCAAAGCCGATCGCCTTGAACCCATAGGCGCCAGCCACCGCGCCAAGAAAAAACATCGACAGGATCGTGCCGTGTATCAGCACGCGGTCGCGGTCAGACGCCACATACTCTTCCGACCTGGCGTCATGGCGGCGATTCCAGTACAGCATCTTGCCCAGTTCGATCCCCAGGTCGGTGACCACCCCGGTCAGGTGGGTCGTGCGGATTTCCGCATGCGAGATCTTGGTGACGACGGCATTTTGCAAGCCCATGATGTAACACAGCAGCAGGACGGTGGCCGGAATGAACACGGCCACCAAAGCTTCGAGGTTCGCGCCCAGCAGGCCGAACACCAGCAAAAGTGCAGCTTCCAGCGCCAGCGAGAGCGCGTATTCGCTATGCATTTTGCGGTGTCGCGCCCAGTTGATCATGACCGCCGTGGTGGCCGCGCCGCAAACGAAAGCGGCCAGCGCACAAATGCCTGCAAGCGCCAGCAGCCCGTTGCCCAGCACGATATTATCGGCCACCGATGAAACGATCCCGGTCATGTGCGAAGTGTACTGCTTGATGGCGAGGAAGCCCCCGGCGTTGACCGCGCCGGCGACAAAGGCGAGCACGGTGCCAAGCTGGCGGTTGGCGCGTCGGGTGCGGGTCCGGCCGGTCAGGCGGCGCAGGAATTGGACTGGCATGAGGATTTGGCTTTATTACACGACAACTGGAATGGCAATGAAGGCGGCAATCCTTCAGTGTAGCGCCAAATGTGGGCAAACAGTCGCGTCTGCCGCCTGAATTGCGCCAACCGCCTCGCCCACGGGCGCTATAATGCCGCGACAAGCGCCGGCACAGGCAGACGGCGCAGCACCCCTTCTGCATTATCGATATGTTAATCCGACGTAAATCCATTGAAGCCCAGGCCAACCGCAGGGAGGGGCCCGGAAGCAAAGACAGCGCCACTCCCGCCAGGCAGGCCGCCCGACGCAAGCCCAAATTCGCCCCGGTGACACTGTCCGAACAGGATGGCGTGCGCTTCCTGCACTTCGGCACAGAGTGGGTGCAAGGCGCCATGCGCATCCGCAAACCCGACTGGATCGAGCTGGAATATGCCCAGCAGATGATGTCCTGGATGCTGTTCATCGACCAGCCCCGGCATATCGTCCAGCTTGGACTCGGCACGGGCGCCCTCACCAAATTCAGTTACCGCCAGTTTCCGGAGGCGCAAGTCACTGCAGTCGAACTGAATCCGTCGGTGATGGCTATTTGCCAGTCGATGTTCAAGCTGCCGCCCAATGACGAGCGTTTGTCCGTCATTGAAATGGATGCGCTGGATTACATCACCGACCCGGCCATCGCCGGCAGCATCGATGCCCTGCAGGTCGACCTGTACGACGCCACCGCGCGCGGCCCGGTGCTCGATACCCCCGAGTTTTACCTGGCCTGCGCCGCGGCCCTGGCCGAGGATGGCATCATGACGGTGAACCTGTTCGGCGACCATCCGAGTTATGCCAAGAATCTCAAGGCCATGCGCTTTGCCTTCGACTGCGTCCTGTGCCTGCCGGAGGTCCATGAAGGCAATGTCGTCGCGCTGGCATTCAAGCGCGCGCCCCAGCTGGATTTCGCCTGGCTGCACGAACGCGCCGCCGAAATCAAGGAATTGACGAAGCTGCCGGCCAAGTCCTGGGTCAACGGCTTGCGTGCTGCGGCCGCCTGACGACAGTGGCGGCGTGGGCGCTTTGCCAAGCGCCTGCGCAGCTGTTACGCTTGCTGCATGAAAAGCCCGCCTCTCCGGATGGGCATCGCCACCGACCGACCTGGGCAAGATGATCAAAGAAACGCATAAACCGCTGGACCTGAAACAAATCTTCAACTGGCTGATGGAGGACGGCATCGTCGAGAAGGCCGACGCCAGGGCCAGCTATACGCATGCGCTGGCCATCCTCAACAACTCCCCTGCCGGCATGCATCCGCTGACGGCACTGGCGCAAAGCAAGCTGAAATCGGCGCAGCCGCCGCACCGGCAGCTGACCCTGGACATGCTGGCCGAATGGATGGCCGGCAAGCTTAATCTGCCATTCCTGCGCATCGACCCGCTGAAAATTGATTTCACCAAGGTCGCCGATGTCATGTCGGCCCACTATGCATCGCGTTTCAATATCCTGCCGGTTGAATTGAGCGCAACCGAACTGACCATCGCCAGCGCCATTCCCTCCATGGCGGAATGGCAGGCAGAAATCGAAAAGCTGACACGGCGCAAAGTGCGCCTGGTGATCGCCAATCCGCTCGACATTTCCCAGTACATTTCGCAGTTCTTCGCGCTGGCAAAGTCGATCAAGGGAGCACACAAGTCCACCGGGCAGGATGTGGCGCTGCGCAACAATTTCGAGCAACTGGTCGAAATGGGCGCTGCCAACAAGCACATGGACGCCAATGACCTGCACATCATCAATATCGTCGACTGGCTCTGGCAATACGCCTTCGACCAGCGGGCATCCGACATCCACCTGGAGCCAAAGCGCGATTTTGCCGTAATCCGTTTCCGCATCGACGGCGTGCTGCACCAGGTCTACCAGGTGCCGCCGGTGGTGATGATCGCCATGACTGCGCGCATCAAGCTCCTGGGGCGCATGGACGTGATCGAAAAACGCCGTCCGCTCGATGGCCGCATCAAGACCAGGACGCCCGGCGGGCAGGAAATCGAATTGCGCCTGTCCACCTTGCCGACGGCTTTCGGCGAAAAGCTGGTGATGCGTATCTTCGACCCCGAAGTGGTGGTCAAGACCCTGCCGGAACTCGGATTTCCGCCGGAAGAAGCCGCGCGCTGGGACTACCTGACCAAGCGGCCGCACGGCATCATCCTGGTGACCGGGCCGACAGGCTCGGGCAAGACCACCACGCTTTACACCACCCTGAAATCTTTGGCCACCGCCGAAGTCAATGTCTGCACGGTGGAAGACCCGATCGAAATGGTCGAGGCGGCGTTCAACCAGATGCAGGTGCAGCACGGTATCGACCTGTCGTTTGCCGACGGCGTGCGCGCGCTGATGCGCCAGGACCCCGACATCATCATGATCGGCGAAATCCGCGACCTCGAAACCGCGGAAATGGCGATCCAGGCAGCCCTGACCGGCCACCTGGTGCTGTCCACCCTGCACACCAATGACGCCCCCTCGGCGGTCATGCGCCTGCTGGAACTGGGCATCCCCTACTACCTGCTGGAAGCCACGCTGATCGGCATCATGGCGCAACGCCTGGTGCGTACCCTTTGCCCGCACTGCAAGTCGGCCGACGGCGAAATCACCGAAGAAATCTGGAACAACCTTACGGAAGGCTGGGATTTGCCGAGGCCCGCCAGCGTCTATCGCCCGGTCGGCTGCCCGGAATGCCGCCAGACCGGGTTCAAGGGGCGTACCGGCCTGTACGAATTGCTGACGGTGAGCCAGAATTTCACCAGCATGATCAAGGAAGTCACCGATATCCACGCACTGCGCCGGCAAAGCGTCGCCGATGGCATGAAACCGCTGCGCATTGCCGGCGCACTCAAGATTATCGAGGGCGTCACAACTGCCGAAGAAATACTGACGGTAACGGCATCCCTGCACCGCTGAAGGCCATCCGTGCCAGCCAGGCTACGCCTGAGCTCGCAGCAGCGCGTGCACATCGGGATAGCGCAGGCGCACGCGCAATTCCTTCCTGACGCGGCTGTTGGCCAGGCGCCTGGACTCGGACATGAAGGACAGCAGCATGGGAGACACCGCCTTTGCCAGCTCGGCACGCGGCAGCCGGGGCGAGCGCGGCAAGCCGAATGCGTCGGCCACGGCGTCGAAGTATTCCCCCATTTTCAGGTCGGTGTCATCCACCGCATGGTAGACGCGATTGGGCCGGCTGCGAAACAGCGCCAGCGCTACCATGCGCGCAAGGTCGTCGGCATGCACGTGGTTGGTATAGACGTCATCGTCCGCGCAGAGCGCCGGCGTGCCTTTCTTCAGGCGTTCGACCGGCAGCCGGTCTGCGGCATAAATGCCGGGGGCGCGCAGGATGGCCAGGCGCGAACCTGAGCGCCGGGCCCAGGCCCGCAACGTACTTTCCGCATCCACCCGGCGTCGCGCGCGGGCGTTTTGCGGGCGTACCGGACGGGTCTCATCGACCCACGCCCCCTGGCAATCGCCATAGACGCCGCTGGTGCTGACATAAACGAGAGCCGCGCTGTCGGGTAAAATGGCGGTGAGATTGCGGGTCCGGCGGTCTTTTTCGCCCTCTGCCTGCGGTGGCGCCAGGTGCACCACCCAGTGCGCCAGTCCTGCCAGGCGCTTGAGACTGTCCGGCCGGTCGAGGTCGGCGACGATAGGTACCGCGCCGGCGGCACGCAATTCTTCGCGTCGCGCCGGCTGGCTTGTGACGGCGAAGACCCGGAAATGTCCGCGCACCAGCGGCAACAGGCGCATGCCGACATCGCCACAGCCGATAATGAGCAGGCGTGGCTTGCCGAAAGCGCGGCCAGGAGCACCGATGGGCATGGATTTACGGAACAGATTTTTATCATTCATTTGCGGAATTGTATGACTTTCCAAGTAACTGTACAGCCGAGCGGTCGGCAATTTACCTGCGACGATGGCGAAACCGTGCTGGCGGCAGCCATCCGTGCCGGCGTCGGCCTGCCGTATGGCTGCAAGAACGGCGCCTGCGGCAGCTGCAAGGGCAAGGTGCTGGAAGGCGCCGTCACCCACGGCAAGCACCAGGAAAAAGCCCTGCCCCTGGCGGAAGAGCAGCAAGGGCATTCGTTGTTCTGTTGCGCCGCGCCGCAATCGGACATCGTGATCGAAGCGCGCGAAGTGCTGGGCGCAGGCGACTTCCCGATCAAGAAGTTGCCCACCCGCGTGGCAAAGCTCGAAAAGCTGGCGGACGACGTCATGCTGGTCGCGCTGCAATTGCCTGCGGCGGAACGCCTGCAATACCGCGCCGGCCAATACATCGAATTCATGCTCAAGGACGGCAAGCGCCGCAGCTACAGCATGGCCAACGCGCCGCACCTGGATGAACAGATTACCGTGCACGTGCGCCACATGCCTGGCGGCCTGTTCACCGACCACGTGTTCGGCGCCATGAAGGAGCGCGACATCCTGCGCTTCGAAGGGCCGCTTGGCACCTTCTTCCTGCGCGAAGAATCAGACAAACCCATCGTGCTGCTGGCGTCCGGCACCGGCTTTGCGCCGATCAAGGCAATCATAGAACATGCCGCCAGCCAGAAAGCCGCGCGGCCCATGACCCTGTACTGGGGCGGCCGCCGTCCCAAGGACCTGTACATGCATGCGCTGTGCGAGGAGTGGACGCATACCCTGCCGAATTTCAAGTACGTCCCGGTCGTCTCCGATGCCTTGCCCGAGGACGGCTGGAACGGCCGCACCGGCTTCGTCCACCAGGCCGTCATGCAAGACTTGCCCGACCTGTCGGGTTACCAGGTCTACGCCTGCGGCGCGCCGATCGTGGTCGATTCGGCGCAGCGTGAGTTCGTGGCGCAATGCGGGCTGCCGGAGGATGAGTTCTTCGCCGATTCATTCACCTCCGAAGCCGACCTGGCCAAACCGTAAGTGACGTATTTTTTTGACGCACTGTGCAATTCGGCATACTATTGGACTTATGAATGCCAAAGCCAATTTCTTGCGACGCCGTAGCCCGATGCCCCGATCCCGGATGCCGTGCGCGTAAGTATTTGTCGATTGCTGAAGCCACAGGACAATCCTGTGGCTTTTTTTTTATCATTTAAAGCCCGTCTAACAATTTTCACCAAGCCCAGTTGAGGAACCCCAAATGGAATTCAGCCAGTACGATGTCAACGCCCTGATGTATGTCACCAACCGCCCCGAGCTTGTCTTTACCGAAGGACAAGGCATGTGGCTGACCGACCATCAGGGCAAGCGATATCTTGACTATCTGCAAGGCTGGGCGGTGAACTGCCTGGGCCATTCGCCGCAATGTATCCAGGATGCGCTGGTGGCGCAGGGAAAAAAGCTGATCAACCCTTCCCCGGCTTTTTACAATGAACCGTCGGTCGCGCTGGCGTCGCTGCTGACCAATAATTCCTGCTTCGACCGCGTCTTCTTTGCCAACAGCGGCGCCGAAGCCAATGAAGGCGCCATCAAGCTGGCGCGCAAATGGGGCAAAAAGAACAAGAATGCCAAAGATGAAAGCCGCTTTGAAATCATCACCTTCAAGCACAGCTTCCATGGCCGTACCCTGGCGACCATGTCGGCCAGCGGCAAGCCGGGCTGGGACACCCTGTATGCGCCGCAAGTGCCAGGCTTCCCCAAGGCTGACCTGAACGACCTGGCCAGCGTGGAAAAACTGGTCAACAGCCATACCGTCGCGGTCATGCTGGAGCCGGTGCAGGGCGAAGGCGGCGTGATCCCGGCCTCGCGCGAATTCATGCAAGGCTTGCGCGAGCTGACCCAGCGCCACAACATCCTTTTGATCGTCGATGAAGTGCAGACCGGCATGGGCCGCACGGGCGAACTGTTCGCTTACCAGCTGTCCGATGTCGTGCCGGACATCATGACGCTGGGCAAAGGCATTGGCGGCGGCGTGCCGCTGGCCGCCCTGCTCTGCCGCGAGGAAATTGCCTGCTTTGAAGCCGGCGACCAGGGCGGCACCTACAATGGCAACCCGTTGATGACCGCTGTCGGCGTCGCCGTCATCGAGGCCCTGCTGGCGGACGGCTTCATGCAATCCGTGCGCGACAAGGGCGCCTATCTTTCCGGCGAACTGAAAAAACTTTCCGAAAAGCATGGCCTGGGGGCGGAACGCGGCGAAGGCTTGCTGCGCGCGCTGGATCTCGGTGCCGAGATCGGCCCGAAAATCGTCGACGTGGCGCGCGACATGGGCCCGGTCGGCCTGCTGCTGAATTCGCCACGCCCGAACCTGCTGCGCTTCATGCCGGCGCTGAATGTCACCACTGCGGAGATCGACCAGATGATTACCATGCTCTCGGATATCATTGGTCGCATCAAGGGCTAGTCGCGCAACCCATAGGAAAGAAAGGCACCTGAAGGTGCCTTTCTGGATATGGCAAAGAGTGCCTTCAGGCGCCCACCCTAGTGCTGCAATTCCTTCAATATGGCTTTCTTGCGGCTGGCAAGCTTTTTACCAAGTGCCGCCATGTCAAGCTTGGCTCGCTTCGCTTTCTTGAACATTTCCTTTTCTTCCTCTTCGACATGGTGATCGATGTACTCGCCTAAAACGGTCACCTTGGCATCGTAAAGCTCATCTGACGGCTGCATGGACTGCAACTGGCGTATCAGGTCCTTGGCGGTGGCATGTTCGACCACGGCTTCATCGACCAGATCTTCCGCATCCTTGGTTTTGCGGAACGCAGGATAAAAAACTTCCTCTTCAATTTGCGTATGCACGGTGAGCTCCATGCAGATCTGGCTCACGAGCGCCGCTTTCTCCTCGTCACCGCCATCTTCTTTCAGTTTTTCAAAGTCCTTGAAAAGCTTTTTCACTTTTTTGTGGTCGTCTTTCAATAATGCGATTGCGTCGGCGGCACCCGCAGTGGCCGGCTTCGCCGTTGTCGTACGACGTGCGCTGGCAGGCTTGGCGGCATTCTGAATTGCGGTAGTGGGCATGATCGTCTCCGGGGCTGGTGTACCTTGAATTGATCATAGGAGATCATCGACATTCGTAATGTCGACTTGCTCAAACTACGATCCTCTATGCAATCGCAACGTCAAAAAAAACCGAGCCCAACAGGATTTGCCAGACTCACGGCATTCCTTCCGGGATATCCGCTGTCAGACAAAGCAAGCATGCCAAAACAAAAAAGCCCGGCGAGAACGCCGGGCCTTGGTTGTGCACTAGCTTACTTCCAGAGTGCGCACTTGGACTCTGCCTTGGTTGCTGCGGCTTTTTCACCGGGGATGACTTCAACCAGCTTGTAATAATCCCAGGGATACTTCGATTCCGACGGCTTTTTGACTTGCATGAAGTACATGTCATGCACCATGCGCCCATCCTGGCGAATGTAGCCATTCTTGGCGAACATGTCGTTGATCCTGGTTGCCTTCATCTGTGCCATCACCTTGTCGCCATCATCGCTGTTGATCGCCTTGACTGCGTTCAGGTAGTGCATGGCTGCCGAATAGTCGGCGGCCTGCAACAGTGACGGCATCTTTTTCATCCTGGCGAAGTACTTCTTCGACCAGGCACGCGTCTGGTCGTTCAGATCCCAGTACCAGCCATCGGTCATGTAGAGGTCCTGCGCCACATTCAGGCCAAGAGAATGCACGTCATTGATGTACAAGTGCATCGCGACGACCTTCATGCTCTTGTCAATGCCAAACTCCCGAGCCGCCTTGATCGAGTTGATTGACTTCCTGGAAGCCTTCACCCGGCGAACGATTGTTTGAAACGAGCGCATTGGGCATTAAATGCCGCTTCGGTGCGGTCTTGCGCAGCTCTAAAGTTGATCAGAAAGTATCCGCAGGTAAAGCGGCAATAATCCGATCGGCAACTTCACGAAGCAGGTCTTGATCTGCAAGAACAGCCGCATGCAGCTTAAGCGGTTCCCCGTCATGCTTCGGGATCACATGGAAATGCACATGGGGTACGGTCTGGCCGGCTGCGCTTCCATTGAGTTGCGCAATCATGATACCTGGCGGGTTCAACGCAGCCTTGACCGCGGCTGCCACTTTATGGGTAGTTCGAATACAGGCGGCCGCACTTTCGATCGATAGTTCGAAAATCTCAATAGCCGGCTCTTTTGGCAAGATGAGGACATGCCCTTCGGATTGCGGCATGATGTCCATGATCGCGATTGTGGCGTCATCTTCGTAAATCCTAATCGACGGCAATTCACCGCGCAATATTCTGGCAAAAGGGTTTTGGTGATCGTATTTCATCATATTGCTCTGCACTTAATGTAGGCCATTCAGATTTTATGTCGTCAAAGGCAGATTCCATGGCTGGGCGGATGTGCATTGATCAAATGCCTTTGATACGAAACACCAATTTTAGCCCGATTTGGCTTATCCGGATTCAGCCGGATGCGGACATCCGAGTGTAGACGCCTAAAGATATTTTCCGAAGAACTGGGTCAATTTACCCATGGCTTGATTTACGTATTGCGGCACCCAATAGGTTTCAATGTGGGTTGCCCCGTCAATGAAGTAAAGCTCTTTATCCTTCGCATTGGTCGCATCCTTGAATGCGCTCTGGGTCATATACAGGGAATCGGCTTTGCTGCCTGCAATCATCAGCAATGGCTGATTGATCAAATCCATATTGCTGGCAGCGTCGAAATTCATTAATTCGAGAAGGCTGCTCATCGTGTAGCGGAAGGTCGAATTGGGATGCGCATGCGTCTTCCAGTAGTATTCATAGCCCTGGCGATACAGATCAAATGGCAGCTTGGCGATTTGTTCGTCGCTCAGATTGGCATCGCCAGCATAGATAATCTGGCCTCCGGCCGCTTCTTGCGCGCGCGCATCGGAAGCTTGTTTCAAGCGCTCTTGAATGGATGAACGTTGCGAATCCATGTAGCCGTTACGTCGAACCCGACCAGAGTTAAACATGCTCAAGGTGGCGATGGATTTGAATCGTTTGTCAGATTGTGCCGCTTTTAACGAATAGCCGCCGCCACCGCAGAGTCCGAGCAAGCCTAAACGGCCAGCATCCACGCCGGCATATTGCGTGATGAAGTCAGCCATGCCGTGAATATCCTCGATCCGGTTTGCCGGCTTATCCACTTGCCGCGGCATGCCACCGCTGGCGCCTTGATACGCTGCATCAGCAGTGATGGTGATGTAGCCTTGTTCTGCCAAACGTTGGGCATAGAGTCCGGCAACTTGCTCTTTTACCCCACCATTCGGATGGGCCACCACCACAGCAGGGTATTTCCTGCCTGGAGTGTAATTGGGCGGCGTATAAACGTTGGCAGCAATATCCAGGCCATTCAGCGGATAAGTAACGGGATGAATATTGACTTTCCCTTTGACGTTTTCGGCAATCGCGCCGTCATATACCAGCATGAACGGATTTTTTTTATAATCTGCAGCAATCGCACCGCCAGATGAAGTGCCAATAGCCGCGGCCATGAGTGTTGCATTCAAAAATCGAGATTTCATTTCAAACTCCTATCTGCATAAACCCTGTATTCGGTGGTCAATCATTATTTGATCAGATCTTCGGAGGTGCCTCGACGTCAGAGAACACCTGCACTGCGTCCGGCAGCCGTGCCCCTCGAATTTGGATCGACGCTACGGACCGATCGAGCTCTGCAAGTTCATCCGCACTGAAACGAACCGTGCTTGCACCGATGTTTTCCAGCATGTGTGGCATCTGCGTGGTTCCGGGAATGGGAACAATCCATGGTTTCTGAGCCATCAGCCAGGCTAGCGCGATTTGCGCTGGCGTTGCCTGCTTGCGCGCTGCCCAGCTCGTTAATAACTCTACGAGCGCCAGGTTGTTGGGCAGGTTCTCAGGGGCGAACCGGGACTCGATCTTGCGAATATCGCCATCAGCGAATCGCGTGTTGGCATCGATGGCGCCCGTCAGGAACCCAACCCCGAGCGGGCTCCAGGGTACAAAGCCGATCCCCAGTTCCTGGCAGAGCGGAATGACGCCTTTTTCAGGGCCACGCCACAGCATCGAATATTCGTTCTGAACCGCACTGACGGGCAAGGCAGCATGCGCGCGGCGCAGGGTATTTAACCCCATCTCCGACAGGCCCCAGTGCAGGACTTTGCCTTGCGTCATCAGGTCCTTGATGGCGCCAGCCACATCTTCAATGGGAACTTGCGGGTCGACCCGGTGCTGGTACAGCAGATCGATGCGGTCGGTCCGCAAGCGTTTCAGCATTCCTTCGACGACCCGCTTCACATGCTCTGGTCGGCTGTTCAGTCCCGGGAGTCGCTTGCCGGTTTCCTGATCAATGTTCCAGCCGAACTTGGTTGCGATAACGATCTTGTCGCGGAAAGGCGCCACGCCTTCCCCCAGGATCCGCTCCACCTCATGCGGACCGTACGCCTCGGCCGCGTCGTAAAAGGTGACGCCTCGGTCGAAGGCAGTGCGGATGATGTTGTGCATTTCAGGCCGGCTGGGTACCGTCGTCTGATAGGTGCGGCTCATGTTCTGCACACCGAGACCCACGCTGGAGACTTCCAGTGCCCCAAGTTTTCGGCGCCCTACGACTCCCGCTGAGGCAGGGCCCGATGCGGCTCCACGCCTGGCAGATGCCTTTTCCTGTGCGTGGCCAGCGAATGGTGCTGCTGCTGCGAGGCTTCCCGCTGCAAGCAGGAACCTGCGGCGATTGCCCTGTGTTTCCGGTTTGGTTGCCATGTCTATTGTCCAGTCCATCGGTTTTGGTTTGCCTCCACCTGGACGTCCCTGCGGGATATGGAATTGCGTTGTTTCATCCCATATCTCGATGAACGATCAGCGTCCTACGCGCGCCTGAAGAGACGCCGGATAGCGGTCGCCCTGAACGGTGATACGCGAAAAGGCGGCGTCGATATTGCTCACTTCGCCAGGTGTCAATTGCACATTTGCAGCGCCGATGTTTTCTTCCAGCCGGTGCAATTTGGTGGTGCCTGGAATTGGCACGATCCATGGCTTTTTTGCCAGCAGCCAGGCCAATGCAATTTGTCCTCGGGTGGCCTGCTTGCTTGCGGCAATGTCCCCCAGCAGATCGACCAAGGCCTGGTTCGCGCTGCGTGATTCTTCTGCGAAGCGCGGCACGAGATTGCGGAAATCGCTGCTGTCGAATTGTGTGTTTTCGTTGATAGCGCCCGTCAAGAAACCTTTGCCTAAGGGGCTGAATGGCACGAAACCGATGCCCAGTTCCTCTATTACCGGCAAGATTTCCTGCTCAGGCTCGCGCCACCAGAGCGAATATTCACTTTGCAGCGCTGCTAAAGGCTGGACTGCGTGGGCGCGACGGATCGTGGCGACGCCTGCTTCGGACAACCCAAAATGCTTGACCTTGCCTTGCTGAATTAAGTCCTTCACCGTGCCGGCGACATCTTCAATCGGCACAGTGAGATCGACACGGTGCTGGTAGAACAGATCGATACGATCGGTTTTTAAGCGTTTCAATGATGCTTCTGCGACTTCCCTGATCCGTTCGGGGCGGCTGTCCAGCCCGGCAGTGACGTCACCATGCCTGAAACCGAACTTGGTCGCGATTACAACCTTGTCCCGATAAGGCTTCAAGGCTTCGCCGACAAGTTCCTCATTCAAGCCGTAGGCCTCTGCCGTATCGAAGAACGTCACACCTTGCTCAACGGCCGACTGAATCAACTTGATCGCCGCTTGCTTGTCCGTTGCCGGACCATAGCCGTAACTCAAACCCATACAGCCGAGGCCGATGGCTGAAACTCTCAGGCCGGTGTTTCCAAGTTGGCGCTGTTTCATTTTTTACTCTCCATTCAAATATCGAACGTGTCATTCGGCGCAATGCAGAACGCGTTGTTGCGATCACCGTGTTGTTTTATTTAGGCAAGAAACTCTCAAACACCGTCAAGTCCGGAAATGTCGCATTGTCGATCCGTACTGTAGACAATATGAGTCCCTTTGATTAGCCCATATAATCTGCATAAACTATTAAGGTGAACTAAAAAATGGCGCGAGAAAACTTCAATGATCTATTAGCCTTCGTCGCAGTTGCGCGTGAAGGAAGCTTTACCCGCGCAGCAGCGCAAATCGGTATCTCACCGTCGGCGTTGAGCCAGACAATCAGCGGACTGGAGGCGAGGCTGAAGATTCGCTTACTAGCCAGAACAACCCGCAAGGTTTCACCCACCGATGCGGGAGTAAGGCTGCTGGCAACCTTGGCGCCGCGGTTTGAAGAGATTGAGGCGGAACTGGCAGCCTTGAGCGAGCTGCGTGACAAGCCAGCGGGGACGGTGCGCATTACCGCCTCCGAACATGCATCAAATACGGTCCTCATGCCGACCCTGGCAAAATTTCTGCCTGAATACCCTGACATCAAGATTGAAATCAACTCGGAAAACAGGTTGGTCGATATTGTCGAGCAGCGGTATGACGCAGGGGTGCGGCTTGGGGAGCAGGTTGCAAAGGACATGGTGGCCGTACGCATCGGTCCGGACGTACGTATGGTAGTCGTTGGCTCCCCAGCCTACTTTGCGGAGCACGCGCCACCCAGGACACCGCAGGATTTGACCCATCACAGTTGCATCAACCTGCGCTTGCCGACCCTGGGTGGCTTATATGCCTGGGAGATGAAAAAAGGCAGGCGGGAGCTGAACGTGCGCGTCGACGGGCAGCTTGTTGTCAACGGCGTGTCGCAGATGCTCAAAGCATCTGTGGCCGGACTAGGTTTGGGTTTTATGCTTGAGGACGTCGTGAAAGACGATGTCGCCAAAGGCCGGCTGATTCCGGCACTTGAAGACTGGAGCCCGACTTTTTCCGGGTACCACCTCTATTATCCAAGCCGGCGGCAGCCTTCGCCTGCATTCGCCCTGCTCGTCGAGGCATTACGCTACCGGGCCTGAAGAATGGGATCGGTCCGTGCAGGTCCGGGAATGTCTGCTTTGGGGCGGACGCGACTGCAGCTAACTAACGGTTTTCGCTTGAACCGGATTTAAATGCCGAGTGACGACTCGCCAGCTCAGCGAACTTCGGCAAGAGCGAGGCAGCGTCATCAGTGGCCAGGACATTCTTTAACAAGGACTTCGACGCCATCGGTTCCAGGTCCGAACGTCTTCCCAGCTCGTCGATATAGCCGGACATGGCAACCGAACTAAATTCAGGATGAAACTGCACGCCCCATGCAGCATCGCCTACGCGGAACGCCTGGTGCGGTTCAAATGCATTGCCGCCCAATAAGACGGCGCCTGGGGGAAGCTTGCGCACACTCTGCCGGTGGACAACCTGTGCTCCAAACTCGTCCGGCAAACCCTGGAACAATGAATCGAGTCGTGCGGCGTCAGTCAGCCTGACGCTCACCGTTCCAAGCTCGATTCCCTCAGGGTGATAACTCACTTCGCCACCCAGCGCATGCGCCAGCAATTGATGGCCATAGCAAATGCCCAGCACCGGAACATTGTGCGACACCGCCGAGCGCAACCATGCTGCCAGGCTTTCGCTCCAGGGCGCCTGGTCGGTGACCATGCCATGCGATCCGGTGATGATGGCTCCCGCGACATCCGATATGTCCGGCAGGGCTCCCGCCGTGCGCGGATCCAAGACGGTCACGGGGATCGCCGCCGATCCGATCCCGTTCATGATCCAATGCTCGAAGTCACCGATCTGGCGCGAGAGTCCGCTAAATGTTTCTCCAACTTTAAAGATCACTAAAGGTTTCATGTGCCGGCATCCTGCGAAATATCTGCAAGTGAAATAATGCCAGATACAGGAGATACCCGCAGGGAAAGGATTGCACTTACCTGCGCACACAAAAAAACGCGGCCGGGTTTCCCGCGGGCCGCGTAAAAGGGAGAGTTGCAGGAAGCGCTGCCTACTTCTTCGGCACGTAAAGGTCGGTGATGATGCCCAGTCCCATCTCGGCGGCGAACATGGGCGTCTCCGACAGGGTCGGATGGGCATGCACGGTCAGCGCCAGGTCTTCCAGGTCGGCGCCCATTTCCATCGCCAGCACCGTCTCCGCCAGCAATTCGCCGGCATTCACGCCAACAATGCCCGCGCCAATGATGCGCTTGGTTTCCGGGTCCCACAGCAGCTTGGTGACGCCGTCATCGCGCCCCATTGCCAGCGCGCGGCCAGATGCCGCCCACGGGAAGGCCGCCTTTTCATACGGGATGCCCTTGGCCTTGGCTTCGGTTTCGGTCACGCCCATCCAGGCGATTTCAGGGTCGGTGTAGGCAACGGAAGGAATGGTCATGGCGTCGAACGCCACCTTGTGGCCGGCGATGACTTCGGCGGCCACCTTGGCTTCGTTGGTCGCCTTGTGCGCCAGCATCGGGTCGCCACAGATATCGCCGATGGCGAAAATGTGCGGCACATTGGTGCGCTGCTGTGCATCGACGGGAATGAAGCCGCGCTCGTTGACCACGACGCCCGCCTTGTCGGCAGCGATCTCGCGGCCATTCGGGCGGCGCCCCACCGCCAGCAGGACCATGTCGTAGAGTTGCGGCTGCGCCGGCGCATTGTTGCTGCCTTCGGCGCCCTCGAATGTGGCGAGCAAGCCTTCCGCGCGCGCCTCCAGCCTGGTTACCTTGGTCTTCAGGTAGATCGCCTCATAGCGTTTCTCGATGCGCTTTTGCAGCGGCTTGACGATATCGCGGTCTGCCGCCGGGATCAGGCCGTCGGCGAATTCGACCACGGTCACGCGGCTGCCCAGGGCGTCATACACGCAAGCCATTTCCAGGCCGATGATGCCGCCGCCGATCACCAGCAAGCGCTTGGGGATCTGGCGCAGTTCCAGCGCGCCGGTGGAATCGATCAGGCGCGGATCGTCATAGGGAAATCCGGGAATCTTCGCGACGGACGAGCCGGCGGCGACGATGGCATTGCGGAAGGCGATGGTCTTGCTGCCGTCCGGCGTTTCGACTGTCAGGGTGTTGGGAGAGGAAAATCCGCCCTTGCCCTGCACGACCTGTACCTTGCGCGCCTTGGCGAGGCCGGACAGTCCGCCGGTCAGCTTCTTGATGACGCCTTCCTTCCAGCCGCGCAAGCCGTCGATATCGATTTCCGGCTTGCCGAACTTGACGCCTGCATGGGCCATTTCCTCGGACTCGGTGATCACCTTGGCGGCATGCAGCAAGGCCTTGGAGGGAATGCAGCCGACATTCAGGCAAACGCCCCCGAGACTCGGGTAGCGCTCGACCAGGATCACTTTCTGTCCGAGATCGGCGGCGCGGAAGGCGGCGGTATACCCGCCGGGGCCGGCGCCCAGCACCAGCGTATCGCATTCCATGTCGGCCTGGCCGGCAAAGCTGGCGGCGGCAGGCGCGGCAACGGCAGCAGCGGGCGCCGATGGCGCCGCCGCGGGGGCAGCAACCGGCGCTGCGGCAGCCGTTGCTGCGGCAGGCGCCTCAGCGCCCTCCTGCACATCCAGCACCAGCAGCAAGGCGCCTTCTGACACCTTGTCGCCCAGCTTGACTTTGAGCTCCTTGACCACGCCGGCGTGGCTGGCGGGAATTTCAATGCTGGCCTTGTCCGACTCGACCGTGGCGACCGACTGGTCCACCTTGATCGTGTCGCCCGGCTTGACCAGCAGTTCGATGACTTCGACATCCTTGAAGTCGCCGATATTGGGTACCTTCATTTCCAGCGTAGACATAGCGTTATCTCCAACTTATTCTTGTTTCATTTCGATACTGTAAACCTGGTACGGCGCCGCGGAACTCTTGTCGAATTCGACCCCGGCCTGCACTCCAGCCAGAGCAATGTCGCGGGCGCTGCCGGGCTGCTCGTAGACTGCATACATCGCTCCCAGGGCAAAATTGCGCCCGCTGCCGATGCCCCAGAAACGGTCGAAGCTGAACACTTCGCGATACGAATACACGCCAAAAATCCCGTAAGGGTTGGCAATCAGCGAAGTGATCTGCGACGATTCGTAAGGATCGTCTTCGTCTTCCTTGGTATTCAGGAAGTAGTTCTCTTTCAAAATCTGGTGCACCTTCGAGTACGTCTCGAAGACTTCCTCGCGGCTGCTCAGCTTGCAATCCTCGCCCATCTCGGTCAGCAGCTTGCGCATGACCGGAAAGTGTGCCGCCGTCCCCGCCAGGGTGATCCAGGATTCGCCCACCTGGAAAATCTTGCGGTTGGCTTCATAGGCGCTCGACAGGCGCGTGTCGCCAAATGTCACCAGCGAATCGGCGGCGATGGCAATCTGGTTATCCTTCTTGACGACGACGCAGGTGGTCATGCCAGCTCTCCGGTAAGGTCGGCTGCGCCGCTCACAGCAGGGTCTTGCGCATGTCGGCCAGCACCTCGCCCAGGAATACCGTGAAGCGCGCGGCCATAGCGCCATCGATGACGCGGTGGTCATACGACAGCGACAGCGGCAGCAGCAGGCGCGGGGCGAATTGCTTGCCATCCCATACTGGCTTGATGGCCGACTTGGACAGGCCCAGGATCGCCACTTCCGGCGCATTGATGATCGGCGTGAACGCCGTGCCGCCAATGCCGCCAAGCGATGAGATGGTAAAGCTGGCGCCCTGCATGTCCGCGGGCTTCAACTTGCCATCGCGGGCCTGCGCTGACAGCGTACCCATTTCGGCCGCGATCTGTGAAATGCCCTTTTTGTCTGCATCCTTGATGACCGGCACCACCAGGCCATTTGGCGTATCGGCGGCAAAGCCGATGTTGTAATACTGCTTGAGGATCAGGTTCTCGCCCTTCTCATTGAGCGACGCATTGAAGGCAGGGTATTGCCTGAGCGCGGCCACGCAGGCCTTGATCACGAACGCCAGCATGGTCAGCTTGACGCCGGACTTGGCCAGCGCAGCATTGCTGGACTTGCGGAATTCTTCGAGGTCGGTAATGTCGGCCTCGTCGAACTGCGTCACGTGGGGGATCATTACCCAGTTGCGGTGCAGGTTCGGACCGCTGATTTTCTTGATGCGCGGCAGCGGCTGTACTTCGGTGGCGCCAAACTTCGAGAAGTCCAGCGATGGCCACGGCAGCAGGTTCATGCCGGCGCCGCCGCCCGCAGCAGCCGCAGGCGCGGCTGCGCCGGAAACCACCGATTTTACGTAAGCCTGGACATCCGGCTGCACGATGCGGCCCTTGGGACCAGAACCCGGCACACGCGCCAGATCAACGCCAAGCTCACGCGCGAACTTGCGCACCGAGGGCGACGCGTGCGGCTTGCGCCCGCCTGGAGCCGGCGCGCTCTCGACCACGGCCATGGTTGGCTGCGGTTGCACCGCCGGCAATGGCGCAGCAGGCGCCGCGACGGCAGGCGCCGGCGCAGCAGATTGCGCCGGCGCCGGCGCGGCTGCAGCCGGTGCAGCTGCCGGCGCCGCAGCGCCATCCTGTGCTTCCAGCACCAGCAGCACCGACCCTTCGGCCACCTTGTCGCCGATCTTGACCTTCAGTTCCTTGACCACGCCGGCGTGGCTGGCGGGAATTTCCATGCTCGCCTTGTCCGATTCCACCGTGACCAGCGACTGCTCCGCCTTGATCGTATCCCCCACCTTGACCAGCAATTCAATGACTTCCACTTCCTTGAAGTCACCAATGTCCGGCACCTTGATTTCTGTCATGCTCATGGTTATAGCTCCGTTCTCCGCCTCCCCTGCCAGGGGAAGGAACCTCTTACTGGTGGTTGCGCTCCCCGTTGAGGGAGGCAGTTTTTTTATTCAGGTGGTGATCGTTCAGACCGTCATCGGGTTGGGCTTTTCCGGGTTGATGCCGTATTTGGCGATCGCCTGGGCCACCACGGATGCCGAAATCGCGCCGTCGTCCGCCAGTCCCTTCAAGGCTGCCACCGTGATGAAGTAGCGATTGACTTCGAAGAACTCGCGCAGCTTGGCGCGGGTATCCGAGCGACCGAAACCGTCGGTGCCAAGCACCTTGTAGCTGCGCCCCTTCGGCATGTACGCGCGGATCTGCTCGGCAAATGTGCGCATGTAGTCGGTGGTCGCCACGATCGGCCCCTTGGTGCCCTGCAACGATTGCGTCACGTGCGCTGCGCGCGGCTTGTCTGCGGGATGCAGCATGTTCCAGCGCTCGACCTCCTCGCCATCGCGGGCCAGCAGGGTGAAGGACGGCGCCGACCAGACATCGGCGGCAATGCCCCAGTCATTTTTCAACAACTCCGCGGCGAAGATGGATTCGCGCAGGATGGTGCCGGAGCCCATGAGCTGCACGCGGTGCTTGAGTCCTGCGTCGCCTTCCTGCAGCAGGTACAACCCCTTCAGGATGTTTTCCTCCTGGCCTTCCTTCAGGCCGGGATGGCTGTAGTTCTCATTCATGATGGTGATGTAATAGAACACATCCTCCTGCTTTTCCACCATGCGCTTCAAGCCATCGTGGATGATCACGGCCAGCTCGTGGGCATAGGTCGGGTCGTACGGCATGCAGTTCGGGATGGTCGATGCCAGCACGTGGCTGTGGCCGTCCTCATGCTGCAGGCCTTCGCCATTCAGCGTGGTGCGCCCGGCAGTGCCCGCCATCAGGAAGCCGCGGGCACGCATGTCGCCGGCAGCCCAGGCCAGGTCGCCGACGCGCTGCAGGCCGAACATCGAATAAAACGTGTAGAACGGGATCATGACGCGGTTGTTCGTCGAATACGACGTCGCCGCGGCGATCCATGAACTCATCCCGCCCGCCTCGTTGATCCCTTCCTGCAGGATCTGGCCAGCCTTGTCTTCGCGGTAATACATCACCTGGTCGCGGTCCACCGGTTCGTACAACTGCCCTTGCTGGCTGAAGATGCCGATCTGGCGGAACAGGCCTTCCATGCCAAAGGTGCGCGACTCATCGACCAGGATCGGCACCAGGCGCTGGCTCAGGTTCGGGTCGCGCAGCAGTGCCGTAAAGATGCGCACATACGCTTGCGTCGTCGAAATCTCGCGGCCTTCCGCCGTCGGCTCCAGCACTGCCTTGAATGCCGAAAGTTCCGGCACCGGCAGCTTTTCGTCGGCTTGCATGCGGCGCTGCGGCAAGTAACCGCCCAGCGCCTTGCGGCGCTCATGCAGGTACTTGATTTCCGGCGCATCGTCAGCCGGCTTAAAGAACGGCACTTCGTGCAGCTTGTCGTCGGGAATCGGAATATTGAAGCGGTCGCGCATCTCGCGCACGGCCTCGTCATCGAGCTTCTTGGTCTGGTGGGCAGTATTGCGCGCCTCGCCCGACTTGCCCATGCCAAAACCCTTGATGGTCTTGACCAGCAGGACGGTCGGCTGGCCTTTGTGCTCGCTGGCCGCCTTGAAGGCCGCGTAAATCTTGTGCGGATCGTGGCCGCCGCGATTCAGGCGCCAGACATCGTCGTCGGACATGTTGGCGACCATTTCCAGCAGCTTCGGATGCTTGCCGAAGAAATGCTTGCGCACGTAGGCACCGTCATTGGCCTTGCAGTTCTGGTATTCGCCATCGACGGTTTCCATCATCACGCGCTGCAGGATGCCATCCTTGTCGCGCGCCAGCAGGTCATCCCAGTAGCCGCCCCAGACCACCTTGATGACATTCCAGCCGGCGCCGCGGAAATCGGCTTCCAGTTCCTGGATGATCTTGCCATTGCCGCGCACCGGGCCATCCAGGCGCTGCAGGTTGCAGTTGACCACCATGACGAGATTGTCGAGCTGCTCGCGTGCTGCCATGCCGATGGCGCCCATCGATTCCGGCTCGTCCATCTCGCCATCGCCGCAGAAAGCCCAGACCTTGCGTTTTGCGGTGTCGGCAATGCCGCGCGCATGCAGGTATTTCAGGAAGCGCGCCTGGTAGATCGCCATCAACGGCCCGAGGCCCATCGATACGGTGGGAAATTGCCAGAAATCCGGCATCAGCTTCGGATGCGGGTAGGAAGACAGGCCCTTGCCGTCGACCTCGCGGCGGAAGTTCAGCAACTGGTCTTCGGACAGGCGCCCTTCTAGGAAGGCGCGGGCATAGATGCCGGGCGAGGAATGACCCTGGATGTACAGCAGGTCGCCGCCATGATCTTCGGTCGGCGCATGCCAGAAATGGTTGAAGCCGGTGCCCAGCATGTTGGCCAGCGAAGCAAAGCTGGAAATGTGGCCGCCGAGGTCGCCATCGGCGCGGTTGGCCTTGACCACCATCGCCATGGCATTCCAGCGCATCCAGGAGCGCAGGCGCTCTTCATATTCCAGGTTGCCGGGGGAATGGGCGCCGAGATGGGCGGGAATCGTGTTGACGTAGGCGGTATTGCTGGAAAACGGGATATGGGCGCCGCGCCGGCGCGCCAGGTCCACCATGCGCTCCATCAGGTAATGGGCGCGGTCGGTTCCCTCGTTTTCGATGACGGCCTCAAGCGCATCCAGCCATTCCCGTGTCTCCACGACATCCGGGTCATTGGCTGCCTGCGTCATCAATTGGTCGAGTTGGGCTGACATTCTTGTCTCCTGTATGGCCGGCTCATGCAGTGCGCCACATGTAAATCCGGCATGTCATTAATTAAAACTGCGGCATTGGCAAAAAGTGTAGCACGGCTTTTTATTTTTTCAAATAGCGAGATTGCATTCCACATTATGAGATATATGGTGCAGTGCGAGATATAATCAATGCAACGTTTGCCAACGCCTGACGGAACATGTTGCATGAAGATTAACTCCAAACGGATTACCTTTACGGCAGCCTTGTCTGGCGAGCCAGGCTCTATAATCTCGTTTTGACCACTTTTAATCTTGATACACTCATCATGACTGCACAAATTATTGACGGCACCCTGCTTTCCCAAAAAATCCGCGCCGAAGTCGCAGAACGTGCGGCAGCGCTTACCGCGCAAGGCAAACAGCCCGGATTGGCCGTCATCCTGGTGGGCGATGATCCTGCCAGCCACGTGTATGTCAGGAACAAGGTCAAGGCGTGCGAAGACGCCGGCCTGCGTTCCGTGCTGGAAAAATACGAAGCCAGCCTGGCCGAAGCCGACTTGCTCGCACGCATCGACGCCCTGAACAAGGACCCCGCCATCCATGGCATCCTGGTACAAATGCCGCTGCCGCCCCATATCAGCGCGCACAAGGTCATCGAGGCGATTTCCACTGCCAAGGATGTGGATGGCTATTCGGTGCTGTCCGCCGGCGAACTGATGGCCGGCCTGCCGGGTTTCCGCCCCTGCACCCCGTACGGCTGCATGAAAATGATTGAAAGCACCGGCGTCGATTTGCGCGGCAAGCATGCCGTGGTCATCGGCCGCAGCAATACCGTCGGCAAGCCGATGGCACTCCTGCTCTTGCAAGCCAACGCTACCGTCACCATCTGTCATAGCGGAACGCCGGACCTGGGCTACCACACCCGCCAGGCCGACGTGGTGGTGGCCGCCGTCGGCCGCCGCAATACCCTGAAAGCAGACATGATCAAGCCGGGCGCCATCGTCATCGATGTCGGCATCAACCAGGATGAAAACGGCAAGCTGTGCGGCGATGTCGATTTCGCCGGCGCAAAGGACGTCGCTGGCTATATTTCCCCGGTGCCACGCGGCGTGGGCCCGATGACGATTACCATGCTGCTGGTAAATACGATTGAAGCAGCGGAACGAGTTTAACTAATTGGGGATAGAGTTTATGAGAGCGAGCCGGGGTTTCAAGCGGCATGCCGCTTGCCGGCGTAGCGGTAAAAGCTTGCAAGCTTTTACGCATACTGCAAGTACCACAGTGCGTCGAGTTACTCTGTCCCCAACACTCTTTGAAATTGAAAGCACACACCATGAGCGCCACCACTGCAAACCCACTGCTCGATTTTTCCGACTTGCCCCGCTTCGAAGCAATCCAGCCTGAGCATGTCACCCCTGCCATCGACGCCTTGCTGGAGCAAAACCGCGCCGTGGTGGCGCAACTGGAAGCACCGGTTGCGGAGGTAAGCTGGGAAAACTTCGTCGAACCCCTGGAAAACGCCACGGAAATGCTGGGGCGGGCCTGGGGCGTGGTCGGCCACCTCAACGCCGTGGTCGACACCCCGGAGCTGCGCGCGGCCTACAATGAAAACCAGCCGAAGGTCACCGAGTTCTGGACTGCGCTGGCGCAAAACCTGGCCCTGTTCGAAAAATACAAGGCATTGCAGGCCAGCGCCGGTTTTGCCCGCCTGTCGCCGGCACGCCAGAAAATCATTGAAAATGCCGTGCGCGACTTTCGCCTGGGCGGCGCCGAACTTGCCGAGGACAAGAAGCCGCGTTTTGCCGAAATCCAGGAAAAGCATGCCGTCATTTCCACGCGCTTTTCCGAAAACGTGCTGGACGCCACCAATGACTATGCCCTCTTCGTCGACAGCGAAGCGGACTTGGCGGGCCTGCCCGATGACGTGAAGCAGGCCGCGCGCACCGCTGCCGAAAAGGATGGCAAAGCCGGCTACAAGTTCAGCCTGCACTTCCCGTCCTACTTCCCGCTGCTGCAGTACGCTGACAACCGTGCCCTGCGCGAAACCATCTACCGCGCCAACGCTACCAAGGCCTCCGAACTCGGCGCCAAACCCGAGTGGGACAATACGCAAAATATCGTCGACCTCCTGAAGCTGCGCGCCGAGGAAGCCGCCCTGCTGGAGTACGGCAACTTTGCCGAAGTCTCGCTGGTGCCGAAAATGGCGGAGTCGCCGCAGCACGTGATCGGCTTCCTGGAAGACCTGGCGCAACGCGCCCGTCCCTTCGCCGAAAAGGACCTGGCCGAGCTGCGCAGCTTCGCCAGGGATGAACTCGGCCTGGCCCAGCTCGAAGCCTGGGACATGGCCTATGCCTCGGAAAAGCTGCGCGAGAAGCGCTACGCCTTTTCCGAGCAGGAAGTGAAGGAATACTTCCCCGAGCCGAAAGTCATCGAAGGCCTGTTCCGCGTGGTGCAAAGCCTGTTCGCCGTGGACATCAAGCCCGACAGCGCCGCGGTCTGGCACAAGGATGTGAAGTTCTTCCGCATCGAGCGGGATGGCGAGCTGCTGGGCCAGTTCTACCTCGACCTGTACGCCCGCAACGGCAAGCGCGGCGGCGCCTGGATGGATGACGCGCGCGGCCGGCGCAGGCTGGCCGACCGCATCCAGACGCCGGTGGCTTACCTGACCTGCAATTTCAGCGAACCCGTCACGGTCGATGGCCGCGAGCGCCCGGCGCTGTTCACCCATGACGAAGTCATCACCCTGTTCCATGAATTCGGCCACGGCCTGCACCACATGCTGACCGAAGTCGACGACCTGAGCGTATCCGGCATTGCCGGCGTCGAGTGGGATGCTGTCGAATTGCCATCGCAATTCATGGAAAACTTTTGCTGGGAATGGGAAGTGTTGCAGCACATGACGGCGCACATGGACACCGGCGCGCCACTGCCGCGCGCGCTGTACGACAAGATGGTCGCCGCGAAAAACTTCCAGTCCGGCCTGCAGATGCTGCGCCAGGTCGAGTTTTCGCTGTTCGACATGCACCTGCACTACGACTACGACCCGAATGGCGGCAAAAGCGTGCAGGACATGCTGACCGAATTGCGCCAGCGCGTGGCGGTCATCATTCCGCCGGCATTCAACCGTTTCCAACACTCCTTCGGCCATATCTTTGCCGGCGGCTATTCGGCAGGTTACTATAGCTACAAGTGGGCCGAAGTCCTGTCCGCAGACGCCTACAGCATGTTCGAGGAAGCCAGCGAAGCCACCGGCAACATCCTGTCGAGCGAAGCCGGCCTGAAGTTTTCCCAGGAAGTGCTGGCCATGGGCGGCTCGCGCCCTGCCCTGGAATCGTTCATGGCTTTCCGCGGCAGGGAACCGAATATCGATGCGCTGTTGCGGCATAATGGCATGAGCGCGTAATAAAAAAACAAGGCGAATCAAGGAGGCTTAATGAATTCCACCGCATCTGTTCTTGTCCTGACAATGCTGCTCGCTGCCGGCGCGGCCCATGCCCAGCTGTACAAGTGGGTAGGTCCTGACGGCAAGATCACTTACAGCGATGTGCCGCCGCCAAAAACCGCCAAGCAGGTCGAGCAGAAGGACATCGCCAGCGCCGCCGGCGGCGCCAGCGCCGCCGGCCTGCCCTACGAACTGGCGCAGGCAGTGCGCAACCATCCGGTGACGCTCTATACCGGCGACAAGTGTGAGCCTTGCGAAGAGGCACGCAGCTATCTCAAGCAGCGCGGCGTGCCATTTGCCGAAAAGACGGTCACAACCAACGACGATATCGCCCGCCTCAAACAGGCCGTCAGCGAGTCGCGCCTGCCAGCAGTAACGATCGGCCGCGACAAGCATACCGGTTTCGAGTCCGGTGCCTGGGGCGCGACATTGTCAGCCGCCGGCTACCCCCAGACCAGCACGTTGCCCAAGACTTACCGCCAGCCGGCAGCGGAAGCAGCCGCGCCCAAGGCAAAGATCGAAAAAGCCGCACAGCGCGGGCAGGCAAGCGCCAATGGTGCGGAAACGCCGGCCACCAGCGCCCCGCCCGCCGTTGGCAATGCCCCGCCGGGATTCCGTTTTTAAGCGCTCGGCCATGACGCGCATCGATTTTCACAGCAACGTTCCTGACAAATTTCACTTTGCCTGCCGTCTGGTGCGCAAGGCACGGGCAGCCGACAGCAAGATCGTGCTGAAAGCGGATCGCCAGGACCTGGCGGCGCTCGACGCCGCCCTCTGGACTTTTTCAGCCGACGAATTCGTGCCGCATGTGCAAGCCGGCGATGCGCTGGCAGCGCAAACCCCGGTCATCCTGACGGCTGACGACAATGCCGAATTGCCGCATCACCAGATCCTGATCAACCTGTCCGGCACACCGCCAGCCAATTTTGCGCGTTTTGAACGCCTGATCGAGATTGTCGCCGCCGCAGATACCGATGCCGCGGCGGGCCGGGTGCGTTACAAGTATTACCTGGGTCAGGGTTACCAATTGAATCATTTCGTCGCCGCATAGCATGAATACTCCGCCGTCCGACCAGGGCATCCCGATCCTGACCGAAGTCATCGGTCCGCAGGCTGCGCCCGAACCAGTCCTTCCGGTCATCAAAGCCAGTCCGCCTGAGGCGGCAGTCACTCCGCCGGCCTTGGTCCAGACCGCGCCGCCCGCCGGCGTTCCGGCACGAGCGGCTTTTTCCATGCCAGCCTCTGCGCCCTCTTCCGCAGCGGTGCTTGCCGAAGTCAGGCACGACGTCCCGCCCGCTGCGCCTGTCGCCGCCAGCGCCGGTGGCGCAAGCGAAACGCAAGCGCCCTCGCCCTGGAAAAACAGCGAACTGGGCGACCTCGAAAAAGAACTGCGCGAACGCATCACGCGCCAGGTGCTGGGCCGTATCGATTTCGTGCTCGACCATCGGGTTCGCAATACCTTGACCGATGTGGTCGATAGCGCGATCGACACCCTGGCGGCGGAAATCAAGCGCGGCTTGCACGACACGCTGACCGACATCGTGGCGCGGGCTGTTGCGCAGGAAATTTCAAGACTGCAGACGACAAAAAAATAAATAATTCAGAAAATTTTTTTTATTTTCAAACAATCTGAAAATTTTTTGTTTGTTTTTAAATATTTCCACCGCTGTTTTGAATGCCAAAAAAACCGTTCTGTTTCTACAATCTCTGTATTAGTACACGGAGATCGCCATGAAAGTCATCGTCCTCGGCGCAGGAATCGTCGGCACCGCTTCCGCGTGGTTCCTGCAAAAAGCCGGGCATGAAGTCACGGTGCTGGAGCGTCAGCCCGGCGCAGCCCAGGAAACCAGCTTTGCCAACGGTTGCCAGATTTCCGTCTCGCACGCCGAGCCCTGGGCCAATCCCCGCGCGCCACTGAAAATCTTCAAATGGCTGGGCCAGGAAGATGCCCCCCTGCTTTATCGCTTCCGCCCGGAATGGCTGCAGTGGCGCTGGGGCCTGAACTTCCTGCGCGAATGCACGCCGGCCCGCACCAGTGACAATATCCGCCAGATTGTCGCCATCGCCGAATACAGCCGCCAGACCCTGCAGTCCGTGCGCGCCGAGACCGGCGTCGATTACGATTGCCTGACCAGGGGCATCCTGCATTTTTACACCAACCAGCAGGAATTCGAGGAAGCGCAGCCGGCGGCAAAGCTTATACGCGATCTTGGCTGCCCGCGCGAGACGATCAGCGCCGATGAAGTGGTCCGCATCGAGCCGGCGCTGGCTGCCAGCCGCGGCAAGATTGTCGGCGGCGACTTCACCGCCACCGATGAATCGGGCGATGTCTATAAATTCACCACCGGCCTGGCGGCCAAATCGGCAGAAGCCGGCGTCGATTTCCAGTTCAACACCACCGTCACCCGCCTGCTGACCGAGGGTGCGGGCGCCGCGGCGCGCATTTCAGGTGTGGAAGTCATCGATGGCCACGGCCGCCACCGCGTCTTGCGCGCCGACGCGTTCGTCATGGCGATGGGCAGCTTTTCGGTAGCGCTCCTGAAGCCGCTCGGTGTCGACCTGATGATTTATCCGGGCAAGGGGTATTCGGCAACTTTCCAGGTGACCGATCCGACGTCGGCGCCCTCGGTCTCGCTGACCGACGACGGCCACAAGCTGGTGATCTCGCGCCTGGGCGACCGCTTGCGCGTGGCCGGCACCTGCGAACTGAACGGCTATACAAGGGAACTGAACACGACCCGCTGCGAAGCCATCACGCGGCGCACGCGCGAACTGTTCCCCACCGCTTGCGATTACGGCAATCCGGCATACTGGACCGGACTGCGCCCCCTGACCCCGTCCAACGTGCCCTATATCGGCAAGACCCGCTACCCCAACCTGTTCCTCAATACCGGCCACGGCACGCTGGGCTGGACGATGGGCTGCGGCTCGGGCAAGGCCATCGCCGAAATCGTTTCGGGACGGATGCCGGACGTGAATTTTGCCTTCACCGGCTTGCCGCGCCAGCGGCCAGCGATTGTCTCGGCGCAGGTTTCGTCAGGCGCGAGCTGAAAGCCGGACATCGCTTGCCCGCCCGCGCAGGCAGGTTGGCTGCGAAACAGGCAGCTTTTCCGCCCAAACCCCGGGCGCGATCCGGTTATCCTTCTGCAGCAGGGTCAGTAACTTCCAGTCGGCCTTGTCGAGCATGCAGAACCTGGGCATAAAACGCGAAAAAATGTTAAAAAATGCCACAAAAAATCTTTTCGTAAGAGGCTGAATGCTGTACCTTTTTGCACGTGGGCACGTATTTTCGCCCGTCGGCCCCATTCACCCCCCAGGAGAGTCTTTATGCAATGCAAATCAGGTTTGGTCCCGCTGTCTGCTGCGATCGCATTCGCTTTTACCGGTTCGGCATTTGCCCAGGAAACCGTCATCAAGATCGGCCATGTCTCGCCGATGTCGGGCGGCCAGGCGCACTTTGGCCGTGACAATACCAATGGCGCCATCCTGGCGATTGACGACCTGAACGCCAAGGGCATTACCATCGGCGGCAAGAAAGTGAAGTTCCAGTTGCAGGCAGAAGACGATGCGGCCGACCCGAAACAAGGCACAGCCGTCGCGCAAAAGCTGGTCGATGCCAAGGTCAATGGCGTCATCGGCCACCTGAATTCGGGCACCACGATTCCTGCATCGAAAATCTACGCTGAAGCCGGCATCCCGCAAATCTCCCCCTCGGCCACCAATCCGAAATACACCCAGCAAGGCTACAAGACCACTTTCCGCGTGGTTGCCAACGACGGCCAACTGGGCGGCTCGCTGGGCAAGTACGCCGTCAACACCCTGAAGGCCAAGAGCATCGCCGTGATCGATGACCGTACCGCCTATGGCGAAGGCGTCGCCACCGAATTCGCCAAGGCCGTCAAGGCGGCCGGCGGCAAGGTCGCCTCGCAACAATATACGACAGACAAGGCCACCGATTTCCTGGCGATCCTGACAGCCATCAAGGCCAAGAAGCCCGACGTTGTGTTCTTTGGCGGCATGGACAATGTGGCTGGCCCGATGCTGCGCCAGATGAAGCAGCTCGGCATCAATGCCAAGATGATGGGCGGCGACGGCATCTGCACTGCCGAGCTTGCCAGGCTTGCCGGCGACGGCATGAGCGATGGCCAGGTAATCTGCGCCGAAGCCGGCGGCGTGACGGGCGAACAGGAAAAAGTGATGAATGCCTTCGTCGAACGCTACCAGAAGAAATTCAACCAGAACGTGCAACTGTATGCACCGTACGTGTATGACGCCACCATGACCATGGCTGCCGCCATGCAAAAGGCCGACTCGGCCGACCCCGCCAAGTATCTTCCCGTGCTCGCCAAGATCAAGCATGAAGGCGTCAGCGGCAAGATCGAATTCGATGCCAAGGGCGACCTGAAGGATGGCGCGCTGACCTTGTTCACCTACAAGGCCGGCAAGAAGGAAAAGATCGCCGTAGTCAAATAACAGCCAGTCAATCCGCTCCTGTTCCCGGGCGCCCGCATCTTTGGATGCGGGCGCTTTTTTATTGCATGCAACCGGCGCGGGCGCTGGCAGTCGCCCCTTCCGCAGGCGCCGCCGGGCAGCCGTTCCAGCTCGATGCCGCCGGAATGAATTCCCCTTTCATGACCAGCGTGAGCGCTCCCAGTCTCACATCGTCTGCAATTGTTGCGCTGTAGAGAACGGCACTGCGCGGCCCCATGTAGACGCGCCGGCCAATGACGACGTGGTCGATTTTCATCACGCGATCCTCGAACAGGTGCGTCTGCGGGCAAGCCAGCGCATTGATTTCGCTGTACTCGCCAATCGTCACGCAATCGAACTCAGTCACATCGGTGGTGTCCAGGTAGACGCCCTTGCCAATGCGGCTACCCAGCATGTTGAAGGCGAGCGGCAGCCAGGGAGTGCCGCGCAGGTAGCGCATGAAATTTGGCACGGCAATGCCTTCATACATGTTGGTCACCGCCTCTGATAACCAGACAAACGGCGTCCACATGGGCACGCTGCACTTGCGATAGCGCCGCATGAGCAGCCATTTCAGCGCAACGATGAAAACAAAGGTGCCGAGGCCGTAGAGCAAGCCATCGATGGTAAGGCTGGCGATTACCTCAGCCCATTGCCCGGCGCCGGCAAGCGGCATGACGTTCAGGACAATCGTGTAGCCGACGGCAATGACAATGGCATGGGGCGCAATGATGCGGAAAGCTTCAATCAGGCCGCGCCCGATGCGGCGCAGGTGCGACGGCCGGTACGTCAGCGCCTCGGGAAACCCGCTGGTCTGCTCTCGTGCCGGCAAGTTGATCGCCGGCGTACCCAGCCAGGTATCGCCACTTTGCATGCGGCCATTCTCTGGCACAAAGGAATGCACGCCGATTAGAACGTTTTCCGGCACGATCGTGCCGTCGGGAACATACGCGCCATTACCGATGAAACTGCGGCGCGAAATGACCGTCGGCTGCACTGACATCCAGCCCGCATCGATATGCTCGTCGCCCAGCATGACGGCATCGGCAATGAAGGTATCCTCGCCCAGTGTCAGCATGTCCGGCACCAGGCCCAGCGCCGTGGAGATCTCTGCGCCGCGCCCCACTTTGGCGCCGAGCAACCGGTACCAGAAAGGCGCGTATATGGTGGCATACACGCCATGCAGCACCTGCAGGCTGGCTTCCTGGATCTGGTTGACCAGCCACTTGGCGCAGTAGCGGTTGCTATGAACTGGCCAGCTACCTGGTTTAAGCCGTGGCAGGGCCGTCCAGCGGATAAGGGCCGACAACAAGGCCGTACAGACGATCATCAGCGCCGTCGCCGGAAACGCCAGGATAAAATATTTTGCGAGCTGAAATCCGAAGTTAGTGCTTTGCAATGCAGGGAAACGATCGACATTGTCGATCCAGTCGATCAGCATAAAACTCGGAAACACCGGCAAGAAAAACAAGGTCGTAATCAGCGTCGCGCCGGCCATGAAATATACCGCTTCGACCAGGTGCCGCCCGCGTGAAACGACTGGCCGCGCAGGATGTGACGAAGGATCGAAAGAGCCGATGTCGCGCGCAGGCGAGCCTTTCCATATTCTGCGCGCAGGCAGGGCGGCGCCGTCACCGAGTGCTGACTGGCCTTCGAGATGCCCGTACTCGCCGAGCGCCGTATTACCTTCGAGGACGGCACAAGATCCTATGCAGGCCTCGCGGCCAATGTCGATGGCCCCGATCCTTAGCACACCATGCTCGACGCGGGCGTTTTCCAGGTTAACCGCATTGCCGATGCTTGCGCCGTCGCCGATACTGAGCAAGTCCGGGGCACGCAGGGTGATCGAGCCGATGACGACCTCCCTGCCGATTTTGGCGCCAAGTGCGCGCAACCACCAGATATACATCGACGACCCGTTCAGGAGATAGGTCGGCGCAGATTCGACCAGGCGATCCGCGAGCCACCATCGATAGTATGTCAGCCCCCAGAGCGGGTAACTCCCCGGCTTGAGTCGTCCGGCGATGAGCCATTTGCCGCCAATGGCGATCGCAAACTCCAGCAGCGTGGTCAGGACGAATGCCGCCACCGAAATCAGCACGGCAAATGCGATTGAATCACCAGGCTCACCGGTAAAAAAATGGTAAGCGAAGAATGGCGTAAGCCACTGCGCCATGCGCAATGCCACCAAGCCAGGCAGCGCTGCTGCCTGGGCAATACCGCAGCGCCAGCGCCGGAAAGCCGAAGGCGGCTGCCAGTCGGTGTCTGCCGCCGAAACCGGGGCAGCGGTGTTACCCAGAACTTCGGCGATGCCGCCGATAGTCCTTTGCTGATAAACATCGCGAACCGTGATGTGGGCAAAGCGTGAATCGGTGCGCAGCGTCGACACCAGGCGTGCCGCCAGCAAGGAATGGCCGCCGAGATCGAAAAAGAAATCGGCGGTGCCAACAAGGGGCTGGCCGGGAAACAGCTTCCCCAGCGCGGAAAACAGGGCTTGTTCGGCGGGCGTCTGCGGCACGTCGGAATTACCTGCTTCGGCAACGATCGCAAGCGGACGCGCCCGCAGCGCCTTGCGGTCGATCTTCCCTGAGAGCAGGCGCGGCATTTCCACAAGCTGCTCGAAGCAGCCGGGCACCATGTAGGATGGCAGCGAGGCCGCCAGCGCTGCCCGCAAGGCCATGCCGGATGGCGCTGCGCCACCTTCGGCAACAAAAAAGGCCACCAGCTGGTCGATGCCGTCCTGCTGGCGCAGCACCACGGCGACAGTGCCGATTCCCGGCTGCCGGGCCAGCACGGCTTCAATTTCCCCAAGTTCCACCCGAAACCCGCGAATCTTGACCTGGTCATCGGTGCGGCCAAGGCACTCCACGCAGCCATCGGGCCCGATGCGCGCCAGGTCGCCAGTCCGGTACAGACGCCGGTCGTGAGCGTGGGTTGCCCAGGGATTGGGAAGAAATTTTTCGGCGGTCAGTTCCGGGCGGCCGAGATAGCCGTCAGCGACCCCCGGCCCCGTGATGCATAACTCTCCGACCTCCCCGCGCGGCAGGAGCACAAGGCCGTTTTCAGTCGACGTATCGATGACCAGCATGCCATAGTTCGGCAACGGCCGGCCGATGGTGACCGGTTGGTGCGCATGAAGTTCGGCAAGACTTGCCGAAACCGTCGCCTCGGTCGGGCCATACGTATTGAACACCTGGCGGCCAGGCCTTGCCCAGCGGGCAACCAGGGGTGCCGGGCACATCTCGCCGCCCAGGTTGATCAGGCGCAGGCATTGCACGTCGTGATTGAACAGGGCCAGCAGGGTCGGCACTGTGTGAATGACCGTAATGTCGTTTTCGACCAGGGCATGCGGCAAGACTTCAGGATCGGTCGCCACCTCCTTCGGGGCGATCCACAGCGTCGCGCCGACCAAATAGCTGATCCAGATCTCCTCGAAAGACATGTCGAACGCAGCTGAAAAGCCCTGATATACCCGGTCGCTTTCACATACGCCAAGCATGGCATTCTCGCTGCGGAGAAAGTGGCTGATACTGGCCTGGCTGATCGCGATGCCCTTGGGCTTGCCTGTCGATCCGGAGGTATAAATGACGTAGGCCGGATGCGATGCCAGCAGCCCTTCGCGTCGACGCAAAGGCAGGGCCGGCACGAGCAACTCTTCTGCACTCCAGAGGCAATGACCGGCAGGTGGCAGGTGCGCTGCGAACGCGGCGCACGTGACGATGCCGACTGCCTCGGCATCGTCCAGACACACGCCAATACGCTCAACGGGCACGTCGGCGTCAAATGGCAGCCACGCCGCGCCAGCCTTGGCGATGCCAAGTTGCATCACCAGCAAATCAATGCCTCGTGGCAACCATAAACCGACAATTTGACCCGGCCGCACGCCGGCGCTGATCAGCCCCGAGGCGACCTGGTCCGCCTGCTGGTTCAGCGCCTGATAAGTCAATTGCCGGTCGCTGCAAATCAATGCCACCTTATCGGGGATACGGGATGCGGTCGCCTCGAAGAGGCTGGCAAGAACCTCGTCGCAGACCAAGTCAGCGCGTGCTGGCCCAACGACAATGTCTGGCAAGACATCCCTGTCTTGATCTGATGCTGAAGACAGACGGGCAATACCGGTACTCTCGGCCGAAACAATGGACATGAAAAATTTACCGCAGAAAAAGGAACCTGGTCGAGGGGAATCCCCCGCTTATGAATGGAAAGATGAACACGTCGCCGAGTGTCTTTATGTCATTTTAAAAACATATAAAAAAAGCACTCGATCGAGCGCTTTTTTTGGCAAAACCATGCTGGACGATTACTTCTGCGCCAGGACCCACTTGACCAGCGTGCGGGCTTCCGCCTCGGTGACTTGGGGGTTGGCCGGCATGACTGCCGTGCCCCAGACGCCGCTGCCGCCCTTCTGGACCTTTTTCACCAGCTTGTCTTCGGCATCTTTCTGGCCGGCGTACTTGGCGGCGACTTCCTTGAAGCCGGGGCCGATGATCTTGTTGGCGACGGCATGGCACGCCATGCAGTTTTTGGCTTTTGCCAGGTCAGCATTGGCCAGGGCCATGTTGGATGCCAGCGCCAGCGCAACGCCACCCAATAACAGGGAAACCTTCATGATTCTCTCCATTTAAAGAACACAAACATTGTAATCCGTACGGCGGATAACTATACATCCTTTGTAGTAACAACGAGTAACAACGGTACAAATCCAACTCGGTTGACACCGACATTGACCGCAGGGGGTTTTCCCTTATATGCTTTGTGGCAAGGAGAACATCATGCCCATTATCATTCTTATCGTTGTGCTATCGGCCCTGAAATATTTCGAAGTGAGCTTCGTCGAAAATCTGTCCTGGTGGTGGATCATTGGCTTGTTTGGGGTGGCATTCATCTGGTTTGAATTTCTCGAAAGGATCTTCGGCCTGGATAAGCGCAACGCGCACGAGCAACTGGAAAAACAACGCCAGGAACGGGTCAAGAAAGCGTTCGACACAAAAAAGCGCTAATCCTCCACAAGCATGCAGTAAAAAAGGCCGGTTCCGGCCTTTTTGCTTTTACGCTGCCCGGCACGCCGACGGCACTGCCATGGTTGGAATAGCATCGGGAGTTGTGCCACAATTCGTGGCAATTCAGAAAACGAAAGTGGAAACCATGCTGACTCACCCGCTACCCGACCCGATCGCCTTTTCGCTCGGCCCGCTGGATATCCGCTGGTATGGCCTGATGTACCTGGCCGCGTTCGCCCAGTTCATCCTTCTGGGCCGCCTGCGCATGCGTCAGCCGCACATCGCTGCCGCCGGCTGGAAAAAGGAAGACCTGGACGACATGCTGTTCTTTGGCGTGCTCGGGGTTGTCTTGGGTGGCCGCCTGGGTGAAGTGCTGTTTTACCATCCGGCCTATTACCTTTCCCATCCGCTGGAAATTTTCGCCGTCTGGAAAGGCGGCATGTCCTTCCATGGCGGTTTTCTCGGCGTCCTGGTGGCCATGTGGCTGTGGTGCCGCAAGGTGCACCGCAACTGGTGGGAGGTGCTGGACTTCATCGCCCCGATGGTCCCGCTGGGATACGCTTTCGGCCGCATCGGCAATTTCATCAATGCGGAATTGCCGGGGCGCGTTGCCGACGCGACGCTGCCCTGGGCGATGATCTGGCCGAACGTCGACAACCTGCCGCGCCACCCCTCGCCGCTCTACCAGGCCGCCGTCGATGGCGTGCTGCTGTTTGTCATTCTGTGGCTGTTCGCCCGCAAACCGCGCCCGACCATGGCGGTTTCCGGCATGTTCTCGCTGCTGTATGGCTGCGCGCGCTTTTTTACGGAATACTTCCGCACGCCGGATTATGAAGTCGGTTTCGCCGGCATGTCGATCTCCGCCGGCCAGATGCTATCGCTGCCGATGATTGCACTGGGCATCCTGCTGCTGGTGCTTGCCTACCGCAATCCGCGCAGCGCAGCGGCAATGCCGGGCTGAACCGCCGGAACTTGACATGTCAGAAATTCGCCTCGTGACCAGCGGCGCCATTGCCACGGTGACGCTATCCAATCCCGGCAAGCTCAACGCCATCAGCATTGCCATGTGGGATGCCCTGGCAAAACTCTTTACGCAGCTGTCGCAGGAGGAGCAACTGCGCTGCGTGATCGTGCGCGGCGAGCAGGGCAACTTCGCCGCCGGCGCCGACATCGAGGAATTCCCGGCGCAACGCGGCACCATGGAACAGGGCATTGCCTATCATCGCGACACCATTGCGCACGCGCTGGATGCGATCGGTGACTGCCTGCACCCGACCATTGCCGCCATCGAGGGCGTTTGCGTCGGCGGCGGACTGGAGATTGCGTGCGCCTGCGACTTGCGCATCGCCGCGCCGGATGCGCGCTTCGGCATCCCGATCAACCGCCTGGGTTTTGCGCTGGCGCCGGACGAGTTGCGCCGCCTGCTGCAACTCGTCGGCGGCGCCACGGCGCTCGAAATCCTGCTGGAAGGGCGGATATTCGCGGCGGCCGAAGCACAGCAAAAAGGCTTGCTGCACCGTGTCGTCGATAATGTGCCGGACGAGGCGCAAGCGAGCGCCCAACGCATTGCCCGCGGCGCGCCTCTGGCTGCACGGCTGCACAAGCAACTGATACGCAGGCTGACAGCGCAGGCAAGCCCCTTGAGCGAGCAGGAATATGGCGCGGCCTTCGCCATCCTGGGTTCGCAGGATTATCACGAAGGCGTGCAATCTTTCCTGAACAAGGGCACGCCGGCCTTCACCGGAAAATAAGAAAAGTGCGCCATCGCGCTTACATCAGGGAAAAAATGGAAAGCCCGATGCAAATAAAAAAAACGTTATCTCGCGCGTCTGCCGCTGCACTTGCCTGCCTGCTCCTGGCCTGCGCCTCCTCAACCAAACCGGGCGTTGTCGGCATCACGCGCCAGCAATTCCTGATGGTGCCGGCAGCCACCGTCGAAAAAATGGCGCTGGTCAGTTATGCGCAGCAAAACCAGAAGGCCAGGGACGACGGCCAGCTGATCACCTCGGGGCCGGAATACGAGCGCCTGGAGCGCATTGCCTTGCGCCTGCGCCAGCATGTCGAGATCTTCCGCGAAGACACGCGCGACTGGAAATGGCAGCTCACCCTGATCGATGCGCCGGTAATCAACGCTACCTGCGCACCCGGCGGCAAGATCACCTTCTACACCGGCATCGTGCGCAAGCTGGCGCTGACCGACGATGAAATCGCCGCCATCATGGGGCATGAAATCGCCCATGCCCTGCGCGAGCACGGCCGCGAGCGGATTTCGCAAGCCTATGCGCAAAACATGCTGACTGGCGTGGCGCTGGCCGCCACCAACAACAGCAACCAGATTGCGCTGGCCAACCAGTTCGCCCACTACCTGTATACGCTGCCCAACTCGCGGCAGAATGAAAGCGAGGCCGATGCGGTCGGCCTGGAGCTGGCCGCACGCGCAGGCTACGACCCAGCCGCGGCGATCGGCCTGTGGAAGAAGATGGCGGCGGAATCCGGAGAAAAGAGCCCGCCGCAATTCCTTTCGACCCATCCGGCGCCGGCTACCCGCATCGACGAAATCAGCGCCCTGCTGCCCAAGGTCCTGCCGCTGTACCAGGCGGCTCACAGGCCCGAGCCGCTGCCACCGGCCAGCGAGGCAGGTGCCCCGCCGCCAGCGCCGGCGGCTGCGACAGCCGCCAAGCGCCCAACCAGGAAACCCAAATAGTTACTCACCGTTTTTTATCAGCCATGCAAAACGCCAACCTCTACGCCCTGTTCGAATCGCGCTTCCCGCAAGACAAATCCGCCTGCGCCATTGAAACCCACGACGGACTGTACTATTCCTGGCGCGACGTCGAGCGCGCCACCGCCAAGATGGCCAACCTGCTGGCAAGCCTCGGATTGCCGCCGGATGCGCGCATCGCGGTGCAGGTCGAAAAATCGGCGGAGGCGCTGATCCTGTATCTGGCAACGCTGCAGGCAGGGTACGTCTATCTGCCGCTTAACACCGCTTACCGCGCCGCCGAAATCGAGTATTTCATCGACGATGCCGAGCCAGCCGTGGTGGTGTGCGCGCCGGGCAATTTTGGCTGGGTTTCCAAGATCGCCTTCCAGTCCGGCACGAAGCACGTCTTTACCCTTGGCGAGGCGCGCGACGGCACCCTGCTGGAACGCGCCAACCACTTCCCTGACAGCTTCGCCACCGTGCGCAAGCTGCCTGACGACATGGCGGCAATCCTGTATACCTCGGGCACCACCGGGCGCAGCAAGGGCGCCATGCTCAGCCACGACAACCTGGCCTCCAACGCACTGGTGCTGCACGAGTACTGGCACTGGCAGGAAGGCGACGTGCTGCTGCATGCGCTGCCGCTGTTTCATGTGCATGGCCTGTTCGTGGCTTCGCACGGCGCCCTGCTCAACGGCAGCAAGATGATTTTCCTGCCGAAGTTCGATGCCGCAGAAATCCTGCGGCACCTGAAGCGCACGACGGTCTTCATGGGCGTGCCGACCTATTATGTGCGCCTGCTGGCCGAACCTGGCTTTGACCGCGAAGCCTGCGCCAACATGCGCCTGTTCATCTCCGGCTCGGCGCCGCTATTGATGGAAACCTTCAGGGAATTTGCGCAACGCACCGGCCACACCATCCTGGAACGCTACGGCATGAGCGAAACCACCATGCAGGCGTCCAACCCCTACGATGGCGAACGCGTCGGCGGCACCGTCGGCCTGCCGCTGCCAGGGGTAGACATCCGCGTGGTCAAGGGCTCGCCGGCCGGCGAACTTGCGCCATGCGCGGTCGACGAGATCGGCGATATCCAGGTCAAGGGGCCGAATGTTTTCCATGGCTACTGGCGCATGCCGGAAAAAACCGCGGAAGAATTTACCGCCGATGGCTATTTCAAGACCGGCGACGTCGGCAAGCTCGACAGCCACGGCTACCTGTCCATCGTCGGCCGCAGCAAGGATCTGATTATTTCCGGCGGGTACAACGTCTATCCCAAGGAAATCGAATCCTTCATCGATGAAATCGACGGCGTGGTCGAGTCCGCCGTGATCGGCGTGCCGCACCCGGATTTTGGCGAAGCCGTGACCGCAGTGGTCGTCACCCGTCCTGGCGCGCAGCTGCAGGAGTCGGCAGTCGTCGCCGCGCTGAAGTCGAAGATCGCCAACTTCAAGGTGCCCAAGCGCGTGCATTTCGTCGCCGACCTGCCGCGCAATACCATGGGCAAGGTACAGAAAAACGTCTTGCGCGAACAGTTCAAGGACGGTTAAGGCTTACCGGAAGGCGTGGTAGGCCATGTAGGCGGCCAAGACGTACAGCACCACTGCAAAGACTTTCTTCAGGGTCTTGACTGGCAGGCTGTGCGCCGTCAGGGCGCCCAGCGGCGCGGTCATCACGCTGGCGGCCGCAATCACCACCAGTGCCGGCAGATACACGAACCCCAGCGAGCCGGCCGGCAAGCCGGGGGCATTCCAGC
Organism: Janthinobacterium sp. 17J80-10; assembly: GCF_004114795.1. NCBI lineage: Bacteria > Pseudomonadati > Pseudomonadota > Betaproteobacteria > Burkholderiales > Oxalobacteraceae > Janthinobacterium > Janthinobacterium sp. 17J80-10. The sequence goes on along the minus strand of NZ_CP035311.1, from coordinate 1,438,902 downwards.
CATGGAACACGTTCGACAGTGTGCCGGCGAGCGCGATTGGAAAGCCCAGCGCGGCGCTGGTGGCGACGGCGTTATGGATCTTCACGTTACACCAGGTCATGAATGGCACCGAAATGAAGCCGCCGCCGGCCCCCACCAGGCCGGCCAGCGTGCCGATGACGCCACCGGCGGCAAACATGCCCGGCGCCTTGGGCAATTCGCGCGCCGCAGCCGGCTTCTTGTCAATCAGCATCTGGGTCGCCGATAGCGCGACGAAAACGGCAAAGAAAGCCGCCAGCGCCGCAGAATTCATTTGCGCGCCAAGCCAGGGACCGATCCAGGAGCCGATCAGGATGCCGGGTGCCAAGAGCGCCACCACCGGCCAGAGCACGGCGCCGCGCTTGTGGTGCGCGCGCACCGACGACAAGGACGTAAACATGATGGTCGCCAGCGAAGTGGCAATGGCGACGTGGACCGTATATTCAGGCGCGAAACCCTGCGTTGCCAGGATATAAGTCATGAACGGCACCTGCAGCATGCCCCCGCCGATCCCCAGCAAGCCGGCCGCGAATCCGACAAAGGCCCCCAGCGCCAGCAGCGCAACAATCAATCCAAGATCCATTAATTATTCTCGTAATTCAGGTTAGAAACTAGAAGGCATGAGGTGCCCGGTAATGAAACGCCACTGCGCCGGGGTGACCGGCGTGATCGACAGGCGGCTGCCGCGCTGCAAGATGACCATGTCGGCCAACGCCTCCTCGGTCCGCAAGGTTGCCAGCGGGATCAGCGGCGTCTTTTGAATGGCGCGCACATCCACCAGCATCCAGCGCGGCGCTTGCGGCGTTGCCTTGGCGTCGTAATACTTGCTGGCCGGGTCGAACTGGGTGGGATCGGGATAAGGCGTGCTGGCCACTTCGGCAAGGCCGGCAATGCCAGGCTCGGCACAACTGGAATGGTAGAAAAGGATGCCGTCGCCGATACGCATGGCGTCGCGCATGAAATTGCGCGCCTGGTAATTGCGCACGCCGGTCCAGGCGATCGTTTTTTCCGGCGCGGCAAGCGCATCGTCGACGCTCACTTCGTCCGGCTCGGATTTCATCAACCAGTACTGCATTTACCGATATTAGATATATGGTGTTGGGGACAGAGTAACTCGCCAAGATTGGCTCGCAAACTCTTTCCCGCAATTTGTAGGATAAAAAAAAACGGTTGCATTTGCATGCAACCGCTCTGGAATAAAGACCCGCCTGTGCCGCTTTGCCGGCATCCTGAACCACGAGGTTCAAGTTGGCCACAGTTAGTTCAATTTCGGGTTCATCGGACTAGCGATGATCACGCCCATCGAACGAAATTCCGCAGCCTATGCACAAAAATGGTTCAAGGAATATATGACAATCGCGAACACGGCAGGAGACTTGAGTCTACCTGAACTGGGCGGCTTGTCAAACACTTTTGGGGAAGATTAAAAAAGATTTTCCTGTGGAGTCAGGGCACTGTCGATCACGGTATGCATGGCGACAATCTGGGCCTTGACCTCGGCCAGGCTCATGCCAGACAAGGGGCCATCCGGCGAGCGGGTGGACAGGAATTCCGCGGCAATGCCCAGCGCCGCCATGACGGCAATACGGTCATTACCCTTGATCTTGCCGGCATCGCGGATCACGCACATTTTTTCATCCAGGTAGGCGACGGCCTGGAGCAAAGTCGCCTCCTCGCCTTCCTTGCAGGCCAGCTTGTAGGTCTGGCCCATGATGACAACATCAAGCTGGGTCATGCGGATTCCTCGTCTTGCACCAACGCAGGAATACTTTCGAGCAAAGTCGCCAGTCGCTGGTGGGCTTCTTCCATTCTGCGGGTCAGCTCGGCATTTTCCGCCGCGAGCACGACCGCGGCCTGGCGCAAAACGGTATTTTCCAAGCGCAAGGATTGCGCCTGGGCTGCCAGTTCGCTGACTTTTGCAGAAAGTTGTTGAAAATCGGAAATCATCCCACCACTATAGTGGTGCAAGCGAATTGCCGTCAATAGATTCAAGGACTTGGGCGTTTTTTTTCAACAATAATGCAAACTGCTCGGCTGGCATCGGCCGGCCGAAATAATAGCCCTGGATCTGGTCGCACCCGAGTTCGCGCAGGAATTCGCAGGCTTGCGCACTATCCACGCCTTCTGCCAGCACCTTGAGGTCCAGCATTTTCGCCAGCCCGATGATGGCGCGCGTAATTGCCTGGTTATCCGGAATTTCCATGATATTGCGAATGAACGACTGGTCGATCTTGAGCTTATCGATCGGCAAATCCTTCAGATAACTGAGACTGGAATAGCCCGTACCAAAATCGTCGATGGAAAGGCAGACGCCCATTTCCCGCAGCAAGCCCAGGTTCTTGTTGACATCATTGAGCAAGACGCTTTCCGTGACTTCGAGCTCCAGCATGCTGGCAGGTAAGCTGCTGTGTTGCAGCGCCTGGGCCACCAGGCCGGCAAACCCCGGCTGGCGGAACTGATGTGCCGAGACATTGACCGCCACCTGTATGGGCTGCAAACCTGCATCCTGCCAAGCGCGGCTTTGCATGCAGGCGGTATCGAGGGTCCAGGCGCCGATTTCCAGGATCAGGCGGGTTTCTTCCGCTAAAGCGATGAAGCTGACCGGCGAGAGCAAGCCTTTTTCCGGATGCTGCCAGCGGATCAGGGTTTCGGCACCGATCACCCGGTTGGTGGCAAGTTCGATTTGCGGCTGGTAATACAGCGTGAATTCCTTCAGGTGCATTGCCTTGCGCAATTCGTTTTCCAGGGTCAGGCGATTGATGGCCCCGGCATTGATTTCGCGCGAAAAAAACTGCACGCCGCAGCTGGTCTCCTTGGCGCTGCGCATCGCCACTTCCGCATACTTGACTGCGGTCGGGGCATCCTGGCAGTCGGGCGGGCACAGGCAGGCGCCAATACTTGCGCCCAGCGTCACCTTCTGGTTCGCCACCATGTATTCCTGGCAAAGATGCGCCCGGATATTGTCTGCGATTGCGGCCGCCTGCTGGGAAGAACCCAGTCGCGTCAGCACGCAAACGAATTCATCGCTGCCCAGGTGCGCCACCATGTCCTTGACTTCCACGCATTCCTTCAGGCGATGCGCCACATCCATCAGCAGCATGTCGCCGGCCGCGTGGCCCAGCGAATCGTTGATGATGCGAAAGCGGTCGAGATCGATGAACAGGACGGCAAGGAGCGTGCCTGCCTTCCTGGATTCTTCCAGGCATTGTGCCAGGCGCTTGTGCAAGAATCGCCGGTTGGGCAATTTGGTTAGCTCATCGTGATGTGCAAGATAGTCGATATATTGGCTGCTGGCGCGCATTTCCCTGTCGCGCCGTGCCAGCGCCTCGGTCATGTTATCGAAGTGATGCGCCAGTTCGCCAATCTCGCCAGAGGTGTCTTCCAGGCGGGTGCGCGCCTGCAGGTTGCCCTTGGCGACTTCCTGCGCCGCATCGATGAGCTGGTTGACCGGCCGGATCAACAGCCGCTTGCTGGCAACCCAGGTGCCGATCAGCGAGAGCAGCGCCAGTGAAAACAGGGCGCCCAGGTTGAGCGACAGGGACTTGAGCGCAGGCGCTGCCAGGCTATGCCGGTCCAGTCCGATGATGGCATAGAATACGGCGCGCCCTTCATGTATTGCCGGTGCGATGGCAAACAGGCGCGCAACGCCATCCGTATCATCGGCTTCGATCAGGTGCGGCTTGCCGGAAAACATGCTGGCACGCAGGGTATCGGATGCAATCTGCTTGCCGATTTCGGCTTGCCTTCCCGACTCGGTCGCCAGCACGATACCCTGGTGGTCGACGATGGAAACCCTGGCGCCCATGGGCACCCCGAGCCCATGCGTGAGCGAGGCGAACGCTTCCATGCGCACGGCGGTCGCCACCATGCCGACGACGCGGTCGCGCGCCCCGCCCGCTTCAAGAATCGGCATGATGAAGGCAACCGACGGAATATTCGTGACACGATTGGTCAGGTAGCCGGCGGCGACAAACCTTTTTTCCTGCGTTACCAGCTCAAAATACGGACGGTCGACCACGCTGATCAGCGCCTTGCCAGGTTTGCCGGTGCAAACGATATTGCCTTTCATGTCGATGATGGAAAAGGCCTGGTAATGCGGGTAGCGCCGCCCTATTTTTCCCAGGTAGTTGTTACACGCGAGCATGTCATGACTCTTGATGAACGGCGCTTCGCTGATGGCTGTCAGCAAATCCTGGACCCCCTGCACGATATTGCGTTCGTTTCCGGCGGCAAGCTGCGCCAGCTCGAGCAGGTTCTTGCCTGCTTCGGCATAGCCGCGCTTGTACGCATTCCAGCTTTCAAAAATGAACAAGCCGGCGGCCGGCAAGGCCGCCAAAAGGATAATCAGCGCCAGGCGAAAACGTATCGTAAAAAAGTTGTTGCGAACGTACATGTCTGGATTCTGGCCTTGTCATTCGCGCCGACACCGTCGGGCAGGTGGCTCCCCCGTGGAATTGATTGTTTTTTTATTATTGTATTCTTATTCTATTCCTGCGCTCCGCGTTTGCTGTAACGAGCTGTAACAGCGCTTATCGCGCGATTTTTTGGGATTTCTCCTGTTGCATCCCGTCTTTTATGCTTAACATTGTGAAAAATGCAGTGCAAGTGCACACATCCCATGAAAATAGGTTATGATTTATTGAATCTCCCGCCGCATTACCTCTTGCTGGATCTCCAAACGGTTTGAATTCTCGCAAGACGTCCCCATTTCGTTGTTGTAATCCGGCTGCGTTGCAGGCACACTCCGGCGAAATCTGGTTGCCGGGCGCAAAATAATTCTTTTTTCCCCTCATATCGAGGAAACCATGAGCGACAATATCAAATACATTTCCGATGCCTCCTTCGAAGCGGACGTCCTGAAGTCCGACAAACCCGTGCTGGTCGATTTCTGGGCCGAATGGTGTGGTCCCTGCAAGATGATCGCGCCGATCCTGGAGGAAGTCGCCAATGAATACGCCGGCAAGGTGCAGATCGCCAAGATGGACGTCGATGCCAACCAGGCAGTGCCTGCCAAGTTCGGCATTCGCGGCATCCCGACGCTGATCCTGTTCAAGAACGGCGAACCGGCAGCGCAAAAGGTTGGCGCCCTGGCCAAAGGCCAGTTGACCGCATTCCTCGATAGTAATATTTAATAGCCAGTGATACCCGGCAGCGATGCGCCCGCATCGCTGCTGATTTAACAAACCGAATCACACCACGCAGTCCCCTCCCCCACCCATCACCTTCCCATCCCGGGATACACACTATGCATTTATCTGAACTCAAGGCGTTACACGTTTCCGCCCTTCTCGATATGGCCATCGGCCTGGAAATCGACAATGCGGCGCGCCTGCGCAAGCAGGAACTGATGTTCGCCATTCTGAAAAAACGCGCCAAGACCGGCGAACAGATTTTCGGCGACGGCGTACTTGAAGTCTTGCCCGACGGCTTCGGCTTCCTGCGCTCGCCCGACGCCAGCTACATGGCCTCCACCGACGACATCTACATCTCGCCGTCGCAGATCCGCCGCTTCAACCTGCACACCGGCGACTCGATCGAAGGCGAAGTGCGCACCCCGAAGGATGGCGAACGCTACTTCGCCCTGGTGAAGGTGGACAAGGTCAACGGCGAATCGCCCGAAGCCTCGAAACACAAGATTCTGTTTGAAAACCTGACGCCGCTGCACCCGAACCGGGTGATGAATCTCGAACGCGACATGCGCGGCGAGGAAAACACGACTGGCCGCATCATCGACATGATCGCGCCGATCGGCCGCGGCCAGCGCGGCCTGCTGGTGGCGTCGCCGAAGTCCGGCAAATCGGTGATGCTGCAGCATATCGCGCATGCCATCACCACCAACCATCCGGACACCACGCTGATCGTGCTGCTCATCGACGAGCGCCCGGAAGAAGTCACTGAAATGCAGCGCTCGGTGCGCGGCGAAGTCGTGGCATCGACGTTTGACGAGCCCGCCACGCGCCACGTGCAGGTTGCCGAAATGGTGCTGGAAAAAGCCAAGCGCCTGGTGGAAATGAAAAAAGACGTGGTGATCCTGCTGGACTCGATCACCCGCCTGGCGCGCGCCTACAATACCGTGATCCCTGCCTCCGGCAAGGTGCTGACCGGCGGCGTCGACGCCAATGCATTGCAGCGCCCGAAGCGCTTCTTCGGCGCCGCGCGCAATATCGAGGAAGGCGGCTCGCTGACCATCATCGCCACTGCCCTGATCGAAACCGGCAGCCGCATGGATGACGTGATCTACGAAGAATTCAAGGGCACCGGCAACATGGAAGTGCACCTGGAGCGTCGCCTGGCCGAAAAGCGTGTCTATCCGGCCATCAACCTGAACAAGTCCGGCACCCGCCGCGAGGAATTGCTCATCAAGCCGGACCAGCTGCAAAAAATCTGGATTTTGCGCAAGTTGCTGTACGGCATGGATGAAATCGAAGCGATGGAATTCATCCTCGACAAGATGAAGGCGACCAAGAACAATGCCGAATTCTTCGACATGATGCGTCGCGGCGGCAGCTAAACCCGCATTCGGCTTGCGCTTTTTGCGGTTCTGGCGCAAGCCGCTGATTTCATTGTATAATTTTGTGCTTTACCAACTGGCAAGTGATCGACAATCGGGTCAAGAAGCAGTACGACCGCCGAAGTGGCGATTGGCTACCAAACATTCAGAGAGAAAAACCATGAAACAAGGCATTCACCCGGATTACCGCGAAGTCGTTTTCCACGACCTCTCCTGCGATTTCAAGTTCGTCACCCGTTCGACCATCCACACCCGCGAAACCATCAATTTCGAAGGCAAGGACTATCCCCTGGTGAAGATTGAAGTCTCGGCAGAATCGCACCCGTTCTACACCGGCAAGCACAAGATCGTCGACACCGCCGGTCGCGTCGACAAGTTCCGCAAGAAATTCGGTTCGGTCGGTTCCAAGACCCAGGTCGCTGGCTGATCAAGCCGCTTCCAGCAAAAAAGGCAGCTGCGGCTGCCTTTTTTTATGCCGCCATGGCGACCCGCCAGTACTTTGCGGCACAATACGCCTGATTCTGCGCCGATTGCGCGCTGCATAACAACAAGTAAATCGCCCACGCCCCATGAAGCCCGTCCGCCTGCCTGCCTCTGCAACCAACGCGCTGCCGCGCTGGGGCTTGTTCCTGCTTTGCCTGCTGTACATCCTGTCCGGCCTGATCGGGCGCGACCCCTGGAAAAACGAGGACGCCGCCGGCTTCGGCATCATGTGGACCATGGCCCATGGCGGCTGGCAAGACTGGCTTTCGCCGCACATCGCCGGCCTGCCGATGCCGCAGGAAGGCCCGCTGGCCTACTGGATTGGCGCCGTGTGCATACAACTGTTCGGCTGGCTGTTTGGCGACGCGCTGGCCGCGCGCATCGCCACCGTGCTGTTCTTCCTGCTCGGCTCGTCCGCAGTCTGGTATGGCGGTTACCTGCTGGGACGCCGCAGCGAGGCGCAACCGTTGCGCCTGGCCTTTGGCGGCCAGCCGGAACCGAAAGATTATGGCCGCACCCTGGCCGATGGCGCGCTGCTGATCTACCTCGGCTGCCTGGGCTTGCTGGTGCACAGCCATTCCTCCAGCGCCAATGCCTTGCAGGTAGCGATGGTGGCGCTGGCGCTGTATGCGACAGCGCGTTACTTCGACAGCCGTTCCAGCCGCGCGGCGCTTTTGCTGGGTGCGGTGCTGGGCCTGCTGGCGCTGACACGCGGCTGGCTGGTGCCGCTGGCCCTATGGCTGGGACTGGTCGTCCTCGACCTCGCCCGCAGCCGTAAAATACCCTTGCAGCTGCTCGGCCTGACCCTGCCTGTTGCCCTCCTGCTGGGCGGCTCCTGGGCCGCCGCCGCGCAATGGCTGCAACCCTTCGATAGCTCGCCCGTCGCCGACTGGACCGCCTGGAACCTCGAACACCTGAACCTGCCGCAATGGCCCGCCTTGAAATACCTGCTGTCCAACGGCATCTGGTTTTCCTGGCCGGCATGGCCGTATGCCGCATGGGCAGTCTATGCCTGGCGCAAGCAATCGCTGCCGCTGCATATCGCCCTGCCGCTGGTTTTTTGCATCATGCTGGCAGGCCTGGCCTTGCTGTATCCGCGTTCGGACGAAGGCGCCCTGCTGCCGCTCTTGCCGCCGCTTGCAGTGCTGGCGGCCTTCGGCCTGCCAACCATGAAGCGCGGCGCCATCAATGCGGTCGACTGGTTCTCGGTGATGATCCTCACTTCCTGCGCCGGCTTCATCTGGCTGGGCTGGATCGCCAAGCAGACCGGCTGGCCCGCGCAGCTCGCCAAAAATGCCTTCAAGCTGGCGCCGGGCTTCAAGCCGGAATTCAACCTGCTCGCCATGCTGATCGCGGTGCTGGCCACGATCGGCTGGATCCTGCTGGTGCACTGGCGCATTTCGCGCCGCCCCTCGGTATTGTGGCGCGCCGTCGTGCTCTCTTCCGGTGGCGTGATCCTGTGCTGGCTGCTGTTGATGACGCTGTGGCTTCCCTGGGGCAACTATATGCGCAGCTATGCAGGCGTCGCCCACGAAATGGCTGCCGCGCTGCCCACCCAAAGCTGCATCGCCAGCACGGTGACGCCCGCCCAGCGCGCCTCCTTTGCCTACTTCAGCAAGGTTCCCTTCGATCGCCTGGACCGCACGCCCTGTGCTTACCTCCTGCTCCCTGGTAGCGTGCGCGGCAATGCCGAAGCGCAGATCGAACGCGCCGGACAAAAGTGGCGGCTGGTCTGGGAAGGCCACCGCGCCGCCGACCGCAACGAACGTTTCCGCCTGTACCGACGTAGCGACTAAAAAATGAACACGCAAGTGTCGCGGCGTCCGGCAACGCAGATCGCCGCGCTGGCCTGGCCGATCCTGGTCGGCCAGCTGGCCGTGATCGCCAATGGCGTCCTCGACACTGCCATGACATCGCGCTACTCGGCAACCGACCTGGCGGCGCTGTCGATTGCCGTTTCCATTTACATCAGCGTGTTCGTCGGCGCCAATGGCGTGCTGTACGCGCTGGCGCCGATCGTCGGCCAGCTGTATGGCGGCGGCCGCTTCGAGGCAATCGGCGCCGAAATCCGCCAGGGCGTGTGGCTGGCCCTGTTTCTGACTGTCGGCGGCTGCCTGATCCTGGCCTTTCCCCAGCCGCTGCTGGGGCTGGCGCAAGCCTCGCCCGAACTCAATGCCAAGGCCAGCAACTACCTCCAGATACTGGCACTGGCGCTGCCGGCCTCGCTCGGTTTTCGGGTCTACGGCGCCTTCAATAATGCCATTGCCCGCCCGCGCGCGGTCATGGTGATCCAGGTTGCCGCGCTGGCGCTGAAAGTGCCGCTCAATGCCCTGTTCATTTTCGGCGGGCTGGGTTTGCCGGCAATGGGCGGCCCGGGCTGTGCGCTGGCCACCGCAATCACCGCCTGGATGGCGCTGGTGGCGGGCTGCGCCATGCTGCGCTGGTCACCCGCCTACCGGGCATTCGGCCTCTTTGGCGCCGGCTTCGGCGCGCCGCGCTGGGATGCCCAGCGCACCCTGCTGCGCCTCGGCATTCCGATGGGCCTGAGCTACCTGATTGAAGTCTCGGCCTTCACTTTCATGGCATTGTTCATCGCCCGCCTGGGTGAAACCGCCGTCGCCGGCCACCAGGTCACCGCCAACTTCACCACCGTGCTGTACATGGTGCCCCTGTCGATTGCCAGCGCCACCGGCACGCTGGTTGCCCATGCGCTGGGCGCGCGGGATACTGCGGCTGCCAGGCGCATCGGCAATACCGGCATCCTGCTGGCGGCAGGCATCGCCGGGGCCGCCGCCTTCGCCGTCTGGCTGGCCAAGGGTGCGATCGTACGCGCCTACACGCCGGATCCTGTCATCATCGCCGCCGCCATGCCGCTCTTTGCCTTTGTCGGCTTTTACCACTTTTTTGACGCGCTCCAGGTCAGCGCCGGCTATGTCCTGCGCGCTTACAAGATCACCCTGGTGCCAACCGCCATCTATGCGGTGATGCTCTGGGGCGTCGGCCTGGGTGGCGGCTATCTGCTGGGCTTCGACTTGGCGGGCCTGGCGCCGCTCTTGCCTGCGGGTGCTGCCGGCTTTTGGCTGGGCAATACCGCCAGCGTGTTGCTGGCGGCGATTTTCCTGCTGTGGCATCTGCGCAGCGCGCAGAATAGAATGCGGTAAAGCCGGTCGCATGCCAGCCGCAGCGTGAAGAAAAGGATAAAGCATGGGAATACGCGTTATATGCCTTGGTAATACGACCTTGGACAAGGTCTGGCCTGTGCGTGACTTGCCCGCTGGCGGCGGCAAGTATCGCGCCAGCGATTACCTCGAAGTTGGCGGCGGCATGGCAGCCAACGCCGCCGTTGCCGCCGCCAGGCTGGGCGCCGACTGCGCTTACTGGGGCCGGGCCGGCGATGACGAGGCTGGCCTGGCGATGCAGCGGCAACTAGTGGACTACGGCGTCGACGTGAAGCAATTTCGCCTGATTGCCGGCGCCCGCTCATCGATTTCGGCCGTGATCGTGTCGCAGGATGGCGAGCGCATGATCGTCAACTACCGTGGCGCAAACATCCCCGACGACACGTCCTGGCTGCCGCTGCAACGCGTGATGGAAGCTGCCGCCATCCACGCCGACATCCGCTGGGTCGAAGGCGCCTCTGCCATCTTTGCAGCAGCCCGCAGCGCCGGCATTCCCACCGTACTGGATGGCGAAACTGCCACCGAAGCGGCATTCGCAGCAGTGCTGCCCTGGACCGACCATGCGATTTTTTCAGAGCCGGGACTGCGTTCCTTTGCCGGTGCAGACAGCCTGCATAACGATGCCAATCGCCGCGCCGCGCTGGCAAAGGCACGCGCGCTCGGCTGCCGTGTTGCCGCCGTTACGCGCGGCAGCAGGGGCACCCTGTGGCTGGACGGCGAGGGTTTTCATCAACAGGCGTCATTCGCCGTGACCGTGGTGGATACGACCGGCGCCGGCGATGTCTTTCATGGCGCCTATGCGCTGGCGATGGGCGAAGGCCAGAGCGTGGCGCAAGCCATGCGCTTTGCCAGCGCGGTAGCCGCGCTCAAATGCACGCGCCAGGGTGGCCGGGCTGGCATCCCCAGTCGCGCCGAAGTGGACGAATTTCTGGTGCGGCAATAGCCCTCTTTCAGGTAAGGCGAAACGCCCGCCTGTTGCTATGGGAAGGCAAATCGGCGATAATGTTGCTCTTATGCCCGGGTGATGAAATTGGTAGACGTAGGGGACTCAAAATCCCCCGCCGCAAGGCGTGCCGGTTCGAGTCCGGCCCCGGGCACCAGAACAATGCAAAAACCCCTTGATTACTCAAGGGGTTTTTGTTTTTTCGTCCGCAGAAAACTTCCGTCCTGGTATCAGTCTTCCAGCACGCTGCGCAGCATCCACGCTGTTTTTTCATGCACTTCCAGGCGCTGCGTCAGTAAATCCGCAGTCGGCTGGTCATTGGCGGCATCGACCACGGGGAACAGCTTGCGGGCCGTGCGGGCAGTTGCTTCCTGCGCAGAGACCAGCAAACGGACCATCTCTTCTGCCTTGGGCACGCCCTCGACTTCCTTGATGGAAGCCAGCTTGACGAATTCCTTGTAGGTGCCAGGCGCCGGATAGCCCAGGGCGCGAATCCGCTCGGCGATCAGGTCCAGGGCATTCCATTGCTCGGTGTACTGGACCATGAACATCTGGTGCAGGCTGTTGAATTGCGGGCCGGTGACATTCCAGTGGAAATTGTGGGTCATCAGGTACAGGGTATAGCTGTCTGCCAGCAAGGACGACAGGCCCTGCACGATTTTTTCGCGGTCGCCGGCCTTGATGCCGATATCGATCGCTGGAATCTTGGTTTTTTTGGCTGCCATATTTTTCTCCCGGTTAAAAACTTCAGTTTATCGCAGGGCGTAGAAAATTACCGCCAGGACATTGATTTCGATGTCCGGCAACCTAAACCGGATCGCCTTCCTCGCCGCCGGAATGGGTCGCTGCGTCGAACACCGGCAGCCCGAGCGCATACCGGATGGCGATCAGGCGAAATGCAAAGCCGGCGCCGATGGCAATGGCGGTGGCAAGGTCGCGGTCGACATCGAAATGCAGCATGCCCACATACAGCACGCCGGTGGCCAGGGAAACCGTGGCATACAGGTCGCGCTGCAATACCAGCGGCACCTGGTTGCACAGGACGTCGCGCAGCAGGCCGCCAAAGACGCCGGTCACCATGCCCATCAAAACGACGACGGCGACGTGCGCGCCGGTGGTGGCGGCAATATCGCAACCGATGACGGTAAATGCCACCAGCCCCATGGCATCCAGAATCAGAAAAGCGGATTTCAGGCTCTGCAGCCGACGTGCGAGCAAGGCGGCACAGACCGCCGCACCGATCGTAAAGAGCAGATACTCCGGATGCGCTACCCAGCCTAATGGGTAGTGACCCAGGATCATGTCGCGGATCGACCCGCCACCCAGCGCCGTCACGGTCCCGACCACCGCAAGGCCGAACAGGTCGAATCGCCGGCGCATGCCCATGAGCGCGCCGGTTGCGGCTTCGGCGGTGATCGCAATCAAATAAATGATATGTAGCAAGGTCATTCAGCTTTTTCCTATTGCTTGTCCTAAATCCGACTGCGCTTCGAGATTCGGAAAATCGATGATCTCCTCAGCCGTCGCTCCCGAAGCGGACTGGCTGGCGGGGCCTTTCACAGCGGCGCATTCGAATGGACTCCGCGTAAATGCATTGCCATCACTGGTGCAGTGGCCCGCCAGGTACTTCTCCAGGAATTCCTGATAAACGTAGTCATCCGCGCGTTGCGCCAGATCCGGCGGCATGGCGCGTTCCGACTCGGGCCGCCCGGCGATGGCTACCTTCATGTATTCCGTCCAGACCGGCAATGCCAGGGTGCCCCCGGTGGATTTGCCAAGGCTGCGCGGCTGGTCGTATCCCATCCAGACGACCGAAGCCACCCCCGAGGAATAGCCGGCGAACCAGACATCCCGGGCATCATTGGAAGTGCCGGTCTTGCCGGCGATGTCCTCGCGCCCGAGCGCGGTCGCGCGGCGCCCCGTGCCGTGCTGCACCACGTCGCGCAACATGCTGTCCATCACGTAGGCGTTGCGTGCGGAAATCGCCTGATCGCGCGGCGATGCCTGTTCGGCCTGGTAGAGCACACCGCCATCCCGTTCGCGCACCGCGGTAATCAGGCGCGGCTGGACCAGTGCGCCGCCGTTGGCGAAAACCGCGTAGGCCTGGGTCAGTTGCAGCGGCGTGACCGCGCCGGCGCCCAGCGCAAGCGGCAGCCTGGGCGGATTGAGTTCTGCGATAAAGCCGAAGCGCGTGGCGAATTGCTGCACGTACTCGACGCCGGCCGCCTGCATCAGATTGACGGCGACCAGGTTTTTTGAGCGCGCCAGGCCGCGCCGGGCCGAAATGAAGCCTTCATAGTTGTTGCCGTAATTGCGCGGGCGCCAGGCCTTGCTGCCCCGCGCCTGTGGCGTGACCACGCGCTGCGTATCGTCGACCAGGGTGCCCGGGAAGTAACCTTTTTCCAGCGCCGCGGAATAGACGAAAGGCTTGAAAGTGGAGCCGGGCTGCCGCACTGCCTGGACCGCGTGATCGAATTTGTTCAGCGCAAAATCGAAGCCGCCGGTCAAGGCCAGGATCTCGCCGGAATGCGCATCCATGGAGACAAGCGCGCCTTCCATCCGCGGCAAGTCTTTCAGACGCCAGCCTTTGGCGCCGTCATGCATGATGCGGATCACGGCGCCGGGCTCGATACGCTTGCGTGCGGGAGCGCCAGGCTCTAGCGCCGCAAGGACGCCGCGTCCGAGCGACTTGCGGGAAACCCGGACGATGGTGCCATCGCGCAGCGCGGCGGCGATGCCAGCCGGATCGGCAACCTCCAGCACCAGGGCCGCATGCAGGTTGCCGCTGTCGCGATAATTCCGGAGCGCGGCACGTATCTCGGCTGGCCGGTCGCTGGCGGGCACCGGCTGGACGCGCCCCTCCGGCCCCGTGTAACCCCGGCTTTCCTGGGCCTCCAGCAAGCCGCGCCGCAAGGCGTCGGTGGCAGCGAGCTGTTCGCGCACGCCGATCGTGGTGGTCACATCCAGCCCAAGCGAATAGGCATCCTCGCCGTACTGCGCGACCACCATTTGCCTGGCCTGTTCGACGGCATAGGCAGCGGCCCGCACGACCGAGCGATACTGCGGCCGCAGGACCAGTTCCTCGGCAAGGGCCTGCCGGTATGCCTGCTCGTCGAGATAGTCCAGCTCGCGCATGCGCTTGAGAATATATTGCTGGCGAATGATGGCCCGCTCGCGATTGGCAACCGGATTGTAGGCCGAGGGCGCCTTTGGCAGACCTGCGAGCATTGCGGCTTCGGCCGCGCTCAACTGGTCGAGCGTCTTGTCGAAATACACCGCTGCGGCCGCGGCGTAGCCGTAGGCGCGCTCGCCGAGGTAGACCTGGTTCATGTACAGCTCGAGAATCTTATCCTTGCTGTAGACCGATTCGAGCTTGTAGGCCAGCAGGACTTCCATGATCTTGCGGTGGTAAGTCTTTTGCCGGCTCAGGAAAAAGACGCGGGCCACCTGCATCGTGATGGTGCTGGCGCCCTGCGCATGGCCGCCGGCCTTGAAATTGCTGACGGCCGAGCGGGCCAGTCCGATGAAATCGACCGGCCCGTGTTCATAGTAGCGCGCGTCCTCGATGGCCAGCAGCGCCTGGCGCACCTTGAGGGGAATGCGTTCAAGCGGCACAAAGTCGCGACGCTCTTCGCCATATTCGCCGAGCAGGTTGCCATCCCTGTCATAAATGCGCAGCGGCAGCACCGGCTCGTAGGTGGCCAGATGGTCGACCGCCGGCAGTTCACGCCATAGCTGGCGAATCACATAGGCGCCGCCAATGGCAGCACCGAGGGACAGCCCGATCAGCAGGCCGGCGGCAAGCTTCAGCATGGTGCGCAAGCGCGATGGACTGGTAGCGGTAAGGTTCATTGCTCGGGGCGGCAAATATGACAGATGTCATACGGGAATCAACGCATATGGGCTTGGGAGAACTTCACGATTTTGCTTGCCTTCCCGCCATTTTGAAATAAGATTAAGCATTTCTTCATTTAGATTAAATTTTTTAATCTTATAAAATGCACCTCGATCCCAAGCAGACAGATGCGTTTCAGGCGGTTGCCGAGTCAGGCAATTTTGAGCGTGCCGCAGTCAAGCTGAATCTGACACCTTCGGCGGTATCGCAACGCGTGCGCGCCCTGGAGACGGCCATCGGCGCCGCGCTCATCTTGCGCACCCGCCCTTGCCGCACCACACCGGTTGGCCAGCGCCTGCTGCAATACTTGCGGCGCGCGATGCTGCTGAAGGCGGACCTGGAAGCAGAGCTGCTCAATTCGGAAAGCGGCGCAATCACCGTGTCGGTGGCGTTGAACGCAGACAGCCTGGGGACCTGGTTTTTTCCGGCGCTGGCAGGCTTGCTGGTGAAGGAACAGCTCATCCTCGAACTGATCGTCGAAGACCAGGACCATACCTATGAATTGCTGGAAACAGGGATGGTGGCCGGGTGCGTCAGCACCGTGGCGCGGCCGATGCGCGGCTGCGGCGCCGAACTGCTCGGCACGATGCGCTACCGGCTGATGGCGAGCGCATCGTTTCGCCAGCGCTGGCTGCCCAAGGGATTGACGCGCGACGCTGCGCGGCGCGCGCCGGTAGTGGCTTATACGCGCAAGGATACCCTGCAGTCCAGCTTTCTGCTGTCGCGCCTGGGCTTGCCCGAAGGCGCCTATCCCTGCCATTATGTGCCCGGCATCGAAGCCCATTTCGCTGCCGTGCGCCACGGCCTGGGCTATGCGATGGTACCGGAATGGCTGCTTGCCGCCGCAGGCGCAGAGAAAGATCCCCTGGTCGACCTGGCGCCCCGGCATCCAACCGATGTCGCGCTCTACTGGCATGCCTGGAAGGTCCAGTCCCCGCGCATGGAAGCCATGTCCAGCCAGATCGTCGCGGCGGCGCGCGGGATACTGCGGCGCTAGCCGGTAGTGGAAAGTTTCATCAATACGAGGCCGCACACAATCAGCGCCGCAGCGGCCACGCGGGTCATGGTCAACGGTTCGCCAAGCGCGACCACGCCCACCACAAATGCGCCGAGCGCGCCAATGCCGGTCCAGACGGTATAGGCGGTGCCAAGGGGAAGTGTGCGCATCGAAAACGATAGCAAAACGACACTGGCGATCATCATGACCACGGTCACGACGGAAGGAACAAGTCGCGTAAAGCCGTTTGACTGCTTCATGGCATACGCCCAAACGATTTCAAATATCCCGGCAACCACCAACCAAATCCAAGCCATTGCGGCCCTCCTTTTGAAAGAGCCGGGCCGTCCCGAGCATTATTCCCGTCTTTGGGGGGAGGTCGTTCCTCCTGAGAAATAAAATATGCCGCAGCAAGCACGCCGAACTGCCAAGGCACGGCCGCCATGATATCCCAACAGGATTGTATTCGCACCCAGTCTACCGGGATTCAAAGCGAGCGCTCCAGCGTTATTGTTAAGAGTTAAGCGACTCTCGACTGGAATAATCCGCCACTCTTGACTTGAAAAAAGCACACCTCGCCCATATACTTAGCACTCGTTAGGGGAGAGTGCTAACAACGCTTCCCTGGCCTTCCAACTTTTGCGTCGCGCAGGCTGCATCGTGAACTTCACGGTTTGTGGCATGCCTGCGGAAAATTATCACAACCTATTGAATTTTAAGGAGTTTGTATGAACCTTCGTCCTTTGCACGATCGCGTCATCGTCAAGCGTCTGGATCAGGAAACCAAAACCGCATCCGGCATCGTCCTTCCTGAAGCCGCTGCAGAAAAGCCGGATCAGGGTGAAGTGCTGGCCGTTGGCAATGGCAAGATCCTGGACGACGGCAAGGTCCGCCCGCTCGACGTCAAGGTCGGTGACCGCGTCCTGTTCGGCAAGTATTCCGGCCAGGCCGTCAAGGTTGCCGGCGAGGAACTGCTGGTGATGCGCGAAGAAGACATCATGGCGATCGTCCAAAAGTAATCTGGCCTCATACGAATTTCCCAATTAAGGAGTTACAACATGGCAGCTAAAGACGTAGTATTCGGCGATTCCGCCCGTCACAAGATGGTTGAAGGCGTAAATATCCTCGCCAACGCAGTCAAGGTTACCCTGGGCCCGAAAGGCCGCAATGTCGTGCTGGAGCGCTCGTTCGGCGCCCCGACCGTGACCAAGGACGGTGTCTCGGTCGCGAAAGAAATCGAACTCAAAGACAAGCTCATGAACATGGGCGCGCAAATGGTCAAGGAAGTCGCTTCCAAGACTTCCGACAACGCCGGTGACGGCACCACCACCGCAACCGTGCTGGCACAAGCCATCGTGCGCGAAGGCATGAAATACGTTGCCGCCGGCATGAACCCGATGGACCTGAAGCGCGGCATCGACAAGGCAGTGACTGCCGTCGTCGCTGAACTGAAGAACATCTCCAAGCCTTGCACCACCACCAAGGAAATCGCCCAGGTCGGCTCGATCTCGGCCAACAGCGATTCCTCGATCGGCGAGCGCATCGCTGAAGCCATGGAAAAAGTCGGCAAGGAAGGCGTCATCACGGTTGAAGACGGCAAGTCCCTGAACGACGAACTCGACATCGTCGAAGGCATGCAGTTCGACCGCGGCTACCTGTCGCCGTACTTCATCAACAATCCGGAAAAGCAAACCGTCCTGCTGGAAAGCCCGTTCATCCTGCTGTTCGACAAGAAGATCTCGAACATCCGCGATCTGCTGCCGGTGCTGGAACAAGTCGCCAAGGCTGGCCGTCCGCTCTTGATCATCGCTGAAGACATCGAAGGCGAAGCGCTGGCCACCCTGGTGGTCAACAACATCCGCGGCATCCTGAAGACTTGCGCAGTCAAGGCACCTGGCTTCGGCGACCGCCGCAAAGCCATGCTGGAAGACATCGCCATCCTGACCGGCGGCCAGGTCATCGCTGAAGAAGTCGGCCTGACCCTGGAAAAAGTCACCCTGAACGATCTGGGCCAAGCCAAGCGCATCGAAATCGGCAAGGAAAACACCACCGTCATCGACGGCGCTGGCCAGGCTGCCAACATCGAAACCCGCGTCAAGCAAATCCGCGCGCAAATCGAAGAAGCGACTTCGGACTACGACCGTGAAAAGCTGCAGGAACGCGTTGCCAAGTTGGCAGGCGGTGTTGCCGTGATCAAGGTTGGCGCTGCCACCGAAGTCGAAATGAAAGAAAAGAAAGCCCGCGTTGAAGACGCGCTGCACGCAACCCGTGCTGCCGTGGAAGAAGGCATCGTTGCCGGCGGCGGCGTGGCCCTGCTGCGCGCACGTAACAGCGTGACCGTCAAGGGCGACAACCCTGACCAGGACGCAGGCATCAAGATCGTCCTGCGCGCCATCGAAGAGCCGCTGCGCATGATCGTCACCAACGCCGGTGAAGAAGCTTCGGTCGTCGTCAACAAGGTCCTGGAAGGCTCGGGTAACTTCGGTTACAACGCCGCCAACGGCACCTATGGCGACATGGTCGAAATGGGCGTGCTGGATCCAGCCAAGGTGACCCGTTCGGCGCTGCAAAACGCCGCTTCGATCGCCGGCCTGATGCTGACCACCGATTGCATGGTGGCCGAGCTGGTCGAAGACAAGCCGGCAGCTGGCGGCGGCATGGAAGGTATGGGCGGCATGGGCGGCATGGGTGGCATGGGCGGCATGATGTAATTTGCCGGCCGGCCCGGCGAGGGATGCATTTTCCTCGCCTGCCCCGAAAATAAAAAAGCCTGCAAGGTTTGCGCCTTGCAGGCTTTTTGTTTGCCTATCTTCGTCGTGGAGCCGGACTCAGTCGTCGCGATCCGTCTCTTCTTCCGGCTCGGCCGCCAGCCCCAGGCTTTGCGGAGCTTGGTAGCTCGCCAGCAGCGCCGCACGGCTGTCGGGCGTCTCCAGGCTGATCCGGCCAAGCGCGCCACTGCGGTAATCCTGCAGGAAGGTGTGCGACGCCTTTTCATAGTCGAACTCGCCACCCTTTTGCCGGAAGCCGCGCTTCTTCGCCACGCCCTCGACCACGTCGACCGCATCGATGCCTTCGCCACTGACACCGTAGCGCGTGAAAAGCAATTGTGGATAGCGTTCCAGCACCACGCCGGCGAGGAAGGTGGCAACTTCTTCCTCGATCAGCGCATTGCTGCCGATGGCGTGGCTGGCGGCCAGCATCAGGCCATCGGTCGGATGGGCAATCTTCGGCCACAGCATGCCGGGGGTATCGACCAGCACCATGTTATTGCCCAGGTACAGCCGCTGCTGGGTCTTGGTGACCGCCGGCTCGTCACCCACCTTGGCGACGCGTTTTTTCAGCAAGGCATTCATCAGCGTTGATTTGCCGACGTTGGGAATGCCCATGATCATGATGCGCAATGGCTTCAAGGCTGTGCCGCGGTGCGGTGCGATCTTCAGACACAGGCCCGGGACCTTGGCAACATCGGCTGGATTCTTGCAGCTCAGCGCTACCGCGTGCACATTCTTTTGCTTGTTGTAGAAATCCAGCCAGGCCTGGGTTGCGGCCGGGTCGGCCAGGTCGGCCTTGTTAAGGATTTTCAGGCAAGGGCGCTGCCGGAACACCCGCAATTGCTCAATCATCGGGTTGCAGCTGGCCTGCGGCAGGCGGGCGTCGAGCACCTCGACCACCATATCGGTCTTTTCCATGGTTTCGGCCGCCTGGCGGCGGGCCGAATTCATGTGACCGGGGAACCATTGTATGGACATGTGACGCTTTTCGAACGGGATCAAGGCGCTATTCTACCCGTTCGCCCGCCCGGGCCCTACGTTCTTGCAGGCAGGCTGAGGCCTCAGACGTCGATTGCCTGCGCCGATCCGGCGCGCTGGCGCAACTCGAATTTCTGGATCTTGCCGGTGGCAGTCTTAGGCAAGACCTCGAACAGCACCGCGCGCGGCACCTTGAAACCCGCCAGGTGCTGCTTGCAATGGGCGATGATTTCCTGTTGGGTGACGTTCGCCCCCGGCTTCAGTTCGATGAAGGCACACGGCGTCTCGCCCCATTTCTCGTTGGGCATAGCGACCACCGCCGCCACCAGCACGGCCGGATGGCGATATAGCACGTCCTCGACTTCGACACTGGAAATATTTTCGCCGCCGGAAATGATGATGTCCTTGCTGCGGTCCTTGATCTTGATATAGCCATCAGGATGGATCACGCCGAGGTCGCCCGAATGGAACCAGCCGCCGGCAAATGCCTCGCGCGTGGTCTTCTCGTTTTTCAGGTAACCCTTCATGGTGATATTGCCGCGAAACATAATCTCGCCGATGGTTTCGCCATCGGCGGGCACCGGCTGCATGGTGGCAGGGTTCAATACCGTGACCGCTTCCTGCAGCAGGTAACGGATGCCCTGGCGCGCGTTCAGCCGGGCACGCTCGCCGATATCCGTTGCATCCCACTCGTCATGTTTCTCGCATACCGCCGCCGGCCCATACACTTCTGTCAAGCCATATACGTGGGTCAAATCGAAGCCGATTTCTTCCATGCCCTCGATCATCGATGCCGGCGGCGCAGCGCCGGCGACCATGGCGGACACCTTGTGATCGACGCCCTGGCGCAATTCCACCGGCGCATTCAGGATCAGCGAATGGACAATCGGCGCGCCGCAATAATGCGTGACCTTGTGCTCCCGAATGGCATGCCAGATCGCGGCAGCCTCGACCCGGCGCAAACAAACGTTGACGCCCGCCTGCGCCGCCACGGTCCAGGGAAAGCACCAGCCATTGCAATGAAACATGGGCAGCGTCCACAGGTACACCGGATGGCGCGGCAAGGTCCAGGTGACAATATTGGAGACGGCATTCAGGTAAGCGCCGCGATGGTGCACTACCACGCCCTTGGGGTCGCCCGTTGTCCCCGATGTATAGTTCAGGCCGATGGCGTTCCATTCATCCTCGGGATTGCGCCAGCTGTATTCGGCATCGCCGCGAGCGATGAAGGCTTCATATTCAAGGTCGCCAATGCGCTCGCCGGCGCCGGTGTACTCCGGATCATCAACATCAATGACCAGGACCTTGCGGCCCAGCATGGCCAGGGCATCCCGCATGACGCCGGAATATTCCCGGTCGACGATCACCGCCCTCGCCTCGCCATGGTTCAGCATGAAGGCGAGGCTTTCGGCATCAAGCCGGGTGTTGAGCGTGTTCAGGACCGCGCCGGTCATGGGCACACCGAAATGGGCATCCACCATCGGCGGCGTATTGGGCAGCATGACCGCCACCGTATCGTTCTTGCCGATGCCATACCACGCCAGCATCGAGGCCAGCTGGCGCGCGCGCCGGTACTGTTCGGCCCAGGTCAGGCGCAGGGGTCCGTGAACCGTCGCCAGGCGATCCGGATAGACGGAGGCAGCGCGTTCAATGAAACTCAACGGGGTGAGCGGCGTGTAGTTGGCTGGATTTTTTTCCAGACCAAGGTCGAATTTATCCATGCTTGTCTCTCCCCATTGCCTGATTGATGAATTGGTTGCAGGCTCAGTCGAGCCGCGCCAGTGTCTTGATGTGCGCCACCACGCTGCGCGCCAGCGCCGACAGGTTATAGCCGCCTTCCAGGCAGCTGACGATGCGCCCCTGCGCATATTCGTCGGCAATGGCCATGATCTGCTGCGTCAGCCAGGCATAGTCGGCTTCCAGCAGGCCGAGCTGGCCGATATCGTCTTCGCGGTGGGCGTCGAATCCGGCCGAGATGAACAGCATCTGCGGACGATGCGCGTGCAGCGCCGGCAGCCAGCGCTCGGCGACAAGCTGGCGCACGACTTCCCCGCCGCTATAGGCCGGCACCGGGACGTTGACGG
Organism: Janthinobacterium sp. 17J80-10; assembly: GCF_004114795.1. NCBI lineage: Bacteria > Pseudomonadati > Pseudomonadota > Betaproteobacteria > Burkholderiales > Oxalobacteraceae > Janthinobacterium > Janthinobacterium sp. 17J80-10. Next base: position 1,417,043 of record NZ_CP035311.1, on the reverse strand, counting down.
CATGCGCGCCGATGTCGGTGGCGCCGCTGTAGGGATAGAAAGGATGCTGGAAGAAACTGACCATCAGCACCCGCGGCTCGTCGATGAAAGCGGCTTCAGTGCCGTTGCCGTGATGGACATCGAAATCGACGATGGCAACCCGTTCCAGTCCATGCACCTCGAGCGCATGACGGGCGGCGATGGCAATGTTATTGAACAGGCAAAAACCCATGGACTCGTCCGGCGTCGCATGGTGCCCCGGAGGGCGCACGGAACAGAAGGCGTTGACGAGTTCGCCGGCCAGCACCGCGTCGGTCGCCGCCACTGCAGCGCCCGCCGCATGCAGGGCAGCATCCCAGCTGTGCGCATTGAGCGAGGTATCGCCATCCAGGCTGAAATGCTTGCCGGGAGACGGCACGTTCTCACGAATGCGGGCGATGGCAGCCGCCGTATGCACGCGCGCCACATCGTCGAGACTGGCGGCAGGGGCATCGCGATGCACGATGAAAGGATCGATCCGGCTGGAAATCAACTGGTCTTCGATGGCTTGCAATCGTGCCGGCGATTCCGGGTGCCACTCCCCCATTTCATGACGCTTGCACTCGGCGTGGGTATAAAAACCGGTTGTCATCCTTCATCCTCTTTTAATTTTCACCCTTTTCCTTCCAAGTTTAGCCAAGAAACAGGGGAGCGCCGGTTTTTTCACAAATCCGGCTTGTTTTTATATTTGCGATTCATCAATGCTGCCATAGAATAACTTCAAGCGCGCAAGCAGATCACCAAATTTCCACTTCTCATCGGAAGCTTCATGTTCGACAAAATCCACGCAGTCGCCAGGCAAGTCAACAATATCGTCATCGGCAAGGAATCACAAGTACGGCAAGCCCTGATTTGCCTCCTGGCAGGCGGCCATCTGCTGCTCGAGGATGTACCCGGCGTGGGCAAGACCACGCTGGCGCACGCACTGGCGATTTCGCTGGGCCTGAAATTCAATCGCCTGCAGTTCACCAGCGATCTGCTGCCGGCCGACGTCGCCGGCATCTCGATTTTCGACCGGGAAAAAAACAACTTCGTATTTCACCCAGGACCCGTCTTCACCCAGGTATTGCTGGCAGATGAAATCAACCGCGCCACGCCCAAGACCCAGTCGGCCCTTCTTGAAGCCATGGAAGAACGCCAGGTCACAGCCGATGGCGTCACGCGCACCTTGCCGGCGCCATTTTTCGTGATCGCCACGCAAAACCCGACCAGCCAGATCGGCACGTTTCAATTGCCGGAGTCGCAACTGGACCGTTTCCTGATGTGCCTGTCGCTCGGCTATCCCGACAGCACGGCCGAACGCGCCCTGCTGCTGGGCGAGGACCGGCGCGCCATGCTCCGCTCCCTGGCGCCCGCCATGGAACCCGACGAGCTTGAATCGGCACAACAGGCCGCCCGGAAAATCCATGCATCCGCTGCCCTGATCGATTACGTGCAGGCGCTGGCGCAGGCGTCCCGCCAGAGTGGCCTGTTTGCCGAAGGCCTGAGCCCACGCGCCGCGCTCGCGCTGTTGCAGGCAGCGCGCGCGTGCGCGGCGCTGGAGGGACGCAACCATGTCATCCCGGAAGATGTGCAGGCGGTGCTGGTGCCAGTGACCGCGCATCGCCTGCGTCCGCTGAAGACGGCGGGCGCCGCCGCCCTTTCCAGCCGCGACCTGGTGATCCGGCTGATGCAGTCCGTGCCCGTCTAGATGCCGGCAGCGCAGACGATGCCAGGCATGCCACCTTTGCATACGCACGCGCCAGGCCTGTGGGCGCGCTTGCGCCAGCGCCTGGAGCGCTGGCTGTTTCGCATCGGCACGGCCGAGGCCGGCGAAGTCTACCTGCACCAGCGTCGCGTGTTCATCCTGCCCACCCGGGCGGGCGTGGCATTCGGCTTCATGCTATTGGTGCTGTTCATCGCCTCGATCAATTACAACCTCAGCCTCGGCTTCGGTCTTACCTTTCTCCTGGGCGCCTGCGCGGTGGTCGACATGCACCTGACCTTCCGCAACCTGGCGCACCTGCATCTCGCGCCAGGGCGGGTGCGTCCTGTCTTTGCCGGCGAAGAAGCACAGTTCGAACTGCACCTGGCCAATCGCGGCAAGCGCGACCGATTTGCCATCTGGCTGGGCTTCACGGGAACCGGCTTGCCAGAGGTGCAGCAACCCCTGGACCTTCCTGCCGCTTCCAGCCGTTCCGCGGTCGCCGGCCTTGCCACGACACAGCGCGGCTGGCTGGCGGCACCGCGCATCCGCCTGCAGACGCGCTTCCCGCTCGGCCTGTTGCGCGCCTGGGGTTACTGGCAACCGGACATGCGTGTGCTGGTATATCCCCGTCCGGAAACAGATGCGCCGCCACTGCCGCTGGATGGCAGCGGTGAAGCCGATGGCAGCGGCAGCGCCGGGCATGACGACTTTGCCGGCATTCGCGCCTACCAGAGCGGCGACTCCCTGCGGCAACTGGCCTGGCGCCAGATCGCCCGCATGGATAGCCAGCATGGCGCAACACTGGTCAGCAAACATTTTGAAGGTGGCGCAGCCGCCGAACTGGTGCTGGAATTCTCACGGCTGCCAGGCAGCATGGACCTGGAAATGCGCCTGTCGCGCATGGCCCGCTGGGTCCTGGAAGCCGAGGCGCGAGGCTTGCCGTATGCTTTCCGCCTGGGGCAGGTCGATCTGGCACCGGCGCTCGGTCCGGCGCACCAGGCTGCCTGCCTGCAGGAACTCGCGCTATTCGGCATGGCGGGGACGCAATGAAATTGCTGACCATCTTGCCCGCCTTTTTTCTGCCCGCGCGGAATCACGACCGCCCAATGTCGCGCGACAAGGCCGACACCCTGCTGTTGCTGTGCGCCTGTGTCCTGGTGCTGGCACCGCATGCGGCACAGGTGCCATTATGGATAGCGCTGACTGCCGGGGCGTTGCTGCTCTGGCGGGGCTGGATCACTTTTCGCGGCAACCGCCTGCCGCCGCGCTGGCTGCTGCTGCCGCTCGCCGTGCTGGCCATGGCGGGCGTATATGCCAGCTTCAGGACGCTGCTTGGGCGGGAAGCCGGCGTGGCAACACTGGTATTGCTGCTGGCATTCAAGCTACTGGAAATGCATGCCCGGCGCGACCTGTTCGTCGTGCTTTTTCTTGGCTGCTTCCTGATACTGGCAGGCTTTTTTCACTCCCAGGGCATGGGTGCGGCCCTGATGGCGTTGCTGGCCATGGTCGCCCTCCTGAGCGCGCAACTTTCTTTCCAGTACACAGGCGCCGTGCCCCCACTGCGGCAACGCCTGCAACTGGGCGGAAAAATCCTGGCGCTGGCGGCGCCGTTGACCTTGCTGATGTTCTTTCTTTTCCCCCGCATCGAAGGGCCTTTGTGGAACATGCCGGGCGATGCCAAGGTAAGCCGCAGCGGCTTGTCGGATACCATGGCGCCCGGAAATATCGCACAACTGGCCTTGTCCGGCGATGTCGCGTTTCGCGTGAAGTTTCTCGATACGGTGCCGGCACAAGCGAAGCTGTACTGGCGCGGTATCGTGCTGGACGATTACGATGGCCGCAACTGGAAACAGGCCACCGCCACGAGCGCCGCAACGCTGCCTGCCGCCGTGCGCACGCGTGGCAGCGCGGTGCGCCACCAGATCACCATGGAGCCTCACGGCAAGCGCTGGCTGTTTGCACTGGAATTGCCACAAACGCCGCCCGTCATGCCCGGCCTGACTGCGAAGATTGCGGCCAATGGCGAATTGCGGGCGGAACGCCCCGTCCATGACCGCATCCGCTATACCGCTGTTTCCCATCTCGACTTTGCATTGCAGGCCGATCTGGCGCGCGATGACTTGCGCCCGTGGCTCGCGCTTCCAACGGGCTATAACCCTGCCACGCAGGCTTTCGCCGCAAGCCTGCGGCGCGCTGCCAGCGATGACATGCAGGTGGCCAATGCCGCGCTTCAGTATTTCCGCGAGCAGCAATTCCGCTATACGCTGGAACCGCCGGCGCTGGGCCGCAATGCGATGGATGACTTCCTGTTCGGCACGCGTGCCGGTTTTTGCGAACACTATGCCAGCGCGTTCGTTATCCTGATGCGCGCCGCCGGCGTGCCGGCACGGGTAGTCACCGGCTACCAGGGCGGCGAAATCAATCCGGTCGATGGCTTCATGACGGTGCGGCAGTCGGATGCCCATGCCTGGGCAGAGATCTGGCTGCAAAACCGCGGCTGGGTGCGTGTCGATCCTACTGCAGCTGTCGCGCCGAACCGGATCGAACAGTCTCTTGCGCGCAACCTGCCACAAGGCGGACTGGCTGGCGCAATCGGGCTCAACCCGGCGGCCCGCTCCTGGCTGGCATCGTTGCGTTTCAACTGGGACGCCATCAACAATGGCTGGAACCAGTGGGTCATGAATTATTCCCGTGACAAACAAACCAGCCTGCTGCAATCGCTGGGTTTCAACCAGCCGGACTGGCGCACGCTGGCCAGCTTGCTGGGTGTGGGCGCGGCCATCGTGATGGCGCTGCTGGCCTGGCCCCTGCTGGTCGAACGCCGCAAGATGGATCCTTTGACCACGCTATATTTGCGCTTTTGCCAAATCATGGCGCGCAAGGGCTTGCCACGTGCCGCGCATGAAGGCCCGCGCACCTATTGCTTGCGCCTCCGGCAAGCTGCCGGCATGCTTTCCGAAAATAAAAAAATGGCTGCAGAACGCTTCCTGGCACGCTATGAAAGCGTCCGATATGGTACGGTAAGCGACTTATCCGCTGCGCCCCACGTCGCCCAGCTGAAGTCCCTTTTGAAGCAATGCCGATGACATTTTCCACCTCGCCTCCAAACACCCTGCGCAGCCTGTTGCTCGCGCTTAGCCTTCTCCTGCCCGCAGCTACGCCAACGCTTGCCAGGGAAGCGGCAATCCGGCCCGCCACAGCCAAGCCCAGGCTGAGCAAGGCTACCTATCCCGCCGTGCAGCCCGGCGAATTCGCCAATTTTGGCCAGTGGCAGGACGTTGCCGCTTTCATCGATGACATGGCAGCGCGCCATGGCTTCGAGCGCCAGACCCTGGAAACTTTATTTCGCGAAGTGAAGTATGTTGAAAAGGCAATACAGCTAGTCAAGCCAGCGCCACCCGGGCAACCGAAAAACTGGCGCGCCTATCGCGCCCGCTTCATTGAACCGATCCGCATTCGCGCAGGCACCGACTTCTGGAACGAGCATGCGCAGGCGCTCGAACGCGCCGAAAAAACGTATGGCGTGCCCGCTGAAATCATTGTCGGCATCATCGGCGTGGAAACCGTTTATGGCCGCAATACCGGCAACTTCCGCGTGCTCGACACCCTGACCACCCTGGGCTTCGATTACCCAAACACCCCAAATCGTGTCGCCCGGATGAAGTTTTTCCGGGGCCAGCTCGAGCAAACCCTGCTGTTTGCGCGCGACTCCGGCATCGATCCCTTCATGCTGCTGGGTTCCTATGCCGGGGCGATCGGCCTGCCGCAGTTCATGCCGGGCAGCATACGCAATTTTGCTGTCGACTTCAATGGCGATGGCAAGATCGACTTGCGCAATTCTGCCATCGATGCCATCGGCAGCGTTGCCAACTTCCTGGTGCAGCATGGCTGGCAAGCCGGGCAACCCATTGCCTTCCCCGCCACTGTCACCACGACGACAGTGAACGGCGCGCCCGACAATCGCTGGGAAGCCTACATCGGCCAGAGCCTGGAAGCCAGGCATACGCTCGATGAAATGTTGACTGTCGGGATTGCCCCGGCGGGCGACGCGCCGGCCGCTCTGCCATACGGCCTGGTCGACCTGCAAAACGGCAGCGAAGCCACCGAGTACTGGCTGGGCGCAGCAAATTTCTTCGCCATTACCAAATATAACCGCAGCTTCTTCTATGCCATGTCGGTAGTGGAACTCGGTCGCGCCGTGAAGGCCGCGCGCGGCGGCTGACGCGCACATTTTTTCCGTACGTCTGTTAACATGGTGTGAACATCGTGTGCGGATAAATGCCGTGCGCGCCCGAGGCGCGCGCACGGCACGCTAGTTTATCGCAACATCGCTGCTCATCGGTTCGGCAAAATGCCCGTGTCACGGAAAGGATTGCCCCACTCATGTCGCTCGCCTGGATCCTCCTGCTTCCGCTCATCGGCTGCCTGCTGGCGGGAGCAATGCCACGCCATTCGCGCAATGCCGAAGCATGGCTGGCCGGTGCCGTGGCGCTCGGCTGCTGCACGGTCATCGGTAGCCTCTACCCGGCAATTGCCGACGGCGGCGTGCTGCGCGCCACATTCAACTGGGCGCCCGCGCTGGGGCTGGAATTCACCTTGCGCATGGATGGCTACGCCTGGCTGTTCGCCATGCTGGTCAGTGCCATGGGCGCGCTGGTGGTGCTGTATGCGCGGTACTACATGTCGCCGCAAGACCCGGTGCCGCGCTTCTTTTCATTTCTCCTGGCATTCATGGGCGCCATGCTGGGCGTCGTCTTGTCAGGCAACCTGATCCAGCTGGTGCTGTTTTGGGAATTGACCAGCCTTGCTTCCTTCCTGCTCATTGGATACTGGCACCACCGTGTCGATGCGCGGCGCGGCGCCCGCATGGCCCTGACAGTCACCGCCGGCGGCGGCTTGTGCCTGCTGGCAGGCGTCCTGCTGATCGGCCGCATCGTCGGCAGCTATGACCTGGATACGGTGCTGGCATCGGGCGACCTCCTGCGCGACCATCCCTGGTACATGGCGGTGCTGCTGCTGGTGGGCCTGGGCGCGCTGACCAAGAGCGCCCAGGTGCCTTTTCATTTCTGGCTGCCGCATGCCATGGCGGCGCCGACGCCGGTATCGGCCTATTTGCACTCCGCCACCATGGTCAAGACAGGCGTCTTTCTGCTGGTGCGGCTTTGGCCGGTATTGTCCGGCACCGAAGCCTGGTTCTGGCTGATCGGCGGCGCCGGCCTGTGCTCGCTGGTGCTGGGCGCCTACGCGGCGATGTTCCAGAAAGACATGAAAGGCGTGCTGGCGTACTCGACGATCAGCCACCTGGGTCTGATCACCCTGCTGCTGGGCTTGAACAGCCCGCTGGCCCTGCTGGCGGCCATTTTCCATATCGCCAACCATGCCACATTCAAGGCATCGCTTTTCATGGCAGCGGGCATCGTCGACCATGAGACCGGCACGCGCAACCTGACACGGCTATCCGGCCTGCGCGACGTCATGCCCATCACGGCGCTTCTGGCCGTGGTAGCCGCTGCGGCCATGGCGGGCGTGCCCCTGCTGAACGGGTTCATTTCGAAAGAAATGTTTTTTACCGAAACGGTCTTCGTCAGCGGCAACATGGCTGCGCGCATCGGCTTGCCGGTCATCGCCGTCATCGCCTCGATGTTCAGCGTCGCGTATTCGCTGCGCTTCATCCTGCAAGTTTTTTTCGGACCACCGGCACAGGATTTGCCGCGCGTTCCGCACGAGGCGCCACGCTGGATGCTGCTGCCCAGCGCACTGCTGGTGCTGACCTGCCTGGTCGTCGGCATTTTCCCCGCACAAACCATCGGCCCTTTCCTGGATACCGCTGCGGCCTCGGTCCTGGGCCCGGACATGCCGCCCCATAGCCTGGCAGTCTGGCATGGGTTCAACCTGCCCCTGGCCATGAGCCTGCTGGCCATGGCGGGCGGCATTGCGCTTTACCTGGGCTTGCGGCTGCGCCTGCGGCGCCTGGCCGCTGCCGTCGTACCGGGCTATCAACTGGATGGCAAGCGCATCTTCGAATCCCTGCTCGACCGGTGTACCAGCTTCGCCGGCGGACTGACCAGGACCCTGTCCACCGTGCGACTCCAGGTGCAATTGCTGTTGCTGCTGCTGGCGACAGGCGGCTCGGCCCTGTTTGCGTTGCGCCAGGATGGCTTGCCAGCAGCCAATCTGAGGCTGACAGGCATCGATCCGGCTTTCGCGCTGGTCTGGCTGATCGGGGCCGCCTGCGCCGTCGGCGCCGCCACCCAGGCGAAATACCACCGCCTTGCCGCACTGATCATGGTCGGTGGCGCCGGCCTCGCCACCAGCCTCACCTTTGCGTGGTTTTCCGCCCCCGACCTGGCATTGACGCAACTGGCGGTCGAAGTCGTGACGGTGGTATTGCTTTTGCTCGGTCTACGCTGGCTACCGCGGCGCAAGCAAGCCGACGATGGGCAATCAGACGAAATCGACCTGCGCACCCGCGCGCGCCGTCTGCGCGACCTGTTGACGGCCTGCGCCGCGGGACTGGGGCTTGCGCTCCTCACCTATGCGGTGCTGCGGCAGCAACCTGGCCATGGCATTGCCTCTTTCTTCGTCGAAAATTCGGTGCCGCTGGGCGGCGGCGCCAATGTCATCAACGTGATCCTGGTCGATTTTCGCGGCTTTGACACGATGGGAGAAATCACCGTGCTGGGCATCGTTGCCCTGACGGTATACGCGTTGCTGCGGCGTTTCCGGCCGGCCGAAGAAAGCATTGCCTTGCCGCGCCAGCAGCGCGAAGGCGAGCGCCCTGCGCCCACCGATCCGCGCGCGGCATTGCCAGACGGCGTCATGATGCTGCCGGCGCTGCTGATGCGACTGTTGCTGCCGGTGGCGGGCATGATTTCGCTGTTTTATCTGTTGCGCGGCCATGATTCTCCGGGCGGCGGTTTCGTCGGCGGCCTGGTCATGGCGACCGCCATGATCCTGCAATACCTTGGCAGCGGCACGCTCTGGGCGGAATCGCGCGCGCGCCTGCGGCCGCAGTACTGGATTGGCTGGGGCTTGCTGTGCGCCGTCGCTGCCGGCCTGTCGGCATGGCTGGCGACCCGACCCTTCCTGGCATCCATGGCCTGGCACCCGCAAATTCCCTTGATCGGCGAGCTGCACCTGTCTACCGTGCTGTTGTTCGACCTCGGCGTCTACCTCCTCGTGATCGGCGCCGCCGCCCTGATTCTCGTGGCGCTGGCGCACCAGTCGCTGCGCCGGCGCCAGCGCCTGCCGGCGGCGGCCAGGCTGGCAGGCATGACCCTGCAGCCCTTCGCCAACCTGCCGCCCGCCGCCACAACAAAGGAGGAATGATGGAAATCATCTATGCACTGGCCGTCGGCGTCCTCGCAGGCTCGGGCGTGTGGCTGGTATTGCGACCGCGCACTTTCCAGTTGATCATGGGCCTGTCGCTGCTGTCATATGCCGTCAATCTGTTCATTTTTGCGATGGGACGCCTGACGGTGGGCGGCGCGCCGATCATCGATCCCGCGCACCCATCGGACCCGGCGCGTTATGCCGACCCGGTGCCGCAGGCGCTGGTACTGACCGCCATCGTGATCAGCTTCGCCACCACCGCACTGTTCCTGGTGGTGCTCCTGGGCGCGCGCGGCCTGACCGGCACCGACCATGTCGACGGCGAGGAACCGGACCAGTGAGCGACCTGATCCTGCAACTGCCGATCCTGCCGATCCTGCTGCCCCTACTGGCAGGCGCAGCCATGCTGCTGTTGCGTGACAACTGGCGCCGCACACGCGTGGCACTGGCCTTGTCGGCGACGTCGCTGCAGGTCGGCATCGCCATTGCCCTTTTGGCGATGGCGAATGGCGGCATGCCGGCCTGGTGGCCCGACGGCATTGCCGTCTACTCGCTGGGCGCATGGCGCGCGCCATTCGGCATCGTGCTGGTCGCCGACCGCCTGGCCGCAGTCATGCTGACCGTGAGTTCCCTGCTGGCGCTGGCATCCGTGGTGTATTCCCTGGCGCGCTGGGAGCGCATGGGCGCGCATTTCCATCCCCTGTTCCAGTTCCTGGTCATGGGGCTCAATGGCGCCTTCCTGACGGGCGACCTGTTCAACCTGTTCGTATTTTTCGAGGTTTTGCTGGCCGCCTCCTACGGCCTTGTGCTGCACGGCTCCGGCATCCTGCGGGTGCGTGCAGGCATGCACTACATCGCCGTCAACCTGGCCGGCTCGCTGGTTTTTCTGGTCGGCGTGGCGCTGATCTACGGCGCCGCCGGCACGCTCAACATGGCGGACCTGGCGGTGCGGCTGCCCGCTCTCGCCCGTGACGAACGCACCCTGCTGGATGCCGGCTGCGCCATTCTCGGCACGGCCTTTCTCCTCAAGGCCGGCGTCTGGCCGCTGAACTTCTGGCTTGCCAATGCCTACGGCTCGGCAGCCGCGCCGGTGGCCGCGATTTTTTCGATCATGACCAAGGTCGGCGTGTATTCCCTGCTGCGGCTGACGACGCTGTTTTCAGCCGATGGCGGGCCGGCACCATTCAATGGCGACTGGCTGTTCTGGATCGGCATGGTAACACTGCTGTTTGGCTCGGCGGCCATGCTGACCGAACAAAAGCCGCAACGCCTCACGGCCTATTGCGTCATCGTTTCCGCCGGCACCCTGCTGGCGGGCTTCGGCATCGGCGGGCCTGCGATGGCGGGATCGACACTGTTCTACCTGGTCAGCTCGGTGCTTGCCACTGGCGCTTTCTTCATGCTGTGCGAGATGATCGAACGCAGCCAGTCGTACGGCGCCAACATGCTGGCCATCACAATGGAATCGTTCGGTATCGACGACCCGGTATATTCGGACCGTCCCGATGACGTCGTCGGCATCGCCATACCCGCAGCGATGGCCTTTCTGGGCTTCAGCTTCGCTTCCTGCGCATTGCTGGTCACGGGCATGCCGCCGCTGTCGGGATTCGTCGCCAAATTCTGGATGCTGTCTGCAGCGCTCGACGCGGCGCCGGCTAGCCCGCAACAACAGCAGGCCTGGGTGCTGCTGGCGGCGGTGCTGGCATCGGGACTGGCGGGCATCATCGCGCTGTCGCGGATGGGCAGCCGCCTGTTCTGGGGGACCGGCGAGCGCAGCAAGCCGCGCCTGCGCCTGATCGAAGCCGGGCCTGTGGCAGCACTGATATTGCTGGCAGGCGTATTGTCGCTGATGGCCGAACCTGCCGTACGCTACCTGCAGGCCACCGGCGAGTCGCTCTATTTGCCGCAGGCTTACATCAGCGCAGTATTGCCGGCATCGGCAAACGGCACAGCGGCCTCCGGAGGACAACCATGAAATTTCCTGCCGAAATACGCCTGGCAGCCTTTCTGCTTGCCCTGTGGCTGCTGCTGAATGACAGCGTTTCCCCGGGACACGCCCTGCTGGGACTCATGCTGGCCATCGGCATACCCCTGCTTACCGCATCGATGCGGCCGATGCGCGCGCAGGTGCGCCAGCCCCTGGCAATCGCCCGGCTGCTATGGACCGTCATCAAGGACATCGGGCGCTCCAACCTGGCGGTCGCCCGCATCATCCTCGGCAACAGGCGCAGCAGATCCAGCGCCGGCTTCATGGATATTCCGCTCGACCTGCGCGACCCGCACGGACTGGCGGCGCTGGCATGCATTGTCACCGCCACGCCGGGCACAGTATGGGCGGGACTTTCGCCGGACGGCGCTACGCTGACCCTGCATGTGCTGGACTTGCAGGACGAGCAGACCTGGATCGATACGATCAAGCTGCATTACGAACGCCCCCTGATGGAGATATTCGAATGAGCCAACTGTTGCTCTACTGGGCAAGCTCGATCGCCCTGACCGGCTTTGCGCTGGCCATGTGCTGCGCCGCCGTGCGGCTGTTGCGCGGCCCCGCGGCGCAAGACCGCGTGCTCGCGCTCGACACCCTTTACGTCAATGCGATGCTGGTGATGCTCACCCTCGGCATCCGGCTCGGCACGCGCGTCTATTTCGACATCGCCCTGCTGATTGCCCTGTTCGGCTTCGTCGGCACCACGGCGCTGGCGAAATTTCTCCTGCGCGGCGAGGTGATCGAGCCATGAGCGGCGCCGAACTGCCACTCTGGGCCGCGCTGCCGATTGCGCTGCTGCTGGTGACCGGCAGCGCGCTGGCCCTGACCGGATCAAGCGGCTTGCTGCGGCTGCCTGACTTCCACTCGCGCATGCATGCGCCGACACTGGGCAACTCTCTTGGACTGGGATGCGTGCTGGCGGCTTCCCTGCTGGCGGCCGCGGCCCACGGCGAACGCCTGGCGTTGCAGGAGATACTGATCGCCCTGTTGATGATCACGACCTCGCCCATTTCGACCATCCTGCTCATGCAGGCCTCGCTCTACCGCAATCGCGACCTGCCTGACGAAAATGCACCACAAAAAGGCAACAAATCCTCGCAACCGCCCGAATAGATCGCCATTTTGGTGCGAATTATTGTCAATTCACCAAAACAATGCAGACATGCACTAAGTTGGCGTAGAATTCAGCCTTGATTTTTTCGCTCATGCGCATTTCATGCAGTGAAATTCCAGTCTAAACACACCTTCAGAACCATGATTGCCGGCCCGGCCGCATTGGGAAGCCGGCATTTGCCCCTTTTCGTTTCAGGAGAATTACCTTGCCTTACGTCGCCCAGACCATCGAAAAATTGAAGCGCAGCGGCCCCGGCCAGCTTGAGTACTACCAGGCGGTCGAAGAAGTCCTGATGTCCTTGCGCCCCCTGCTCGACAAGGATGCGAAATACAGGAAGCACAACATCATCGACCGCATCGTCGAACCGGAGCGCCAGATCCTCTTTCGCGTGGCATGGGTTGACGACAAGGGCGAGGTCCAGGTCAACAAGGGCTACCGCATCGAATTCAACTCCGCCCTTGGCCCCTACAAAGGCGGCATACGCTTTCACCCGAGCGTCTACGGCGGTATCATCAAGTTCCTCGGCTTCGAGCAGATCTTCAAGAATTCGCTGACCGGCCTGGCCATCGGCGGCGGCAAGGGCGGCAGCGACTTTGACCCCAAGGGCAAGTCGGACAATGAAATCATGCGCTTCTGCCAGTCCTTCATGAACGAGCTGTACCGCTACCTTGGCCCGACCATCGATGTGCCAGCCGGCGACATCGGCGTGGGCGCGCGCGAAATCGGCTATATGTTCGGCCAGTACAAGCGCCTGACCGGCCGCTACGAAGGCGTCTTCACCGGCAAAAAGGTCGCCTGGGGCGGTTCGCTGGCGCGCAAGGAAGCCACCGGCTACGGCTCGGTGTATTTTGCACAAAACATGCTGGCCGAGCGCAGCCAGTCGCTCGAAGGCAAAATCTGCACGGTATCGGGCTCCGGCAACGTCGCCATCTATACCGTGGAAAAGCTGCAGGAAGTCGGCGCCAGGCCGGTCACCGTCAGTGATTCGCGCGGCATGATCCACCACGCCGCCGGCATCAACCTGGAAACCCTGAAGCAGCTCAAGGAAGTCCAGGGCGCATCGCTGGCCGAATACGTCAAGTACCATGCCGACGCCAAGTACACCCCGGTGGCCGATTACCCGGCCGGGCGCAATGCGGTATGGTCAGTCCCCTGTGATGCAGCCTTCCCGAGCGCGACGCAAAACGAACTCAACGAGGAAGACGCCGCCACCCTGCTGAAGAATGGCTGCACCCTCATTTCGGAAGGCGCCAACATGCCGTCCACCCAGGGCGCTGTCGACAAGTTCCTGGCTGCCGGCATTCTCTATGGCCCGGGCAAGGCTGCCAACGCCGGCGGCGTGGCAACCAGCCAGCTGGAAATGGCACAAAACGCCAGCATGCAGCAATGGACCTTTGAAGAAGTCGATAGCCGGCTGCACCGGATCATGAAAAACATTTTCCTGAGCGCCAGCGAAACCGCCAGGGAATTCGGCCAGCCTGGCAACCTGGTCCTGGGTGCGAACATCGCCGGCTTCCGCAAGGTCGCCGATGCCATGATCGACCAGGGCGTGGTGTAACGACCCGGCCGTCACAGGCAAACAAAAACCCGCAGCCGGAAACGGCCTGCGGGTTTTTTTCGCACCACGCATGGGGTGCGGCGAGGAGCGATCAGCGGTAGTACAGGCCGCTGGCCTCAGGCTGGTTCTTGACACTCAGGACGCGCAGGTGCAATTCGCGCCCGCTGGGCACTGGCCACGCAATCGACTGGCCGACCGACAAGCCAAGCAAGGCGCTGCCGACCGGCGCCAGCACCGATACCGGATTGGCTTGCTGCGCCGAATTCGGGTACACCAGGGTCAATTCGCTTTGACTGTTCAAGTCTTCGTCAAGCACCACCACGGTCGAATTCATGGTCACCAGATCCGGCGGCACTTCTTCCGGGTCCACCACCGCGGCGCGATCCAGTTCGCCCTGGAGCGCATCGATGCCGGGCAGCCTCCTGAACGACGCCATTTCCAGCAATTCCTCGATGCGCTCCAGATCCAGGCTGGAGACGGTGATTGGCGGCAAGGATTTTTCCATGATTATTTCCATCACATTTCCAAAAATAAAAAATCCGCACGCAGCGGATGATCGGGCCTTCAAAAGACTGATAGTAGGCCAGAAGTGGCCGGGGCGCAAGCGCCCGCCGGATCAGGCAGGAAAAGCCTTGTCAGGAAGCAAACCGCACCGTACCGCGTCCGCTGTTCTTGGCTTCATACATGGCCATGTCAGCACTTTTCAGCAAGGCGTTCGGCTCCTCGCCATGTTCCGGATACAGGGCAACGCCGATGCTGCCGCCGATTTCCAGCCGATGTCCGACGACCTCGAACGGGCGGGTCAATTCACGCAGGATTTTATCGGCAGCCTTGCAGGCACCCTCCCTGCCCTCGACCGTCCCCAGCATGGCGACAAATTCGTCGCCGCCGATGCGCCCCACCGTGTCGGACTCGCGCATGCAATGCTGCAGGCGCCTGCCCACGTCCTTCAGCAGCAAATCGCCGATCGCATGGCCGTACTCGTCATTGACCGGCTTGAACTTGTCCAGGTCAATGAACAACAGCGCAACCTTGCCGTGATCGCGCTTGGCCTTCGACAGCGCCAGTGCCAGGCGCTCCGACAGCAGCTTGCGATTGGGCAGACCGGTCAGGGCATCGTAAAGGGCCAGTTGCATCGCCTGATCGGCGGCTTGCAAGGCCCGCGCCTTGTCGTCCAAAAAAACCCAGGCCAGCATGGACAGCAGCAGGCTGATGCTGATGCCGCCGCGCAGCAGCAGTCCCGCCCTGCCATCATCTGCCTGCCGTTCATATAGCGCCAGGGAGGTGATTGCGACCAGCCATTGGTGGCTGGCAAATTGCAATGGCTCCACCTGCGTGAACCTGCCCGGATGCCGGATGGCGCTGACCACCTGGTTCGAGTCATACATCAACCCGGCATCGTCCAGCTTGCCGCCATCATAAATTTCGACATCCAGTTCGCCGGTGCGCACCCCTTCCATGCCGCGCATGAGATCGTTCATGCGAAACGGCGCATACACCCAGCCAATCAGGTTCTCGCGTCGCTGCTCCACTGTTTCATGGGGCGAGCCCGAGCGATACACCGGCAGATACATCAGGAATCCCACCTGGACATTGACCTCGACTTCCTGGACCAGCCGGGTCTTTTTCGACATGACGGCCTGGTTGCTGTCCCGGGATTTTTCCATTGCTTCGCGGCGGCGCGCCTCCGAATACATATCGAAACCGAACGCATGCAAATTACGGCCGGAAAAGGGTTCCAGATAGAGGATCGATGTATACAGGTCGCGCTCGCCCGCAGGCTTGATGACGTATTGCGGAAAACCGCTCCTGCGCATTTCCTGAATATGACCTGGCTTGGCTGCCGGTGAGACGACCAGCGAAAATCCGATGCCTTCAATGCCGGGATAATTTCTTTGCAAATCCAAAGTATCGATATAGCTGCGAAATTCTTCGCGGGAGACTGCCCCGGATGCCGCAAACAATCCCTGCGTGCCCCGCAGCACCTGTTCATACAGTTGCATGCGTCGGTAAATCGCTTCGTTTATCTCCTGTACACGGAAAGCGAATTCATCCTGCAGATACTTTTCAGATACCCGGCGTGCATCGCGTACCAACAGGAACGTGATCAACAGGGCCAAGACCAGCATAACGACAGGCAGGATATGCTTGGCCTTCATGATCTGCCGGATTCTCTGGCGCCGCAACTTGTCTGGCAAAGCGCGTCCTCCATGACGTTTTTTCAGCGCCGGCAATCCACGACAACATTCCAGGATTACCGCACCCGGCAGCAAAAATAAAGCGTACCTGAAAAAACGGATGCTGCATTTAACGTCGAGCGTCCTTCCAGTGCGTTATATCGACCAAAACCGCCTCTTCCGTGCCGGTCAGCCACATTTGCCCATCCTGTACCGTACATTGCACCTGCATCGTACGCTGCGTCATTTTGGCCAAAGCAAGGCTTGCCTCTATAGGCACGTGATAAACGGCAACATTTTTTGCCCTCTCGATTTTTCCGGCTATTTGCTTCCACCAGATTGCAGCAGAACTGCCGTAGCTGTAGACGATGACCTGATTTGCCCGTCCGCTGGCCTTGAGCAGACGCTTTTCATCGGGAAGTCCAACCTCGATCCATAAATCGATGGCGCCGGTCAGATCCTTTTGCCACAAGTCGGGTTCATCGTCACTGCTCAAGCCCTTGCCGAAGACCAGCGCCGGATCGGCATGGCGGGCGAACGCCAGCACGCGCACCATCATCCGCTCATCAGTTTCCGAAGGATGACGCGCAATCGTCAGGGCATGGTCGCCGTAATAGTGACGATCCATGTCTGCAACCTGCAAGTCGACTTTAAAAATGGTGGCCTTGAGCGCCATGCCTGCCCTTTCAATCAAGTTCAAAAACTGCGGCGAATTGCCGCGCTGTCACGGCGGCGTGCAAGCATAACGCATGCTGCCAGGATCGCCTACAGGCTTGATACAATCCCTGCACCATCCATCCCGCATCGCCCTTATTCTGGAATACACGCCATGTCCACACTCCCTCTGCCAAGCGCGGAACAAGCCATTGCTGCAACCCGCGCCTGGGTAGACAAGGCCGTCATCGGCCTGAACCTGTGCCCCTTCGCCAAGTCAGTACAAGTCAAGGGATTGATCCGGTACGTCGCCAGCGCAGCCACGACAACCGATGAACTGGCGGCGGAACTGGCGCGCGAACTCCAGCTGCTGCAAGCCGCCGCGGCGGATGAAATCGATACTACGCTGCTGATCCACCCGGGAGTACTGGCCGATTTTTTCGACTACAACGCATTCCTTGGCCGCGCCGATGACATCCTTGCCGATCTTGGCCTGGAAGGCGAGCTGCAGATTGCCAGTTTTCACCCGGACTACCAGTTCGCCGATGCTGCTGCCGATGCAATCGAAAACTATACCAACCGTTCACCCTACCCCACCCTGCACCTGTTGCGCGAATCCAGTCTCGATGCCGCGGTCGCAGCGTTTCCCGACGCAGCCGACATTTTTGAAAAGAACATGGAAACGATGCGACGCCTGGGCCTCGCCGGCTGGAACGCGCTCAAGAAAGATCAATAAGGCAGTACACAAGCCGGCTCGGCCCTTCCGGGATGCATGCTTCATGAGGCAAACAAAACCTCGTCTGTTACACGCTTGCGTCCCCTCAAAATGACAATAAAAGCGCTCGCTACAATGTGTTGAACTATTGCAATCTGTTGGCGGCATAACGGAAAACCGGGGTCAGTACAGAAAACGGCGATGGCTTGCCCGGGAATTGAAGGTAGAAATGCAATTAATTTGCAATAAATCCATTGCAAAAATAGATTTAATCACTATGTTGTCATCAAACAAGATTCTGTTTGGAAATGTTCTGAATAGCCACAGGCATTTGTTAAAAATTGCAATATTTTTAACAAAATAGTCTTACACTATTGTCATTTCCAGAAAACAGAAAATAAACAACTTTTACATTAACCTGCAATTTGGAAGTGACGCCACCATGAATACCGAACTCGATACCTCCGCTGGCAGCAATCGCCTGGCTGACCTGCCGGCCTACGATCCGAACCACCTGCTCGATTCCCTGATCGAAAAGCTGCGCCTGAAAAACGATGCTGCCCTCTCCCGCGCGCTGGAAGTGGCGCCCCCCGTGATCAGCAAGATCCGCCATCGCCGCCTGCCGGTAGGCGCTTCGCTGCTGATCCGCATGCATGAAGTCAGCGACCTCTCCATCAAGGAATTGCGCTTGTTGATGGGCGACCGCCGCGACAAGTTCCGCATCAGCGACAAGCAATTCAAGCCAAAAGACGGCAACGAACTGGCCGAAGCTGGCGAATAAGCCAGCAGTCGGCCAGCTTGCCCGACTTGTTCGCTAGGCGGGAAATACGCCGGTGGACAGGTAACGGTCGCCGCGATCGCAGACGATGAAGACGATCGTGGCATTCTCCACGGTTTCGGAAACGCGCAACGCCACTTCGCAGGCGCCCGCAGCCGAGATGCCGCAGAAAATACCTTCCTCGACAGCCATGCGCCGCGCCATTTTCTCGGCTGCGGCCTGGCTGACATATTCAAGCTGGTCGACCAGCCCCTTGTCATAGATCTTTGGCAGATAGGCCTCGGGCCATTTGCGGATACCCGGGATTTGCGAGCCTTCTTCCGGTTGCGCACCGATGATGCGGATCGCCGGGCTCTGTTCCCGGAGATAGCGCGACACGCCCATGATGGTGCCGGTGGTGCCCATGGCGCTGACGAAATGCGTCACCCGCCCTTCGGTATCGCGCCAGATTTCCGGACCGGTACCTTCGTAA
Source organism: Janthinobacterium sp. 17J80-10 (assembly GCF_004114795.1). Classification (NCBI taxonomy): domain Bacteria; kingdom Pseudomonadati; phylum Pseudomonadota; class Betaproteobacteria; order Burkholderiales; family Oxalobacteraceae; genus Janthinobacterium; species Janthinobacterium sp. 17J80-10. The sequence continues at coordinate 1,398,551 of NZ_CP035311.1, read as the reverse complement.
TGCGCCAGCGGATTGTCAGGATTGGCGAACTGGTCAAGGATGATGCCCTTGCCTTCCTTTTGCATCTGCTCTGCCAGGTCGCGGGCATATTCCATGCCGCCGGTGCGCGGCGTCAGGATAATCTTGGCGCCATAGGCAGCCATGCTCTGGCGCCGTTCTTCGCTGAGGTTTTCCGGCATCAGCAGCACCATCTTGTAGCCGCGCATGGCTGCTGCCATTGCCAGGGCGATACCGGTATTGCCGCTGGTAGCTTCGATCAGCGTGTCGCCCGGCTTGATCTGGCCGCGCTGTTCGGCATGCTTGATCATGGACAGCGCCGGCCGGTCCTTGACGGAACCAGCCGGATTGTTACCTTCCAGTTTGGCCAGAATGATGTTGTTGCGGCGGCGCGGGGCTTCCGCCAGGCCGCGGTTCAACTGCACCAGCGGCGTATTGCCGATGGTGTCTTCAATCGTCAGATAGGGCATAAGGGCTTTGATGAATGCTCGAAGAAACGGTTATTTTACTGGCAGAAGCATTCCCCTGCCGAATCCGTTTCCAGGACACCCGTATTTATGCCACGACCACCACCTCCGCATGGCCTTGCTTGCGCACGACATTGATGCCGACGTTATTGGGATAGCGTTGCAGGCGCAAGTCGACACTGCCGCCCTTGACCGACAAGCCGGTGATTTCCACCGTTTCCAGGAAAGGCGGCAGGCGCGGGTGGCGGAAGCGGATCTGGTCATTGTCCGGATCGAAGGACAGGCCCAGGCAAGCCTGCAACAGGTAATACACGGTTGCCGCCGCCCATGCCTGCGGCGAACAGGCCACCGGGTACAGCGTCGGCCCCTCCCCAGGGCGTTTTTCAAAGCCGCAGAACAACTCCGGCAAGCGATGCTGGTCAACAAACAGGCTGACATCGAACATGCCAGTGAATACGGTCATGGCCTTGTCGGTCAGGCCATAGCGCGCCATGCCCTCGGCAATCAGGGCATTATCGTGCGGCCATACCGAGCCGTTGTGGTAAGCCATCGGGTTGTAACGCTTTTCTTCGCTGGAAATGGTGCGGATGCCCCAGCCGCAGAAAAAATCCTCCCCCAGCAGGCGATCGGCCACCCGCGCAGCATACTCCGGGGTCGCAATGCCGCTCCACAGGGCGTGGCCTGCATTGGAGGAGGCGACCTCGCATTTGCGTTTCTTGCCATCCAGCGCGATGGCATACGTGCCGAGCTCTTCGCACCAGAACGCTTCGTTGAAGCGCTGCTTGAGCGTCTGCGCAGCTTCCCGCAGCGCCAGCGCGAGTTCCGATTCGCCCAGCACCTCGGCCAGCTCGGCCGCGCGCAGCTTTGCTTCGTACACATAGCCCTGGACCTCGCACAAGGCGATCGGCGCATCGGCGAAGCTGCCATCGTGATGGAAGATCGAATCGAACGAATCCTTCCAGCCCTGCTGCTGCAAGCCTTTTTCGCTCTTGCGCGCATACTCGACGAAACCGTCGCCGTCGGCGTCACCGTAATGGTCGATCCAGTCGAGCGCGCGCAGCACGTTGGGCCAGATGGTGCGGATGAAGTCGATATCGCCGGTGCGCTCATAGTAGGCGCCCGCCAGGCCGACAAACAGCGGTGTCGCATCCACCGTGCCGTAATAGCGCCGGAAAGGCACTTCGTCGAGGGCGGCCAGTTCGCCCTTGCGCGCCTCGTGCAGGATCTTTCCCGGCTCGGCATCGCGTTCCGGGTCGACTTCGTTCGCCTGGGTCTTCGCCAGAAACGCCAGCACCCCCTTGGCCTGCCGCGGGTCGATCCACAGGCACTCGCGCGCCGTCAGGATGCCGTCGCGGCCGAACGTGGTGGAATACCATGGCACGCCGGCATACGGGTAACTGCCTTCCGCCATGGTCGAGGTCAGCATGTCGAGGTCGGAGGCGGACCGGTCGAGCCACTGGTTGACCAGGGCGTTGGAAGTGGTAATGCCGCAGCGCCCGCCGCGGCAGCTGCCGATGAACTCGCTGGCGAGGTTGTATGCCTGCAGATAGGCATCGGCCTCGGATTTCGGCAGGGAGGGCCGCGCCAGGGGCGCCTTGCCTTGTTCGCAGCGGATGCTCGCATACAAATGCACCTCGCCTTTCGGCGCCAGGCGCACCGCGAATTCCGCACGGTTACCCGTCAGCTTGTCCGGTTGCGGCTCGAAATTGACCCGGGTATTTCGCTGCACTTTGTCGAGGCCGCTGTAACCAAGCAAGAGCTCGGCGCCGCCGGATTCCGGCGCCAGCAGTTCGCCATGTCCGCTGCGCTGGAAGCCGCGCACCTGGAAAATATCGGCAAAATCGGCGCCGAATTCCATCCAGACCCGGGTGCTGATCTCCTCCAGTCCGAAATTGACGATCCGCACATGTTCGTAGCAGGCGCCATCCCACAGGATCTTGGCGCGAAAAATATGCAGCAAGCCCTTGGCGATGGGTTCCTTGCCTTCGGGATGAAGATCCGGATTCATCAGCTCGACAATCAGCAGGCTGCTGTCATCCTTGACCGAGGAATTGAGGAACATCGGCCGCACCCCTTCGATCAGCAGTTCGTGGTGCGAGAGGAAACGGGTATCGCCGTGATAGATGCCTTCCTCGCCCATGCCAATCGGCTGGATATCGCCGAAGCGGTCAAACAGGCCGAAGGTATCGTTGTGCTTGAGCACACGCCTGCGTTCATCCGTCGGCGACGACGTCGCCAGGATATACCATTGTTCGTCGAGCTGAATTTTATGGGCCATGGTTTACTCCGGCTATTGATTCATACGCGCATCGATGACTTGGCGATAGACCTTCAGGTAGTTATCCGCCATGTGCTGCGCCGTGAAACGTTGCTCAAATGTGCGCCGGCAAAGCGCGCGATCCAGGTCGCCAATCCTTTGTGCCGCCAGCAAAGCCTGTTCCTGATCGCTGACCAGCAAGCCAGTGACGCCTTCTTCCACGATTTCCGGTACGGAGCCATGTCGATATGCAACAACAGGGGTACCGCAAGCGAAAGATTCGATCAAGACCAGGCCGAATGGTTCGGGCCAGTCGATCGGAAACAATAGTGCGCGTGCCTGCCCCAGCAGGCTGCGCTTATCTGCTTCGCCGACCTCACCTATGTACTCGACCAGCGGATGCTGAAACAGTTTCTCGATGTGCTCCTTGAAATACGCTTGATCGGCACGGTCGATTTTGGCGGCAATCTTCAATGGCACGCCGCAATGCACGGCAATTTCGATGGCGCGGTCGACCCTTTTTTCCGGGGAAATCCTGCCGACGAATGCAAAATATTCACCCGGCTTTGCATGGAAGTTATAGAGGTCCGGCGGCAAACCATGGTAAACCGTCTCAATCCAGTTTACCCATGGCAAAGGACCGCGCTGACTCTGGGAAATGGAAACCAGCGGCACCTGGTTAAAGTGGCGGTACAACGGTACCAGGTCGGGCAAATCCAGCCGGCCATGCAAGGTAGTCACATGGGGGACAGGCAATCTTCTCGTCAGGGGGAAATGCAGGTAATCGGTATGAAAATGGATGACATCGAATTCGTCTGCCATTGCCGCGACCTCATCGAGCATCATCGTGTGATACATCAACCATTCCTGGCGATTCAGATCAAGCCGCAAGCTTTGCTCGATCACCGGCACCAGCCTTGCTGCCGTCACCGAATCGCCGCTGGCAAACAGGGTGACGTCATGCCCCTGCCGGACCAGCTCTTCAGTGAGGTAAGAAATGACGCGTTCGGTACCACCATAGGCTTTGGGCGGTACCCGTTCAAACAAGGGAGCAACTTGCGCTATTTTCATGGCTGCAGGATTCCTCGTAACGAAAGCAATGATTTCTTGCGGTTGGAAGACACGTGGATGCAAAAGCCATACCTGTTGGCTTCACAAAACAAAACGTCCTGGAACCGAACGCTTTCCAGGACGTTGATGAAGCGGCGATGAGCGGCATTTCCTGCGCCCGGCGAGCGCCGCGTTTTGGGAAATGCCTTATTTGCGTGGCTCTACCCTGGCATTGGCTGGTGGCGTTGCCATTGCCGTTTTCACCGGCGCAGCACCGGAGGCACCGGCTTTTGCCTGGCCATTCACGGTCAGGCCGGCCTGGGAGAGGTTCGTGGATTTCTTCTCGCCGATACCTTTTACGCGGGACGCAAAGTCAGCCCAATCCTTGAAGGGGCCTGCGCGCTTGCGTTCATCGAGAATCGCCTTGGAAGTTGTCGGGCCGATGCCCCGAACGCCGTCAAGGGCGGCCTGATCGGCCTTGTTGACATCGACGGGAACCAGGGCAAAGCAGAGGCTGCTGCCCAGCATGCCAAGGCACAGCACGATTTTTTTGAACATATTTTCGCTCCTGATGATTGTATTGGGATTGCCATATTAACAATACAATCAGGAAGGAAATTGCTATTTCGTCAAATCTTGATGGCGATTAAGTACTGATTCTGAGTAGAAAATTTATGTCATTCAATTCATGACATTGAGTTCTTCACTACGGCGGGGTGGATAGGTTTCCCACTGGCTGCAGCCCGGGCATTGCCAGTAGAACTGGCGCGCCTTGAAGCCACAATGGCCACATTGGTAGCGCGCCAGCTTTTGCGTATAGCTGTGCACCAGGTTCTTGACCAGCGTAAGTTCACTACGCATTTCCGGCGGCACGCTGTTGAGCCGCGCCTCCAGCAACTTGTCCAGGCCCAGCAGGGTCGGGGTACGGCGCAATTCATCGCTGATGAGCTGGGTGGCCGCGGCTTCGCCATCCAGTTCCTGCACGGCCTTGAACGCCACTTCCAGCAGGTCGATGGATGGCGCGTGCGCCAGGTAGGATTTGAGCAGGTTGAGACCTTCCTGCGGGCGGCCCACCTGCCGGTAGCCGTCCATCAGGCGCTGCGCCACCAATGCCACGTGCGGCACGCTTTGCTGCTCGACCCGGCGCCAGGCCAGCAATGCCGCCTCGACATCGCCCTTGGCCAGATAGGCGTCGCCGGACAGGATGGCTGCGCGCACGCTGGCGCGGTCGGTTGCCAGGGCCTGCTCCAGCAGGGCCAGGGCGGCATCGGGATGGGTATGCACCAGTTCGTCCTGCGCCAGTTCGCAATAGAATTGCGCAATTTCCGTCTGGCGCGAGCCGGCGCCCGATTCCTGCAGGGCGCTCGCCGCCTCGATGGCGCGGCGCCACTCCTTTTCGCGCTGGTAGATTTCCAGCACCGCGCGACGGGCCTGGGCGCCGTACTGGGTATCGATCAGGCTCTTGAAGGTTTCTTCGGCACGATCCAGCAGGCCCGCTTTCAGGTAATCCTGTCCCAGTTCGTACTGCGCCTGGGCCTGCTGTTCGCGCGGCAGGTCCGGCCGCGCCAGCAGGTTCTGGTGCACGCGGATAGCGCGCTCGGTTTCGCCACGGCGGCGGAACAGGTTGCCCAGGGCGAAATGCAGCTCGGCAGTCTCGGGGTCGAGCTTGACGATTTCGATGAAGGCATCGATGGCCTTGTCGGGCTGGTCGTTGAGCAGAAAATTCAAGCCCCGGAAATAGCCCCTGGGCAGGCTGCGCGATTCCGACACCAGTTGCCTGATATCCACCCGCGCTGCGATCCAGCCCAGCCCGAAAAAGACCGGCATGCTCAGCAGCCACCAGATTTGAAATTCCATGGAGTTTTATTCTTGTGTAGTGGGTCGGATACGGGGCACTCAGGCGCCGACGATGGAATCGGGTGACGGCGGCTGCGAGCGCGCCAGCTCTTTGGCTTCGCCTTCCTGTTGCATGGTCTTGATGGCCTTGCGCTGCTTTGACAGGTCGCGGCGATGGCGGAACACGGTCGGCGTCATCGCCAGCACGCCCAGCACGAAACCGATGACGGTAAAGGCCAGCAGCACCAGCGGCAGCGGGCCATGCACTTCATAACCGGAAAAGAACGCCAGCGTCGCTTCCCTGTCCATGTTCTTCAGCGCCACGATGAAGACGATGATGAACAGTATGCCCCAGATTATTTTTGAAACCAGCTTCATGGCGAACCCCTTTCGTGATGCATGCGCTGCTGCCATGCCTGATGTTTTGCAAAGACAGCTGAAATTGTACGCGAAAAAAAACGGCATCCGAAGATGCCGTTTTCATATTTGCGAGCCAGGACTCAGTCATCCTTGATCGGCTGGCCGACCATCGCATCCACACGCTCGCGCAATTCCTTGCCCGGCTTGAAGTGCGGCACCCGCTTTTCGGGCACCATCACCTTGTCGCCCGACTTCGGGTTGCGACCGATGCGCGGCGGCCTGCTGTTCAGGGCAAAGCTGCCGAAACCGCGGATCTCGATGCGCTGACCGCCCGCCAAAGCGTCGGTCATTGCATCGAGGATGGTCTTGACCGTGTAATCCGCATCCTTTGCGACCAGTTGCGGATAACGTTCGGCCAGGCGGGCAATCAGCTCCGACTTTGTCATTTATTGGCTCGCCCTTCGCTTGCTTATTGCTTGTTGTCGAGCTTGGCTTTCAACAATGCGCCCAGGCTCGTGGTGCCGGAAGCGGCGCTCGAGTCGGATGCCATCTTTTGCATGGCTTCCTGGGTTTCTGCATTGTCCTTGGCCTTGATCGACAGCTGGATGCTGCGAGCCTTGCGGTCGATGTTGATGACCAGGGCTTCGACGGCATCGCCGACTTTCAGGTGCGTGCCGGCATCTTCCACGCGGTCGCGGGAGATTTCGGAAGCGCGCAGGTAGCCTTCGACTTCATCGGACAACTGGATCACGGCGCCCTTCGGCTCCACCGACTTGACGGTGCCGTTGACGATCGAACCCTTGTCGTTCATTGCAGCGTAGTTGTTGAACGGGTCGCCTTCGAGCTGCTTGACGCCCAGGGAGACACGCTCGCGCTCGACATCGATGGCCAGCACGATGGCTTCCAGCTCGTCGCCCTTCTTGAAACGACGCACGGCTTCTTCGCCGGCTTCGGTCCAGGACAGGTCGGACAGGTGCACCAGGCCGTCGATGTTGCCCGACAGGCCGATGAACACGCCGAAGTCGGTGATCGACTTGATGGCGCCGCGGACTTTGTCGCCCTTCTTGTGGTTGATCGCGAAATCATCCCAAGGATTGGCCTTGCACTGCTTCATGCCCAGGGAGATACGGCGACGCTCTTCGTCGATTTCCAGGACCATGACTTCGACTTCGTCGCCCAGCTGGACAACCTTGTTCGGGGCCACGTTCTTGTTGGTCCAGTCCATTTCGGAGACGTGCACCAGGCCTTCGATGCCTTGCTCGACTTCCACGAATGCGCCGTAGTCGGTCAGGTTGGTGACCTTGCCGAACAGACGGGTGCCTTGCGGGTAACGACGCGACAGACCGGTCCAAGGATCGTCGCCCAGCTGCTTGACGCCCAGCGAAACGCGGTTCTTCTCCTGGTCGAACTTCAGGACCTTGGCGGTGATTTCCTGGCCAACCGTCAGCACTTCCGACGGATGACGCACGCGACGCCATGCCAGGTCGGTGATGTGCAGCAGGCCATCGATGCCGCCCAGATCCACGAATGCGCCGTAGTCGGTGATGTTCTTGACGATACCGTTGACGATGGTGCCTTCTTTCAGGGTTTCCATCAGCTTGGCGCGCTCTTCGCCCATCGAGGCTTCGACCACTGCGCGGCGCGACAGCACAACGTTGTTGCGCTTGCGATCCAGCTTGATGACCTTGAATTCCAGGGTCTTGCCTTCGTACGGGGAGGTGTCCTTGACCGGACGGGTGTCGACCAGCGAACCCGGCAGGAAGGCGCGGATGCCGTTGGTCAGAACGGTCAGGCCGCCCTTGACCTTGCCATTGACGGTACCGGTGACGATCTCGCCGGACTCCATCGCTTTTTCAAGCGCGAGCCACGATGCGAGGCGCTTGGCCTTGTCGCGCGACAGGATGGTGTCGCCGAAACCATTTTCCAGGGATTCGATGGCAACGGAGATGAAATCGCCAATGGCGACTTCGAGTTCGCCATTGTCGTTCTTGAATTCTTCGAGCGGGATGAAAGCTTCGGATTTCAGGCCGGCGTTGACGATCACGAAATTGTGGTCGATACGCACGACTTCGGCGGAAATCACTTCACCGGAGCGCATGTCCTGGCGCGTCAGCGATTCCTCAAAGAGGGCGGCAAAGCTTTCCATACCAGTAACTTCAGGGGAGGTAGCAACAGTAGACATAAGAATAAAGGGTTAGCCGATTCCGTCACACATGCGACGAACACCGGGTTAAGTTAATCAAATCCCGAACAGACCTTGCGCCTGCACGGGCACCACACACTACAACAGCAACGCCATCAGACCGCGTGCTGCTTCTTCAGGGCCGCATACCATCCCAGCACCTGCCCGACCGCCTCATCGACGGTCATTGCGGAAGTATCCAGAACATATGCCCCTTCGGCGGGCTTCAAGGGCGCGACCTTGCGATTGGTATCGCGGTCATCACGCTCCTGCAAATCCTTTAGAAGGTCTGCCATATTAGCAGGAAAACCCTTGCCAATCAATTGCTTATAACGCCTTTCCGCACGCGCCTCGACACTTGCTGTGAGGAACACCTTTAACGGTGCATGCGGGAAAATCACCGAGCCCATGTCACGGCCGTCGGCCACGAGGCCAGGCGCCCTGCGGAAATCGAGTTGCAGGCTGTACAAGGCCTGGCGGACGGCAGGCAATGCCGCGATTTTCGATGCCGTATTGCCAACCTCCTCGGCTCGGATCGCTGCGGACACATCCTCCTGCCCCAGGAAAATATGCTCGCCGCTGAACGAGCAGTGCAGGTCGCGCGCCAGCTTGGCCAATGCGTGCTCATCGCCCGGATCCGCGCCCTTGCGCAAGGCCGACAGCGCGGTCAGGCGGTATAGCGCGCCAGAGTCGAGGTAATGGAAGCCGAGCTTCTGGGCAACGATGTGCGAGACCGTGCCCTTGCCGGAAGCGGTCGGGCCATCGATGGTGATGACGGGGATATGGGCAGTGTTCATCTTGGCAAGATAACAGAAGGCAAGGGTCAAAGCAGCTTGTTCTGGGCAATGCGGGCAAAGGCGTCGAAATAATCCGGGAAAGTCTTGGCCACGCATTTCGGGTCATTGATGCGGATTTTCGCGCCGCGCCGCGCACTGCCGTCGAGCGAAGCCAGCGAGAAGCACATCGCCATGCGGTGGTCATCGTAGGTATCGATGGCGGCCGCCTGCAGCTCTTGCGGCGGCGTGATGCGCAGGTAATCCGCGCCCTCTTCCACCGTTGCCCCGAGCTTGCGCAGCTCGGTCGCCATGGCGGCAATGCGGTCGGTTTCCTTGACGCGCCAGCTGCCGATGTTGCGCAGCGTGCTGGTGCCCTCGGCATACAGCGCGGTGACCGCAATCGTCATGGCGGCATCCGGAATATGGTTGAAATCGGCGTCGATGGCGCGCAAGGGCCCGCCGCCCTGGGCCTCGAGCCAGTTGTCGCCCGTGGTGACGGTCACGCCCATCTGCTGCAGCGCCTCGACGAAGCGCACATCGCCCTGGATGCTGTCGCGCCCGACGCCCTCGACCCGCACCGGCCCGCCTGCAATGGCGCCGGCCGCAAGGAAATAGGATGCCGACGACGCATCACCCTCGACATGGATCGACCCCGGGCTGGTGTAATGCTGTCCGGCCTGCACCGTAAAAGCCTGCCAGCCATGGCGCTCGACGTGGACACCGAAGCGGCGCATCAGGTTCAGGGTGATTTCGATATAAGGCTTGGAAATGAGCTCGCCAACCACTTCGATGGTCACCGCATGCGAATGCGCCATCAGGGGCGCCGCCATCAACAGCGCGGTCAGGAACTGGCTCGACACATTGCCGCGCACGCGCATGTTCTGGGCATGGATGTGGCCGCGGCGGATGCGCAGCGGCGGGTAACCTTCCACGCCGGTGTATTCGATCTGCGCGCCCACGCCGTTCAGCGCTTCCACGAGGTCGCCGATGGGCCGCTCGTGCATGCGCGCCACGCCATGCAGGGTATAGTCGCCGCCCATGACCGCCAGCGCCGCCGTCAGCGGGCGGATCGCCGTGCCGGCGTTGCCCATGAAAAGGTCGGCCTGGTGCAGCGGAAAGGCGCCGCCGGCGCCGTGCACGACGTAGTTGCTGCTGTCGCCTTCCTGCTCCCATTTGACGCCCAGCTTCTGCAGGGCCGTCAGCATGACGTGCGTATCGTCGGACGCCAGCAAATCAAGGATGCGCGTGCTGCCCTTGGCCAGCGCCGCCAGCAGCAGCGTGCGGTTGGAAATGCTCTTGGACCCCGGCAGGCGTACGCTGCCGCTGGCGTGCAGCGCCGGCTGCAGGTCGAGATGATTGGGATAGTGTTTCATGGCTGTCAGTCTCCACCCTCAGTGGCAGGCCGCTCGGCGGCCTCGATTGTCTTGATCCAGTCGTGGCGCGCCTGCTGCGCGTTGGCATAGACGGCTTCCAGGCCGGCGGCATTGCCCTCGGCCAGAAGGCCGCGCAGACGCGCCAGCTGTGCCATGTATTCGTCCAGTTCGCGCAGGAGCGCTGCCTGGTTGGCCATGCTGATGTCGCGCCACATTTCCGGCGACGAGCCGGAAATCCGGGTGAAGTCGCGAAAACCGCTGGCGGCATACTGAAACAGCAGCTCTGCGTGGGGCTTGCGGGCGATATCGTCGACCAGGCCAAAGGCCAGCAGATGCGGCAGGTGGCTGACTGCGGCAAATACGCTGTCGTGCTCTTCGGCGCCCAGGCGATGGATCAGCGCTCCGCAATGGCGCCATGCGCCGGCGACACGCTCGACATCGGCCTCGGTGTTTTCCGGCAAGGCGGTCAGCACCACCTTCTTGCCGCGATAGAGCTGGGGCATCGCGGCATCCGGGCCGCTCAGTTCCGCGCCGGCAATCGGGTGCCCCGGGACAAACTGCGCAACCTTCGCTCCCAGCGCCGCGCGCGCAGCCGCGACCACGTCGCCCTTGGTGCTGCCGGCGTCCGTCACCACCGTGCCGGGCTGCAGGTGCGGCGCGATCGCAGCCAGGATCGCGCCTGTCTGCGCCACCGGTGCTGCGATCAGGACCAGCTCGGCGCCAGCCAGGGCTTCGGCAACCGAAGTGCAGGCCACGTCGATGATGCCGAGCGCGCGGGCACGTTCCAGCGTCGCGGCAGTGCGGCCCACGCCCACCACCTGCTGCACGGCGCCCGCCTGCTTCAGGGCCAGTGCGAATGAGCCGCCGATCAGGCCGACGCCAAAGATTGCGATTTTTTTCAACACGGTTTGCAATGAAAAAGACTACAGGTCCAGCGGATACGAACCGAGCACCTTGAAAAAAGCCGCGTTGCGCTTCAGCTCATCGAGCGCGCCCGCCACTTTCTTGTCCTGCAGATGCCCTTCGATATCGACATAAAAATAGTATTCCCAGGTGCCGGTGCGGGCCGGGCGCGATTCAAAACGCGTCATCGACACGCCGTGCTCGGCCAGCGGCGCGAGCATGCGGTGCACCGCGCCGGGCTGGTTCGGCACCGACAGCACCAGCGAGGTCTGGTCGCGCCCGCTTGGCGTGGTGTGCAGCCTGCCGATCACCGCAAAGCGGGTGCGGTTGTGCGGGTCGTCCTGGATATGCGCATGCACCACCACCAGGCTGTACTTTTCGCCGGCAATTTCGCCGGCTATGGCGGCAACCGTCGGATCATCGCTGGCCATGCGCGCGGCCTCGCCGTTGGAAGCAACCGCCTGGCGCTCGATCTGCGGGTAATGCTGGTTGAGCCAGGCCTGGCACTGCGCCAGCGCCTGCGAATGGGCGCAGATGCGCTTGATGCCGTCCATGGTGCCGCCCCTGGTCATCAGGCTGTGATGGACAGGAATGGAAATTTCGCCGCTGATCGACAGCGACGTCTGCAGCAGCAGGTCGAGGGTGCGGTTGATCGTGCCTTCGGACGAATTCTCGATCGGCACCAGGCCAAAATCGGCAGTGCCGGCCTCGGTGGCCCGGAACACTTCGTCAATCGACACGCAGGGTTCGCCATCGACTGCATGGCCGAACTGCTGGTAGACGGCCTGCTCGCTGAAGGTGCCGGCAGGCCCCAGGTAAGCAACGCTGACGCGCCGCTCCAGGGCGCGGCACGCCGACATGATTTCACGGAAGATGGTTTGCACGTCACTGCCGACCAGCGGCCCCGGATTGCGCTCGGCGACGCGGCGCAGCACCTGCGCCTCGCGCTCCGGACGGAATACCGGAGCATTGGTTTCCGCCTTGACGTGACCGACGGCCTCGGCAACGCGGGCGCGCTGGTTGAGCAAGTCGAGGATTTGCGCGTCGATGGCGTCGATCTGTTCGCGCAGGGGTTTGAGTTTCTTGTCCATGATTTGATGCGAAGCGGTTCGAGAAGGCGGCAAATCAGCCGTGCTGCTTCTCGAATTCCTTCATGTACTCCACCAGTGCACGCACGCCCTCGATGGGCATGGCGTTGTAGATCGAGGCACGCATGCCGCCGACCGATTTGTGTCCCTTCAACTGCAGCAGGCCGCGGTCTTTCGCGCCCGCCAGGAAGGCATCATTCTTCGACTCGTCGCGCAGGAAGAACGGCACGTTCATGCGCGAGCGGCATTCCGGCGCAATGCGGTTTTCGTACAGGCCGCTGGCGTCGAGGTAGTCGTACAGCAGGTCGGCCTTGGCGATATTGGCCAGCTCCATCGCCGCCACGCCGCCGTTGCGCTTCAACCACTGGAACACCAGGCCGGCAATATAGATGCCGTAGGTGGGCGGCGTGTTGTACATCGAATTATTTTCTGCCACCAGCTTCCAGTCGAACGCCGACGGGCACACCGGCAAGGCGTGGCCGATCAGGTCGTCGCGCACGATGACGATGGTGACGCCGGCCGGGCCGATGTTCTTTTGCGCGCCGGCATAGATGACGCCGTATTTCGACACATCGATGGCGCGCGAGAGGATGTGCGACGACATGTCGGCCACCAGCGGCGCGCCGCCGGTGTCGGCGGCAACATCCGGCACGTAGTGGTACTCGGTGCCGTCGATGGTTTCGTTGCTGCAGATGTGCACGTAGGCCGCATCCCTGGAAAGCTTCCAGCTGTCGCGTCCAGGAATCGCCGAATACTTGTTCGATGCGGCCGATGCGGCGACATTGACGTTGGCGTATTTCTTCGCTTCCTTGATCGACTTGGCCGACCACGAACCGGTATCGATGAAATCGATGGTCGCCGGCTGCGCCTTGCGGCCGACCAGGTTCATCGGCACGATGGCGTTTTCGGCCAGCGCCCCGCCCTGCATGAACAGGATGCGGTAATTATCCGGCACCGCCAGCAGCTCGCGCAGGTCGCGCTCGGCCGCCTCATAGATCGAAATGAATTCCTTGCCGCGATGGCTCATTTCCATCACGGACATGCCGCTGCCGTGCCAGTCGAGCATTTCGGCGGCGGCTTGCTGCAGCACTTCCTTGGGCAAGACCGCCGGGCCGGCGGAGAAGTTATAGACGGTCATTCTTCCTCCGCTGCGCCGCCTTCATCTTCAATGTCGGACTCGAGAATGCGCTGCAGGCCGGACAGCTTGGTGCCGTCCTCCACCGCAATCAGGGTCACGCCTTGCGTTGCGCGGCCCATTTCGCGGATCTCGGCCACGCGGGTGCGGATCAGCACGCCGCCGGTGGTGATCAGCATGATTTCATCCTTCGCTTCCACCAGCGTGGCGGCAACCACCTTGCCGTTGCGTTCGGACGTCTGGATCGCGATCATGCCCTTGGTGCCGCGGCCATGGCGGGTGTATTCGGTGATTGGCGTGCGCTTGCCGAAACCGTTTTCGGTCGCGGTCAGCACCGACTGCTGCTCGTTGCCGGCAACCAGCAAGGCGATGACCTGCTGGCCCTCTTCCAGGTTCATGCCGCGCACGCCGCGCGCGGTGCGGCCCATCGGGCGCACGTCGTTTTCGTCGAAGCGCACGGCCTTGCCGGCGTCCGAGAACAGCATGACGTCGTGGGCGCCATCGGTCAGCGCTGCGCCGATCAGGAAGTCGCCGTCGTCAAGATCGACCGCGATGATGCCTGCCTTGCGCGGGTTGGAGAAGTCGTTCAGCGGGGTCTTCTTGACGGTACCCAGCGAGGTCGCCATGAAGATGTAACGGTCTTCCGGGAAGGTGCGGTTTTCGCCCGACAGCGGCAGCACCACGGTGATCTTCTCGCCATCCTGCAGCGGGAACATGTTGACGATCGGCCTGCCGCGCGAATTGCGCGAGCCTTGCGGCACTTCCCAGACCTTCAGCCAGTACAGGCGGCCGCGGTTGGAGAAGCACAGGATGTAGTCGTGGGTATTAGCGATGAAGAGATGCTCGACCCAGTCTTCTTCCTTGGTCGCCATGGCCTGCTTGCCGCGGCCACCACGTTTTTGCGCGCGGTATTCGGACAAGGGCTGCGACTTCATGTAACCGGAATGCGACAGGGTCACCACCATGTCCTGCGGCGTGATCAGGTCTTCGGTTTCGAGATCGGACGTGTTGTGCTCGATCTTCGAGCGGCGGCCATCCTTGTTGCCGTCGCCGTATTCGTTCCTGGCGGCGGTCAGCTCGCTGGTGATGATTTCGGTCACGCGCTCCGGCTTGGACAGGATGTCCAGCAGGTCGGCGATCTGCGCCATGACGTCCTTGTACTCATTGACGATCTTGTCCTGCTCCAGGCCTGTCAGGCGCTGCAGGCGCATCTGCAGGATTTCCTGGGCCTGGTCGTCGGACAGCTTGTAGAGGCCGTCGGCCTGCATGCCGTAATGCTTGGGCAGGTTTTCCGGACGGAAGGCGTCGATGCCGCCAACGTTCTCGGCGCCGGTCCGCGCCAGCATTTCGCGCACCAGCGAGGAATCCCAGGCACGCGTCATCAGCTCGGCCTTGGCGATCGGTGGCGTCGGCGCGGCCTTGATGATGGCAATGAAGTCATCGATGTTGGCGAGTGCAACAGCCAGGCCTTCGAGCACGTGGCCGCGCTCGCGCGCCTTGCGCAACTCGAACACGGTGCGGCGCGTGACCACTTCGCGGCGGTGCGACAGGAAGCATTCCAGCATCTGCTTCAGGTTCAGCAGGCGCGGCTGGCCATCGACCAATGCCACCATGTTCATGCCGAAGGTATCCTGCAGCTGGGTCTGCTTGTACAGGTTGTTGAGCACAACCTCGCCCACTTCGCCGCGCTTCAGCTCGATCACCACGCGCATGCCCGACTTGTCGGACTCGTCGCGGATATCGGAGATACCTTCCAGCTTTTTGTCGCGCACCAGCTCGGCGATGCGCTCCAGCAGCGACTTCTTGTTGACCTGGTAGGGCAGCTCGTCAATGATGATCGCGGTGCGCCCTTCCTTGCCGAATTCCTCGAAATGGGTCGTCGCGCGCATGACCACGCGGCCGCGGCCGGTGCGATAACCGTCGCGCACGCCGGAGACGCCATAAATGATACCGGCGGTCGGGAAGTCAGGCGCCGGGATGATCTCGATCAGTTCATCGACCGTGCAGTCGGCATTGCGCAAGACATGCAGCGCGCCGGCAATCACTTCACTGATATTGTGCGGCGGGATATTGGTCGCCATGCCCACGGCGATGCCGGAAGAGCCATTGATCAGCAGGTTCGGAATGCGCGTCGGCAACACCGACGGTTCCTTTTCCTTGCCATCGTAGTTCGGCACGAAATCGACCGTTTCCTTTTCGATGTCGGCCAGCAGCTCGCCGGCGATCTTGTCCAGGCGGCACTCGGTGTAACGCATGGCCGCGGCGCTGTCGCCATCGACCGAGCCAAAGTTGCCCTGGCCATCGACCAGCGTGTAGCGCATCGAGAAATCCTGCGCCATGCGCACCAGCGTGTCATAGATCGACGCGTCGCCGTGCGGATGGTACTTACCCATGACTTCGCCGACCACGCGGGCGCACTTCACGTGCGGGCGGTTCCAGACGTTGTTGGTCTCATGCATCGCATACAGCACGCGGCGGTGCACCGGCTTCAAGCCATCGCGCACGTCCGGCAATGCACGCCCCACGATCACGCTCATCGCGTAATCGAGGTAACTCTTGCGCATCTCTTCTTCGAGGGAAATAGGGATGGTTTCTTTAGCGAATTGATCCATTGGCGGGTCGAGTGGTTTTAACTAATAACGTGGAAAGGTTCGGATAAGCCGGAGAATGCTTGGCGGCGACCATCACGAAACGGAAGATTTTAACATGCCGCCTATCTATACAGTCCCGTTTCCGGCTTCAGGCGCATCAGGCGATTGCAAGCAACTTTCAACGAGGCGATGCATGTCAGTTTGCCTTTCAGCAATACGGCGCACTGCAAGAGCACCAAGATTTACAAAAAAACAAAAATGAACCGTGGCTGACTATTACACTGGGATAAACAAAGCGCCCCTATCAAGACGCCCCAGATTTTCTTTTTATTAAGTAAGTTTTTAATAGTACAAGTTTCCTTACAAAATACGTCGCATAAACACAACAAAGCAGTAAAAGAAACGCTTGGACGAATTGGCAATTTAGCCGGATTGGCAACCATATGGCAGAATGCCATCAAGTTATGCCCTTACTGTGTGGATAGTGTTTTTCCATATAGGGGTGTGAACAACATGTTATTATTCGTTCGTAAGTTGTAAATTTTCGTCAATTGTTGCGCAGTCACTGTGCAGAAATCTCACCCGAGAGGAGAAATATGAATAAGTACGTAAAAATCATCTTCGCTGCATCTTCTGCAGTTATGGCTTTTTCTGCGACTGCGCAAGTCACGGACATCAAGGCAGCGACCCCGAAAAGCGCCTACGTGCAAGATGCACGCGGCGTAGTGGCCCGCAACAGCCAAGGCCTGTGCTGGCGTACCGCCACCTGGACCCCGGCTGACTCGGTCCCAGGTTGCGATGGCACACTGGCCAAAGCTGAAGAACCTGCAAAACCGGCTGCTGCTCCTGCTGCTCCGGCTGCCAAGCCTGCTCCGCAAACCGAGAAAGTTACTTTCTCTGCTGACACCTTGTTCGACTTCAACAAAGCGACCCTGCGTCCGGAAGGCAAGGAACAACTCGACGAACTGTTCCTGAAACTGTTCGGCATGCAACTGGAAGTGATCATCGCTGTTGGTCACACCGACACCATCGGTGGCGAGTCCTACAACCAGAAGCTGTCGGTCAAGCGTGCTGAAGCTGTCAAGAAGTACCTGGTTGAAAAAGGCGTCGAAGAAAACCGCGTCTACACCGAAGGCAAGGGCGAATCCGCACCTGTCGTCGCTGACTGCAAGGGCAATCGCGCAGCACAGATCAAGTGCCAGCAGCCTAACCGCCGCGTTGAACTCGAAGTCGTTGGTACCCGTACCAAGTAATCAGTTCGACTCCAGAAAAACCCCGCTACGGCGGGGTTTTTTGTTTTGGTATGGCGACAAACAGGCTTTGCCGTTATCATTGTCGTATGAATGCAGACCCCCTTGAGCTCCAGAAATTTGGCGAACTTGCCCACCGCTGGTGGGATCCGACTTCCGAATTTCGCCCTCTTCACGAAATCAACCCCTTGCGCCTGGAATGGATCAACGCGCGCGTGCCGCTGGCCGGTAAAAAGGTCGTCGACGTCGGCTGCGGCGGCGGCATCCTGGCTGAATCCATGGCAAAAAAAGGCGCGCACGTGACCGGCATCGACCTGTCGGAAAAGCCGCTGAAGGTAGCCGACCTGCACAGCCTCGAGTCCGGCGTGCAGGTACGCTATGAACTGATTGCCGCCGAAGCGCTGGCCGCGCGTGAACCCGGCCAGTATGACGTCGTCACCTGCATGGAAATGCTCGAGCACGTGCCCGACCCCGCTTCCATCGTCAAGGCTTGCGCCACCCTGGTCAAACCGGGCGGCCATGTCTTTTTCTCGACCATCAACCGCAACCCCAAGGCCTACTTGTTTGCGGTGATCGGCGCCGAATACCTGTTGAAACTGCTGCCCAAAGGCACCCATGATTACGCCAAGTTCCTGACGCCGGCGGAACTGGCCCGCTTCATCCGCGAAGCCGGGCTGAACATCGATTCCCTGAAGGGCATGGGTTACAACCCGCTGACCAAGGTGTACTCCCTCAACCAGGATACCGACGTCAATTACCTGGTCGCCTGCAGCCGTCCTGCCTGAAAGAAATTCGCATGTCCTTGCGCCCTCCCCGCGCCATCCTGTTCGACCTCGATGGCACGCTGGCCGACACCGCTCCCGACCTGGCCGCTGCCGTCAACCTGATGCGCAGCGCGCGCGGACTGGCGCCGACGCCTTATGAACAATTGCGCCCGGTCGCCTCGGCCGGCGCGCGCGGCTTGATCGGCGCGGCATTCGGCATCGGCCCGGACCACCCGGAGTTCAACGTCATGCGCACGGAATTCCTCGACAATTACGCTGCGGCGATTGCCATCCACACCCGCCTGTTCGATGGCATCCGCGAAATGCTGCAAGGCCTGGATCAGGCCGGGCTGCAATGGGGGATCGTCACCAACAAGGCGGCCCGCTTCACCGATGCGCTGGTGCCGCTGATCGGCCTGGCAGGCGCAGGCTGCGTCATCTCCGGCGACACTACGCCGCATGCCAAGCCGCATCCGCAGCCCTTGCTGGAAGCCGCGAGCAGGATCGGTTTGCCCAGCGAAGCGTGCTGGTATGTCGGCGACGACCTGCGCGATATCCAGGCCGGGCGCGCCGCAGGCATGCCCACCATCGGCGCGGGGTGGGGCTATTGCGGCAATGTTGAACCGGCAAGCTGGGAAGCCGATGCACTTGCCGGGCACCCGCTGCAATTGCTGGAACTGCTGCGCGCCGGCTGAATTGCCCTGCCCGGGCAAAAACGCCCTTGAATCCGCCCGACCCGCCCCCATCTTTTGTGCTACAGTAGAAGTGTTGTTTTGGGGGCGACCTGGCTTCGACAGGGGTTGCAAAGCAGCGCAGGGCATACCGAGGACTGGTTACCTCGTAAATACATCCAGACAAGTAATAACTGCTAACGATAACTCGTACGCACTGGCCGCTTAATTGCGGTTAGCTCCACAACGCTTCTTCCCTGGGGCGGGCCTTTAAAAGCTGTGGAGTCATTTACAGGGAATCGCTTTTGACCGGGTTACTTGGTTGAAAGTTAAACAATAGGTAACTCGCCTGTTCGCAGCGTGCGCGTCCGCGTCGTACAGGTTAAAACAAATGGCAGCGCTAAGTATGTAGAACTGTCTGTAGAGTGCTTCTGGACGCGGGTTCGATTCCCGCCGCCTCCACCAATCGAAAAAAATGTCACCCTTGTGGTGGCATTTTTTTTGATTGTTGCAGTTGATGAGTATCGAACTCGCGGGACGCGGGGCGAAGGCAGGGTTTCGGCGAGCATGCTCGCCGCTGCCGAAGCGGATTCGCGCCTGCAGGCGCGAAGACCGGGAAATTCCCACGGAGCCGCCGCCCAGCCTAGATTAACCTAACCAGGCAACAAGGAGAACAAGCGCGAGGAAGACTTCCATTTCCAAATAAGAGTGATCATCATTACGCCAAAAAATCAACTTGCAAACTTACACTTTTGGTTGCAAACTGGATTTTCCGCAAGGAAGTTATTTCAATGAAATCAAGATAACGTGATGGTTTGATGCAATGACGAAACAAGCTGTTCAACTGATTGCATTACTTGAGCAGGAAGTTCAAACGCTCGCGTCCCGGCTACGACAAACAGAGCAACTGCTACAGCAAAGCGAAGAGCGCTTTCGCAACCTCATCGACATGTCGTCCGACTGGTACTGGGAACAGGATGCGCAGATGCGCTTTACGCAAGCCTTTGCGCAGCGCCCCAGGATTTCCACGGTCGAGCCAAAATCCATTCTGGGACTGACACCCTGGGAACTGTCCGAACATTGGGACGACAGCAAGCGGCTTGCATTCGAAAACGCCTGGGCAAGCAGGCAACCGTTCAAGGACCTCGAATCCCGCCTGCTCGCGCCTGACAGCCCTGCCCGGCACTTTCTCAGCAGCGGCAAGCCCATGTTCGACGCCGCCGGCGAGTTCATCGGTTACCGCGGCGTCACCAAGGACGTCACCCAGCGCATGCGCACCATTGAAGATTTGCGGCGCTTTCGCGCAGCCATGGATGCCACTGCCGATGCCATCCTCCTGGTTGACCATCGCAGCCTGGTTTTCGTTGACGCCAATGCAGCCGCATGCCGCCTGCTGGGCTATACCCGGGAAGAATTGCTGGCCTTGAGCGCGCCCGAGCTTGCATCAGCCTCGCATGAACAGCTTAAAGCCTTGTCAGGCGAACTCGTCGCCGGCAAGAATCTTGGCCTGGAAAAAGTCTGGATGCGCCACAAGAATGGTTCACGCATTGCGGTCGAAATGCAGCGCCATGCGATGCGCACGGGACAGGACTGGATCATCGTGGTGGTTGCCCGCGACATCACGGAGCGCAAGCGCACCGAAGCTGCCTTGCGGCAGTCCCAGGAAGATCTGCGCCGCCTCGCCGCCCACCAGGAAAACATCAAGGAAGAAGAGCGCAAGCGGATTGCCCGCGAAATTCATGATGAACTGGGCGGCGTCCTTACCGGCATCAAGGCCAATATCTCCGTTTCCCTTGACCGCGCCGCCGGCGCTGGCAATCCTCCCGATCCGCTGCTGGTGGATTCCGCGATACTGGCCGACGCGGCCATTGAAACCGTACGCAGGGTAATCACCGACCTGCGCCCCAGCGTGCTGGACCAGCTGGGCGTATGGGCCGCACTGGAGTGGCACGCGGGACAGATCCAGGAGCGCACGGGCCTGCAATGCCGCTGCAGCATCAGCAACAGCGCGGCCATCGTCGACCTGGATGCGGAACGCAGCACGATGCTGTTCCGCGTGGTGCAGGAAGCGCTGACCAATGTAGTGCGCCATGCCGCGGCAGCGCAGGCGACGATCAGTGTCCAGCGCGAGGGGAACGTCCTCGTGGTCGAGATCCGCGATGACGGCATCGGCATGGATCACCGACGGCTGCTCGACGGCGATTCGTGGGGCATTCTTGGCATGCGCGAGCGCACCCGCCATTTCGGTGGCAAGATCATCATCAATGGTACGCCTGGAATGGGCACGGCAGTGCTGTTGCACTTGCCACTGGAGCATAGCGATGTTGAATGACAATGCGATCAAGGTGTTACTGGTGGATGACCATACGGTCGCCCGCAATGGCGTGCGGCTGATGCTCAGTGAAGCCCACGACATTGAAGTGACGAGCGAAGCGGAAAGCGCCGAAGAGGCGGCGCGCCTGGTGCGAACGCAGGCATACGATGTGGCGCTGCTCGATATTGCCCTGCCGGGAAAAAATGGCCTGGACCTGCTGAAGCAGCTGCGCATGGACAAGCCCAAGATGGCGGTGCTGATTCTTTCGATGTATTCGGAAGAAGTCTATGCCATTCGCGCTCTCAAGCTGGGTGCTTCCGGCTATCTGACCAAGAACAATCCGTCGGCGCCCCTGATTGCCGCGGTGCGCAAAGTCGCCGCTGGCGGCAAGTACATCAGCCCGGGCCTGGTCGACAAGCTGGCAGACATGGTCGACAGCGAAAGCAGGATGCCGCACGAAATCCTGTCGGACCGCGAACTGGAAATCCTCAAGCTGATTGCCTCCGGCGAAAGCCTGGTCACGATCGGCCTGATGCTGCACTTGAGCCCGAAGACCATTACCACTTACCGCACGCGCATCCTGGAAAAAATGGATTTGACCAGCAATGCCGACCTGGCGCGTTATGCCCGGGCAAACGACTTGCTGCCCTGAATCCCGCCCTGCCCGATTTCTCTGCATCCGGAATATCTTTGGGGTAGGAAACTTCCTAGTCAGATACATAACTTCCCCTACAAAAATACGCTAATTCCCCGATAGTGAGCTTTCTTTTCTTTGTAGATACTTCCGACTATGCAAGGCGTACAAACGCTTTTGCACAACAAAGTAATTGCCGCGCCCTTGGGACGGCAATTAACTTGCTCTCTGAAAATATCAAATCGCACGACAAGGAATGGAAAACATGAAACGAATTGCATTGGTGACAGGCGGCATGGGTGGTTTGGGTGAAGCGATTTGCATGAAGCTGGCCGCCCTGGATTACCAGGTCATTACAACTTACTCGCCCGGCAATACCAAGGCATCGACATGGCTTGCCTCCATGGAACAACAGGGCTACAAATTCCTGGCATATCCGTGCGACGTTGCCGATTATGACGCTGCCCAGGAATGCCTGGCGAACATCACAAAAACCCTGGGCCCGATCGATGTGCTGGTCAATAACGCCGGCATCACGCGCGACACGACCTTCAAGAAAATGGACAAGACGGACTGGGATGCGGTCATGCGCACCAACCTGGATTCGGTGTTCAACATGACCAAGCCGGTATGCGATGGCATGGTCGAACGCGGCTGGGGCCGGATCATCAATATTTCCTCCGTCAATGGCCAGAAAGGCGCATTCGGCCAGACCAATTATTCCGCTGCCAAGGCCGGCATGCATGGCTTTACCAAGGCGCTGGCGCTGGAAGTGGCCAGGAAGGGCGTCACCGTCAACACCATTTCGCCGGGGTATATCGGCACCAAGATGGTGATGGCCATTCCGCAGGAAGTCCTCGACGGCAAGATCATTCCGCAAATCCCGATGGGACGCCTGGGCAAGCCGGAAGAGGTGGCGGGCCTGGTCGCCTACCTGGCCTCGGAAGAGGCTGCCTTTGTCACGGGCGCCAATATCGCCATCAATGGCGGCCAGCACATGCATTGACGGGAATAAGTTTTGGCAATCACCGGGCGCGGTGACCAGTGCCCGGTTGCACCATTTCTAGAATGCTCTGCCGTTAGGTTGCACCTAGTTGCACTTTCAGGAAAACTCAGCTACATTGCTGCAAGTATTTCTTTCCTGACGCACTATCCAACCGCAAAGACCGCAGCGCACATGGCCACTTCCACCACCACCCTGGGTGTAAAGCTCGACGAAGCAACGCGCGAGCGCCTCAAAGAGGCAGCCCGCAAGATTGACCGCACGCCGCACTGGGTGATCAAGCAATCGATCTACAACTACCTGGAATCGCTCGAAAGCGGCCTGCCGCTGCCGGAATTGCAGGGCCTGGCTACACGGCTCGCGGCCGGCGATATCGATGCCGTGGAAGCCCTGCCGCCGTCGCAACACCAGCCTTTCCTGGAATTCGCCGAAAGCATCCTGCCGCAATCCGTGTTGCGCGCGGCGATCACGGCAGCGTACCGCCGCCCCGAGCAGGAAGTCGTGCCCATGCTGCTGGAGCAGGCGCGCCTGCCTGCCGACCTGGCCGCCGCCGCCCACAAGCTGGCCGTTGACCTCGCCAGCCGCCTGCGCAAGCAAAAGAGCGCCAGCGGCCGTGCCGGCGTGGTGCAGGGATTGCTGCAGGAATTCTCGCTGTCGTCGCAGGAGGGCGTGGCGCTGATGTGCCTGGCCGAGGCGCTTTTGCGCATCCCCGACAAGGGCACGCGCGATGCCCTGATCCGCGACAAGATCAGCAATGGCAACTGGCAGCAGCACCTCGGCCACAGCCCGTCCATGTTCGTCAACGCAGCCTCGTGGGGGTTGCTCATCACCGGCAAGCTGGTCGCGACCCATAATGAAGGGGGGCTATCCAGCTCGCTCAACCGCATCATCGGCAAGAGCGGCGAACCGCTGATCCGCAAGGGCGTGGACATGGCGATGCGCCTGATGGGCGAACAGTTCGTCACCGGCGAAACCATCGGCGAGGCGCTGGCCAACGCCGGCGCCAATGAAGCCAGGGGTTTCCGCTATTCCTACGACATGCTGGGCGAAGCCGCGCTGACCGAGCACGACGCTGCCCGCTACCTCGCCTCTTACGAGCAGGCGATCCATGCCATCGGCAAGGCGTCGCACGGGCGCGGCATCTACGAAGGCCCCGGCATTTCGATCAAGCTGTCCGCCCTGCATCCGCGCTACAGCCGCGCCCAGTACGAGCGCGTCATGGATGAGTTGTACCCGCGCCTGCTGGCGCTCACCCGCCTGGCGCGCCAGTACGATGTCGGCCTCAACATTGATGCCGAGGAAGCCGACCGCCTGGAAATCTCGCTCGACCTGCTCGAGCGCCTGTGCTTCGAACCTGCGCTTGCGGGCTGGAATGGCATCGGCTTCGTCATCCAGGCTTACCAGAAGCGCTGCCCCCATGTGATCGATTACGTGATCGACCTGGCGCGCCGCAGCCGCCACCGCCTGATGATCCGCCTGGTCAAGGGTGCCTATTGGGACAGCGAGATCAAGCGCGCCCAGATCGACGGCCTGGAAGGCTACCCTGTCTATACGCGCAAGGTGTACACCGATGTTTCCTACATCGCGTGCGCACGCAAGCTGCTGGCCGTGCCTGAAGCAATCTACCCGCAATTCGCCACGCACAATGCGCATACGCTGGCGGCGGTATACCACCTGGCCGGGCAGAATTACTATCCCGGACAATACGAATTCCAGTGCCTGCACGGCATGGGCGAGCCGCTTTACGAACAGGTGGTGGGCAAGGCGGCCGACGGCAAGCTCAACCGTCCCTGCCGCATCTATGCACCGGTCGGCACGCATGAAACCCTGCTGGCCTACCTGGTGCGCCGCCTGCTGGAAAACGGCGCCAACACCTCGTTTGTGAACCGCATTGCCGACGCCGCCATCTCGATCGATGAACTGGTCGAGGATCCGGTCGCCCGCATCGAGGCAATGACCGCAGCCGAAGGCGGCTGCGGCCTGCCGCATCCACGCATCCCGCTGCCGCAATTTTTGTATGGCGAATCGCGTGCCAACTCGCGCGGCATCGACCTGGCCAACGAACATCGCCTGGGCTCGCTGTCTTCCGCGCTGCTGGGCAGCGGCCATGCCGACTGGCGCGCGCACCCCATGCTGGGCTGCGCCGTGCGCGAGCGCGACGGTGTCCCGGTGCTGAACCCGGCCAGCCACCGCGATATCGTCGGCCGCGTCCATGAAGCCGGGCCCGACGATATCGCCCCTGCGCTGCAGGCATCGCTTGCCGCCGCGCCAATCTGGCAGGCCACCCCGCCGGCCGAACGCGCCGCCGCGCTGGAGCGCGCCGCCGACCTGATGGAGAGCGAGATCCAGCCGCTGATCGGCTTGCTGGCGCGCGAAGCCGGCAAGACCTTTACCAATGCCATTGCCGAAGTGCGCGAAGCCGTGGATTTCCTGCGCTATTACGCCCTCCAGGCGCGCGAGGATTTTGCCAATGACAGCCACCGCCCGCTGGGCCCGGTGGTGTGCATCAGCCCATGGAACTTCCCTCTGGCAATTTTCACCGGCCAGGTGGCTGCGGCGCTTGCCGCAGGCAATACCGTGCTGGCAAAGCCCGCGGAACAGACCCCGCTGGTGGCCGCCCAGGCCGTGCGCATGCTGCTGCAGGCCGGCGTGCCTGAGGGCGTGGTGCAACTGCTGCCTGGCAAAGGCAGTGTCGTCGGCGACGCCCTGGTCTGCGACGAACGCGTCAAGGGCGTGATGTTTACCGGCTCCACCGAGGTCGCCTGCGGCATTGCCGCCAGGCTGGCCGGCCGCCTCGATTCCCATGGCCGCCCGGTGCCGCTGGTCGCCGAGACCGGGGGGCAGAATGCCATGATCGTCGATTCCTCGGCATTGACCGAACAGGTGGTCACCGACGTGGTCGCCTCCGCCTTCGACAGCGCCGGCCAGCGCTGCTCGGCCCTGCGCGTGCTGTGCGTGCAGGAAGACGTCGCCGAACGCGTGATCGACATGCTCAAGGGCGCCATGGCGCAATGCCGCATCGGCAACCCGGACAATTTTGACATCGATATCGGCCCGGTCATCGACGCTCGCGCCCAGGCAGGCATCGACAAGCATATCGAGGCCATGCGTGCCAGGGGGCGCCGCGTGCACCAGATCGCGCGCAGCGACGATACTGTGCTGCAGAACGGCACCTATGTGTTGCCGACCATGATCGAACTCGACAGCATTGCCGAACTGGAGCGCGAAATCTTCGGCCCCGTGCTGCACGTGGTGCGCTACCGCCGCGAAGACCTGGACGCCTTGATCGACCAGATCAATGCCACCGGCTATGGCCTGACGCTGGGTGTGCATACGCGCATCGATGAAACGATTGCCCGCGTGGTCGAGCGCGCCCATGCCGGCAATATTTACGTCAACCGCAACATGGTCGGCGCGGTGGTCGGCGTGCAGCCCTTCGGTGGCGAAGGCTTGTCCGGCACCGGGCCCAAGGCCGGCGGCCCGCTGTACCTGTACCGCCTGCTGGCCACCCGCCCGGCCGATGGCGTTGCCCGCACCTTCATGCGCATGGATGCGCTTGTCCCTGCCGATGCGCAATTGCGCACGACCCTGCAGGAACGCCTGGGTGCACCGCTGGCCGCCCTGAAGGACTGGGCCAGGCAGCAAAAGCTGGACACGCTGGCCAGCCAGTGCGACACGTTCGCGGCCCTCTCGCAGAGCGGCCTGTCGCGCACCTTGCCGGGCCCGACCGGCGAGCGCAACACTTACCGCCTGCTGCCGCGCGAGACTGTGCTGGGCCTGGCAGACAGCGATGCCGACCGCCTGTGCCAGCTGGCTGCCGCGCTGGCAGCCGGTTGCGCGCTGCTGTGGCCGGATGACGACGGCTGCGGCAAGCTGCACGCCAGGTTGCCGCAGCCGGTGCGCGCGCGCATCGGCCTGACCGCGGACTGGACCTCGGCCGATGCGCGATTCGACGCCGTGCTGCACCACGGCGACAGCGACCAGTTGCGCGGCGTGTGCGAACAGGTCGCACGCCGCAAGGGGCCCATCATCGGCGTCACCGGCCTGGCCCGCGGCGAAACGGCGGTGCCGCTGGAACGCCTGCTGATCGAACGTGCCATCAGCGTCAATACCGCTGCCGCCGGCGGCAACGCCAGCCTGATGACCATCGGCTGACGCGCTGGGCAATTGAATGAATACCGCAACAGGAAAACCGAGCATGCAATCCGAGAAGCACAACAACCCGGCACATCTCTCCTTCGCCGAACTCAAGGCGCTGCTGGCGCGCATTTTCGAGCGCCATGGCACGTCTGCCGAAGTGGCGGAGGTACTTGCCGACAATTGCGCCAGCGCCCAGCGCGACGGCGCCGACAGCCACGGCATCTTCCGCATGCCCGGCTATGTTTCCACGCTGGCCAGCGGCTGGGTGGATGGCAAGGCGGTACCCGAAGTCAGGGATGCCGCGCCCGGCTTCATCACCGCCGATGCAAAGAATGGCTTCGCCCAGCCGGCGCTGGCGGCGGCCCGTTCGCTGCTGATCGAAAAAGCCCGCACCAATGGCATCGCCCTGCTGGCAATCCATAATTCGCACCATTTTGCCGCGCTGTGGCCGGACGTCGAACCCTTTGCCCGCGAGGGGCTGGTGGCGCTGTCCTTTGTCAACAGCATGGCATGCGTGGTGCCGCACGGCGGCACGCGGGCATTGTTCGGCACCAATCCGATCGCTTTTGCCGCGCCGCGCGAAGGCGCCGACCCGCTGGTGTTCGATCTGGCCACCAGTGCGATCGCCAATGGCGACGTGCAAATCGCCGCGCGGGAAGGCAAAATGCTGCCGGAAGGGTATGGCGTGGACCGCGACGGCCAGCCGACGTGCGACCCCAAGGCCATCCTCGACGGCGGCGCCCTGCTGCCTTTCGGCGGCTACAAGGGCTCGGCCCTGTCCATGATGGTGGAACTGCTGGCGGCCGCGCTCACCGGCGGCAATTTTTCGTTTGACTTCGACTGGTCCGGCCATCCGGGCGCGCAAACACCCTGGACGGGCCAGTTGCTGATTGTTATCGACCCGTCTAAAGGCGCAGGCAACAATTTTGCCCGGCGCACCGAGACGCTGGTGCGGCAGATGCAGGCCGCCGGCCAGCCGCGCCAGCCAGGCGACCGCCGCTACCGCCAGCGCGCGCTGGCCGAAAAAGAAGGTATCCCGATTGCAGTCGCGGAACTGGCGCGCTTGCACGCCCTGGCGAAAGCTGGCTGATGGTCTGACGCCCCGTTTAGCGACTCCGCCGCCGCACCGGCTTGTCATTGACAAGCCGGATTCTCGTCATATGCTTAAAGGTTCAAGGCAGAAATGCCGACGCGCCCGCTTGGCCAAGGCATTCGCGCAGTTTTCTTTCAACCAACCCAAGGTGAAATTGATGGCAGCAATGATGAAGGCAGCGGTGTTTATTGAACCCGGACGCATCGAATTGGCGGACAAGCCGATTCCCGACGTCGGTCCGAATGATGCGCTGGTACGGATCACGACCACGACGATTTGCGGCACCGACATCCATATCCTCAACGGCGAATATCCCGTCGCAAAGGGCCTGACGATCGGACATGAACCGGTGGGCGTGATTGAAAAGCTGGGCAGTGCCGTGCAGGGCTACCAGGAAGGCCAGCGCGTCATCGCCGGCGCCATCTGCCCCAACTTCAATTCGTATGCCGCCCAGGATGGCGCGCCGTCCCAGGATGGCAGTTACCTCATCCCCAGCGGGCGCTGCGGCTGCCATGGCTACAAGGCCACGGCCGGCTGGCGCTTCGGCAACATGATCGACGGCACCCAGGCCGAATACGTGCTGGTGCCCGATGCGCAAGCCAATCTGGCGCCGGTGCCGGACGGCCTGACGGATGAACAGGTGCTGATGTGCCCGGACATCATGTCCACCGGCTTCAAGGGCGCGGAAAACGCCAACATCAGGATCGGCGATACCGTCGCGGTGTTTGCGCAGGGACCGATCGGCCTGTGCGCGACCGCCGGCGCGCGCCTGCTGGGCGCCACCACCATCATCGTCGTGGATGGCAACGACCAGCGCCTGGGCGTCTCCAAGACCATGGGCGCAGACATCACGCTGAATTTCAGGAACTGCGATGTGGTGGACGAGATCATGAAGCTGACCGGGGGCCGTGGCGTCGATTCATCCATCGAGGCGCTCGGCACGCAAGGCACCTTCGAAGCGGCGCTGCGCGTGCTGAAGCCCGGCGGCACCCTGTCGAGCCTGGGCGTGTATTCCAGCGACCTGAAGATTCCCCTGGCAGCTTTCGCCGCCGGCCTGGGCGACCACCGGATCAATACGGCGCTCTGCCCCGGCGGCAAGGAACGCATGCGCCGGCTGATGAACGTGGTGGCGTCTTCCCGTGTCGACCTCGGCGTCCTGGTCACCCATCATTACAAGCTCGACGACATCGTGTCCGCCTACGACCTGTTTGCCAACCAGCGCGACGGCGTGCTGAAGGTGGCGATCAAGCCAGCCTGAGGCTGGCTTGACCGGCACGTCACCAGACTCAGATCCCCAGCCTGGCGCCCGCGCCAAGCAGGGTCGCAATACCGAGGATGGCAAAAATCGCGGCGGCGATCGAGTGCACCAGTTTCATGGGGATCTTTGCCGCCAGCTTGTCGCCGGCAAACACCGCCGGCACATCCGCGATCAGCATGCCCAGGGTGGTGCCGATCACCACCATCAGCGGCGCAGCATAATGCGCGGCCATGGCAACGGTGGCGATCTGGGTCTTGTCTCCCATCTCGGCCAGGAAGAAAGTGATCAGCGTGGCGCCGAACACGCCAAAGCGCTTGGCGACCTGGGTTTCCTCTTCCTCGATCTTGTCGGGGATCAGGGTCCAGATGGCCATGCCGATGAACGATACCCCCAGCACCCAGCGCAAGACTTCCGGCGTGATGCTGGCCGTGATCCAGGCGCCCAGCGCGCCGGCCAAACCATGATTGACGATGGTCGCGCACAGGATGCCGGCAATGATCGGCAAGGGCTTCTTGAAGCGGGCAGCGAGGAGGAAGGCGAGCAGTTGCGTCTTGTCGCCGATTTCAGCGAGGGCAACGACGCCGGTTGAAACGAGAAGGGATTCCATGAACTTGAGATATTCCACAGCCGGGCAGTAAACGAATGACCACGACGCTTCCCCCGGCCTGCACGGAAGCGATGTGGTCAAAGGTCTTGCCAAGTTGCAGAACTGCTTATGCCATGACCTGCGGGTCAAGTGTGTTGACATAAGCCTCTTCGGGGGAAGAGCGGCTACTCCCCAATGACTGCCGTAATGATACCGCAAGACATCCCGCCAGTCGAGGACCGGCGCGGGATGCCATTCAGGCATCGATCTCGCAGCGCGCATCCACGGCGGTGCCGCGCGCGGTCATGCCGAGCTTTTCCAGCAGGGCGCGGTCGGCGTCGATTTCCGGGTTGCCCGTGGTGAGCAGCTTTTCGCCATAGAAGATCGAATTGGCACCGGCCACGAAGCACAAGGCCTGCACCGTCTCGCCCATCTGCCGGCGCCCTGCCGACAGGCGCACCCGCGCTTTCGGCATGGTGATCCTGGCCACCGCCACCGTGCGCACGAATTCCAGCGGGTCGATCGGCTCGGTGCCGTACAAGGGCGTGCCTTCCACCTGCACCAGGTTATTGACCGGCACAGATTCCGGGTACGGGTCCATGTTGGCCAGCTGCGCAATCAGGCCGGCGCGCTGCAGGCGCGATTCGCCCATGCCAACGATGCCGCCGCTGCACACCTTGATGCCGGCGCCGCGCACCCGCCCCAGGGTATCCAGGCGGTCCTGGTATTCGCGGGTGGAAATGACGTCGCCATAGAATTCCGGCGCCGTGTCGAGGTTGTGGTTGTAATAATCCAGGCCGGCGGCGCGCAGGCGCTCGGCCTGGCCCTGCCCCAGCATGCCCAGCGTGACGCAGGTTTCGAGCCCCAGGGCTTTGACTTCGCGCACCATTTCCTCGACCTTAACCAGGTCGCGGTCTTTCGGCTCGCGCCAGGCCGCGCCCATGCAAAAGCGGTTGGCGCCATGCGCCTTGGCTTCGCGCGCTGCCTTGAGCACGGTGTCCAGCGGCAGGATCTTTTCAGCCACCACGCCGGTATCGTAGCGCGCTGCCTGCGGACAATAGCCGCAATCTTCGGAGCAGCCGCCGGTCTTGATCGACATGAGCGTGGCCAGCTCGACTTCGGCCGGGTTGAAGTATTCGCGGTGCGCCTGCTGGGCGCGGTAGAGCAATTCCGTGAAGGGCAGCTCGAACAGGGCGACGATGGCGTCCACCGGCCACTTGTCGGCCACGACGGGCGCAACGGGTGCAGGGGAAGGCTGGAATACGAGGGGTTGTGCGGACATGATTAATTCCTTTAAAACGATAGCCCTACGGGCGGACATCCGGCGCCGGAATCGCAGGCACACCCTGCTCTTGTGCGGCCTTCTCCTGCGCGGCAAGCGCGCGCTTGAAACCCTCGCGACTGCGCAGGCGCTCCCAGTAAGCCAGCACCGCCGGGGTGAATCGCGGCTTGAGGCCCAGGTGCTCGGCCAGCAGCAAGGCGTAGCCCACTGAAACGTCGGCAGCCGTAAAGCGGTCGGCCACGAGATAATCGTGCTGCAAGAGCAGCGGCTCCAGGCTGCGCAAGCGCGCCAGGAACCACTTGGCATAGTCTTCGGCAACTTGCGGCGAACGCCGCTCCACCGGCTCGAAGTGCGCGTAGCGCAGCACCAGCGTTTGCGGAAACGTCAACGTCGCTTCGCCGAAATGCAGATAATTCAGGTAGGCGCCATAACCGGCTTCGTCCGGCGTCACGTTCAGTGGCGTAGCGCCGGCGCGCGCCGCCAGGTACTGGCACATCGCGGCCGATTCAGTCATGCGCACATCACCGTCGAACAACACCGGCACCGTGCCCAGAGGATTAATTTCCAGGTAGCCCCGCTCCAGAACGCGCGGCGGAAACGGCAGCATCTTGAGTTCGTAGGGCCCGCCGAGCTCCTCCAGCATCCACAGGGGGCGGAAGGAACGCGCGCTCATGCAGTGATACAAGGTAATCATGTGGCAAAGCTCCCGGACCTAGTTGCGCTTGGCCAGCAAGGCGCGCGATACGCGGGAGTTCGGCGCGCGATTCAGCACGCCGCTGATCCAGGCGGCGCAATCCACCAGGGCATTGAGGTCAACGCCAGTCTGCACGCCCAGGCCATCGAAGAGATAGACCAGGTCTTCGGTTGACACATTGCCGGTCGCCCCCTTGGCGTAGGGGCAGCCGCCCAGACCCGCGATCGAACTGTCGAACGAGCGCAGTCCGAACTGGTAGGAGGCATACACGTTGGCGACAGCCATGCCATAGGTGTCATGGTAATGGCCGGCCAGTTTGCCGACCGGCGCCACGCGCGCGACGGCTTCGAGCATGCGCAGCACTGAAGCGGGCGTGCCGGCGCCGATGGTGTCGCCCAGCGAAATTTCGTAAGCGCCCAGTTCCATCAGGCGTGCCGCGACTTGCGCAACTTTTTCCGGCGCGGTCGGGCCATCGTAGGGGCAGGCAACGACGCAGGAAATGTAGCCGCGCACGCGGATGCCCTGCTGCTTTGCCGCCTCGAAGATCGGCACAAAGCGCTCGATCGATTCGGCAATCGAGCAATTGATGTTCTTTTGCGAGAATCCCTCGGAAGCGGCAGCAAACACCGCCACTTCCCTGGCACCGGCAGCAGCCGCCGCCTCAAATCCCTTGAGGTTGGGTGTCAGCACCGGATAATTCACGTTCGGATAGCGTTCCGGCGAAGGCAGGCCCGCCATGATCTCGGCATGGTCGGCCATCTGCGGCACCCACTTGGGCGAAACGAAGGAAGCCGCCTCGATATCCTGCAAGCCGGTTTGGGCGAGACGTTCGATCAGCTCCAGCTTGGTCGCCGTGCTGACGACTTCCTTCTCGTTTTGCAGGCCGTCACGCGGCCCGACTTCAACGATGCGTACTTGCCGTGTCATTCTGTCACCTCGAATTCGACCAGTTCTGCGCCATCGGCAACCTGGTCGCCAGGCGCGTACGAAAACGCCTTGATGGTGCCATTGGCAGGTGCGGTAATGGTGTGTTCCATTTTCATGGCTTCCATCACCAGCAGCGGCGCGCCTTTTTCGACAGTGGCGCCTGGCTGCGCCAGCAGTGCCACGATCTTGCCCGGCATTGGCGCGCGCAGGCCGCCGGTGGCTTCGTCGCCTTCGCCACCGGTATGCAGATTGTCAACGCGCGCCAGCGGCCATGCGCGGCCGTCAACGAAGACGTGACGGCGCTCGGCTGCAATTACCACGGCGGCGTGCACGCGGCGCTCGCCCAGTTGGGCATGCAGCTTGCCGTTGCCTTGCAGGACGCCGCGTGCAAATACGCGGCTGTCGCCGACCGACAGTTCCCATCCGCCGGCCGCGGCAGTCACGCCGACGTCCTGGCGCACTTCGCCATGACGCAGGGCGATGGTGCGTTGGCCACGGCCATTCAGGCGCCAGCCGTCCAGCCCAAGCCAGGGCGAACCGCGCTCGACCGATTTTTCCGCGGCACCGGCTTCATGGAGCAATTCCGCCAACACGGCGAGCAGCCAGGCGGTCTCGGGCACGGCTGCGGCCGCAGGGAACAGGGTCGCTTCCTCACGCTCGATCAGGCCGGTGTCAAGATCGGCGTTGGCAAACGACGGGCAAGTCACCAGGCGCGTCAGGAATTCGATATTGTTGGCCACGCCTACCACGCGATACTGCGTCAGAGCCTTGCGCATGCGCGCCAGCGCCTGGTCGCGGTCGTGGTCCCAGACAATCAGCTTGGCGATCATCGGATCGTAATAAGGCGTGATTTCGTCGCCCTGCTCGACGCCGGTGTCGATACGCACATGATCGGACTCGGTCGGCGGCGCCAGGTGCAACAGGCGCCCGGTGGATGGCAGGAAGCCTTTTTCCGGCTCCTCGGCATAGACGCGCGCTTCGATGGCGTGGCCGTGGATGGCGAGCTGGCTCTGCGCCAGCGGCAGCGGTTCGCCAGAGGCCACGCGCAATTGCCATTCCACCAGGTCGAGGCCGGTGATCATTTCGGTGACCGGATGCTCCACCTGCAGGCGGGTGTTCATTTCCATGAAATAGAAGCTGCCGTCCTGGTTGGCGATGAATTCCACCGTGCCGGCGCCGACATAGCCAACTGCCTTGGCGGCATCGACCGCGGCCTTGCCCATGGCGGCGCGGCGCTCCGGCGTCATGCCGGGAGCCGGCGCTTCTTCCAGCACCTTCTGGTGGCGGCGCTGCACCGAGCAGTCGCGCTCGAAGAGATAGACGCAGTTGCCCTTGGTATCGCCGAACACCTGGATCTCGATGTGGCGCGGCTTCAACACGTATTTTTCCACCAGCACGTGGTCGTCGCCGAAAGCGTTGATCGCTTCGCGCTTGCAGGATGCCAGCGCCGCAGCGAAGTCAGCTGCCGCATCGACGCGGCGCATGCCCTTGCCGCCGCCGCCGGCGGAAGCCTTGATCAGGACAGGGTAACCAATGCCTTGCGCCTGCTCAGCGAGAAACTCCGGTTCCTGGCGGTCGCCATGGTAACCAGGGGTCAGCGGCACGCCGGCCTTGTCCATCAGCGCCTTGGCAGCCGATTTCGAGCCCATGGCCCGGATGGCGGACGCCGGCGGCCCGATAAAGACCACGCCGGCCTGCTCGCAGGCTTCGGCGAATTCTTCATTTTCAGACAGGAAGCCATAGCCGGGATGGATCGCCTGCGCGCCGGTCTGCTTTGCGGCTTCGAGGATGCGCTCGGCCACCAGGTATGAGGCGCGCGCTTCGGCGCCGCCGATCAGCACGGCTTCGTCGGCCATGCGCACATGGCGCGCGTTGGCGTCCGCCTCGGAATACACGGCCACCGTCGCGATACCCATGCGGCGTGCGGTCTTGATGACGCGGCAGGCGATTTCGCCGCGGTTTGCAATCAGAATTTTCGTGAACATGCTTGTTTTCCTCAGTTTCTTGTCCATGCAGCGGGGCGTTTTTCGAGGAACGCCGTCAAGCCTTCGCGGGCTTCCGGGGTTGCCCGTGTTTTCGCGATGCGATGTGCGGTGTCGTCGATCAGCGCAGCGGTAATTGGCCGGTTGGCCACCGCGCGGATCAGGTCGGCCGATGCGGCCTGCGCCTGCGGGCCGCCCGCCAGCAAGGCGCCAACGATGGCGTCGACCTGGGCGTCGAGCTGCTCCGGCTCGGCGACTTCATGGGCCAGGCCGATTTCCCGGGCGCGCGCGGCGACGATGCGCTCGGCGGTCTGGAAATAGCGGTACGACTGGCGCTCGCCGATGGCGCGCACCACATACGGGCTGATCACGGCAGGAATGATGCCCAGCTTGACTTCGGAGGTGGCAAACGACGCCTGGGTCGAAGCGACGCAAATATCGCAGGCCGCGGCCAGACCCATGCCGCCGCCCATGGCCGCGCCATGCACGCGGGCGATGGTCGGCTTGGCGCACTCCGACAGCGTGCGGAACAGCTCGGCCAGGCGGCGCGAGTCGGCGACATTGTCTTCCACCGGGGCGCTGCCCTGGCGCTTCATCCAGTTCAGGTCGGCACCGGCGGAAAAGCTCTTGCCGCGGCCGGCCAGCACGATGGCGCGCACGCTGGCGTCATCGCCGAGCGCCGACAGCGCGTCGGTGAGTTCGGCAATCAGGGTTTCGTCGAAGGCATTGTGCACTTCGGCGCGATTCATCCAGAGCCAGGCGACGCTGGCGTCGGCGGCGCCGCGGCGTTCGATTTCGATTGTTGTATAAGTCATGCCGGCCTCACATGCGGAAGACGCCGAAGCGGGTTTGCGGGATCGGCGCGTTCAGCGTCGCCGACAGCGACAGGCCGAGCGTGCGGCGCGCCTGGGCCGGGTCGACGATGCCGTCGTCCCACAGGCGCGCGGTGGCGTAGTAGGGATTGCTCTGCAACTCGAACTGGTCGCGGATCGGCGCCTTGATGGCTTCTTCCTGCTCCGGTGTCCAGATGCCGCCCTTGCCTTCGACACCCTCGCGGCGCACGGTTGCCAGCACGCCGGCCGCCTGCTCGCCGCCCATCACGCTGATGCGCGAATTCGGCCAGGTGAACATGAAGCGCGGGCTGTAGGAGCGGCCGCACATGCCGTAGTTGCCGGCGCCGAAGGAGCCGCCGATCACCATGGTGATCTTCGGCACCTGTGCAGTTGCCACTGCCGTCACCAGCTTGGCGCCATGCTTGGCGATGCCTTCGTTTTCATACTTGCGGCCAACCATGAAGCCGGTGATATTTTGCAGGAACAGCAGCGGCACGCCGCGCTGCGCGCACAGCTCGATGAAGTGCGCGCCCTTCAGCGCGGACTCGCCAAACAGGATGCCATTGTTGGCGACAATCCCGACAGGCATGCCGTACAGGTGCGCAAAGCCGGTCACGAGCGTGGTGCCGTAGCGCGCCTTGAATTCATCGAAACGCGAACCGTCGACCACGCGGGCGATGACCTCGCGCACGTCGAAAGGCTTGCGGGTGTCCGTCGGAATGATGCCGTAGATTTCCTGGGGATCGTAGAGCGGCTCTTCCGAGGTTTCGAGCTTCACGGTCGGCGCCTTGGTGCGGTTCAGGCTGGCGACGATACGGCGCGCCAGGAACAGCGCATGGCTGTCGTTTTCGGCCAGATGATCGGCCACGCCGGAGATGCGTGTATGCACATCGCCGCCGCCCAGGTCTTCCGAGCTGACGATCTCGCCGGTTGCCGCCTTCACCAGCGGCGGGCCGCCCAGGAAAATGGTGCCCTGGTTCTTGACGATCACGGTCTCGTCACTCATGGCGGGCACGTAAGCCCCGCCGGCGGTACAGGACCCCATCACCACGGCAATTTGCGGGATGCCCTTGGCCGACATGTTGGCCTGGTTGTAAAAGATGCGGCCAAAATGGTCGCGGTCCGGGAAGATTTCATCCTGCTTGGGCAGGAAAGCGCCGCCGGAATCGACCAGGTAGATGCAGGGAAGATTGTTTTGCTCGGCGATTTCCTGGCCGCGCAAGTGCTTCTTGACCGTCATCGGGTAATAGGTGCCGCCCTTGACGGTGGCGTCGTTGGCGATGATCAGGCATTCCTGGCCCTGCACCCGGCCGATGCCGGCGATCACGCCGGCGGCAGGCGCATCGCCGTCATACATGCCATTGGCCGCAAGCTGGCCGATTTCCAGGAAGGGTGTGCCCGGATCGATCAGCTGATCGACACGGTCGCGCGGCAACAGCTTGCCACGCGCCAGATGCTTTTGCCGTGCAGCATCGCCGCCGCCCTTGGCAATCTGTGCGGACTTGGCACGCAGCTCGTCCACCAGCGTTTGCATTTGCTTGGCATTGGCCCGGAACTCTTCCGAGCGGGGGTTCAATTGGGATTTAATGACTTGCATGTGGTTTCCTTGGGCAACGACGAGCACTCGCCTAACATAAGTGATACTCAGAAACAAAAATGATTTTTTCAAATTCACTTTTCTTAGCGTGATAATATCAGCATAATTAAATTAAGCAAGCCTCAATTGAGCAATACTCACAAAATTTTTACCATGTCAAAATCCTCTTCTTTCCAGGAACGTCGCGCTGCCCTGACGCCCAAATCGCAAAAGCGCGTGGAAGCGGTACTGGCCACCGCCCGGGACGTGTTTTCCGAATTCGGCTACGAAAAATCCACCACCCTGGAAATTGCCCAGCGCCTGGGGATTTCCGAAGCAACGGTTTTCACGTATTTCGGCAGCAAACGTGAACTGTGCATGCAAGTCATCAGCGACTGGTATGACGAAATCAGCGCACAACTCGAAAACGAGGTGCCCTTGATTCAGGGGACGCGCGCCAGGCTCGGCTATATTGTCTACAAGCATCTGAACACCCTGATCCGCGATGGCAAGGGCTTGTGTGCACTGGTGTTGAGTGAAGGCCGCAGCCCGGACACGGGCTTTTCACAACGCATCGCCGACCTGCAACGCCGCTACACTGCGCCGCTCATGGGCGTATTGTCCTCCGCCCGCGCGTCCGGGGAGTTACGCAATGACATGCCGTTACGTCTGATGCGCGACATGGCTTATGGCTCGATGGAACATATTTTGTGGGATTGCATTACCAGCGGGCGTGTACCCAACCTGGAAACCGCCGCGCGCCAGGTCACCGAATTGCTATGGAGCGCCTTTGCTCCGCCCAATCCCGACGTGGACGCATTGCGCCAGCTGCAGGCAGGCGTTGCCGATGTCATGCAGCGCTTTGAAACCCTGGTCAAAGCCAGAACCGCATAAAGCCAGCCATTTCATTTGCGCCGGTACCAGCAAAGGTGGCGCGGCGCATCTGCGCATTTGCGAGACAGGGATAATATTTACTTATATTTCAATGGCTTACCTACTCACCCACAGAGTTATCCACAGACTTGATAACAGTTGCTGTGGGTAAGTATTGATTAATATCAAATTTGAAACCGCCATGACATTTCTGGCTCTAACGAGCAGGCTTGACGCCAAAACGAGCGCAGCCAGCTGGTTTTGTGCGTATTCGTTTCTAGTGAAAGATACCATCATGGCGGCCATCACCTATACCAAAGCAGCCTGGAAAGCCGAGGCGGATATCCAGAGATTACCAAACGGTAAATATCAGGGTGTGGTTTTACTCATGCCCATGGGAGAAACAGACAGCGATGCCGATCCCTGTACCGTCAATGCGATGTCGGATACGGCACAGGAAGCCCTGGAAGAAGCCAAGGCCCTGGCGCATCGGCTGCTGGGCGAAATGCATTGATACAACCGCAGGCGAAAAAAAACCACGCCAGGAAACTGGCGTGGTTCAGGCACATGATCAAATGTGCGCAACCAAGGTGATTACTTGATCATCCAGCGCTGGTTGTCGCCGCTTGCAACGTTGGTGGCACCGCAGCTCCACTGCACCAGCTTGGCGCCATCTGCAGTCGACATGGCAGAAACGTCCAGGCACTTGCTGGTGGCCACCGATTTCAGCCTGTTGTAGCCGCCGGCTTCAGGCACGAAGGTCCATTGCTGCTTGGTCGCGCTGGCCTGGCAATCATTCTGCTGGACTATTGCGCCATCGGCGGTATTGCCGTCCTTCACATCCAGGCACTTGCCGCTGGTTTTCGAGACGATCTGGTAACGCGCATTGCCGACATCCTTGAACAGCCATTGCTGGTTGGTGCCGCTGTTGCACGTCCATTGCTGCATCTGCACGCCGTTGGCGGTCGACCAGCCAGCCAGATCCAGGCACTTGCCCGAATGCTTGGCGGTGACGCTTTGCGCTGCCGTCAATACCGGCGTAGCGGGTGCCGGCGTGCTCGGAGCCGGAGTGGTTGCCACCGGCGCCGATGCCGGCAGGGTCCAGTACTGGCTGTCGCTGTTGGTACAGGCGTTCTGCTCGATGATGGCACCATCACGCGAGGAGAATCCACGCACATTCAGGCACTTGCCGCTCGAGGCGGAAACCAGTTGCGAGTGACCGCTGGCCGAGGTGCGGCGCGTCCACAGCTGCTGGGCGCTGTTGGCGCAGGCATTCTGCACGATGGCAGCGCCATTGGAAGTCGAACCGCGGGTATCCAGGCACTTGCCGCTGCTTTTGGCCACGACCTGGTACTGCGAACCGCCCATGTCACGCATGGCCCACTTCTGGTTATCCTGGCTATTGCAAGACCATTGCACGATCGCGCCGCCATTGGCGGTCGAATTGGCCGAGACGTCCACGCACTTGCCCGAATGCTTGGCAATGATCGCGCCATAAGCCGTGGTCGACACCGGGGTGTCGGAGGTGCCGGTATTGGTCGGCGCCGTGGTAGTAGTGACGCTGGCCGTGGTGGTCACGCTGCCGCCAGTGGTCGTGGTCGCCGACTTGGTGGTCGTGGTGGCGGCCTTGGTGGTCGTGGTCGTGGCTGCCGTGGTCGTCACCGCTGCCTTGGTGGTGGTGGTCGTCGATGCGGTCGTGCCACTGCCCCCGGTCACCGAAGGCGGCGGATTGGTGCGCAATTCTTCCATCGTCGCGCCGTAGTTCTTGTTCGGCACGATCAGGGTCGCGGTACGCCAGTCCTTGGTCGCCAGCTTGGTGCGGCCGGTACCGATGCCCGGCGCATAACCCAGGCTCCAGGTTGCCTGGCCATTGCCCGGCCAGTAGTCGGCGCCGGCATTCACGACGTATTTCGCGCTGTCGCGGTCATCCGGCTTGCTGGTGTTGTCCACCGCCAGTTTGAAATCCATGGAGACATACACGGCACGCACATCCGTCGGATCGATGGAAATCGGATTGCCGTAGCCGTGGTAGAAGTTCGGATAATCCGGCTTGATCGAAACGCCGCCGGTAGATTCGTTGCGCGGCGAACCGCCGCCTACGTAGTTGAATGGATAGCTCCACTCTTCCGAGTACGGGGCGGCCTTGGTATCAAGCTGCTTCCAGGTGCGGGTCGACTGCGACAGCACATAGAAGCGCAGGTTGGAAACCTGAACGCGGGTATTGGTTGCGGCATTGCCCTGCGCTTCCTGGGTCGTGAACCAGGTCAGCACATCATAGGTCCAGGTCGGACGGTTACCGGTCCACCAGCTGGGGATGGCATCGCCGCGCGGCGCATGCATGACGATCGCCGGCTGGTATTGCCATTCGTAGCGCGGATCGATGGCGATCACTTCGCTCTTGGAACTCATGTCGGAAATGACTTCATCGATGGTGACCGCGAAAGACGACATGGCGGTCAGGCCAAATGTAAAGCCGACCAGCATCTTTTTAACGCCGCGGCGCTTCGATTTTTTTTCTGTAATGACGACCGCTTGAGGGGCCTTGGTATGACGGGTAGTTGAGACGAGTTGATTCAAAATATTCTGCTCCTGGAATGATCCTCAGAATCCTTTACACAAGGTAAAAATCTGAAAAGGGTGCGTTATCAAAATGAATGTTTCTTTTGAGTTACGTCCGGGTCATGGACGCTTGTCATTCATCGTTTCCTGCTTACAAGCCCCTTACAGACCTTGCTGTTTGGAATTAAGTTCCTGCGAGATATATTTCTTGGAGGATATTTGCTGAAAAAAGCTGCAAAGTATTGCAGCCCTTGAAAGAAACGCTGGCAGAAGAGAAATAAAAGAGGAACCGGACGTATCAAGAAGGAAAGGGCTTGATTAACGCGTGGCAAAATGCATTTGCAATCAAGCAAAAATGCCCTGCACGGGCCCGAAATGACACGAGGCCAACTGTTCTTTTTTCAAGAAGAGCTGGCCCCGGAATTGACAGGATGCTTAGAAGCATCCCGTTGATAAATTACAATTGCTTCAGCAATGCGCGGGCTTCCTCTTCTTTGGCAGATCCCTTGGTATTGACCAGCAATTGTTCGATTTCCTTGCGTGCAAGGCCCTTGTCGCCTGACTTGAGCAGCGCTTGCGCATAGTGATAGCGGATATCCGCAGAGGCGGGTGCCAGGCCGCTGGCTTTTTGCAACATCGGCAAGCCGCGCGCGACATCCCCTTTTTCCGCAAGCATCCACCCCAGGGTATCGAGCACCGCAGGATTTTCAGGCGCCAGCTTGTAAGCCTGCTCGGCATACTGCAGGGCGCGCGGATCTTTTTCCTGCCCCAGCGCCCAGGCCAGATTATTCAAGGCCAGCGCATTTTGCGGCTCAAGCTTGACCACGGTCTGCAATTGTTCGATCGCGGCCTTGTTCTGCTTTGACAGCAGCTTGTAATTCGCCACGTAAAGACGCGCGCGCGTGTCCGAGGGGTTGTCCTTCAACCACTGTCCAATCCGTGCATCGGCATCGGCGCCCTTGCCAGCCTGTACCAGGGCACCGTGCATTTTTACGAAGAGCAAACCATTCGGCTCGATGGCCGCGCCACGTTCGTAGGCACCGATGGCTTGCGCCGGCTTCTTTTGCGCCATCAGGATGTCGCCTTCGAGGGCGTGGCCCATCGCTTGCCCGCCTTTTTGCTTTTGCATCTGGCGCGCGATCACCAGCGCATCCTCGAAACGTTCCTTCTGCACTTCCAGGCCGGCCAGTGCCAGCTGCGCCGGGAAAAAGGCGGGGTCGAGATTTTGCGATTTTTTCAGTGCTGACCTGGCAGCGACCTCATCCTTCATCGCCAGGTTCGTGCTGGCGATGCGGTATTGCACCTGGGCCGATTCCGGCTGCAATACGGCAAGCTTGTTGAAGCTTTCCAGCGCTGCGCGCTGGTCGCCATTGGCCAATTGCGTATCGGCCAGCACGCCGAGAAATTTCGGATCGTCCGGATGCGTGCTTTGCAGTTTGGCGGCGAGCGTCAATGCCTTTGGCTTGTCACCGGCGCGCAGGTAATGCCCGACCAGCAATGCCGCCGGCTGCACGGCATCAGGATGGTCAGCCACGGCGCGTTCCAGCCAGGTCTTGACCTCGTCATTCATGCCTTGCGCCTGGCTCAGGCTCGCCAGGGCAAGCATGGCCTGGAGGTTTTTCTTGTCCTGCTCCAGCAGCGTTAGATAGCGCTTCCTGGCCGCTTCCGGCTGCTTGTTTTGCATATCGAGCTGGGCCAGGTTTTGCACGGCTGCGAAATAGCCAGGCTGAAGCGTTACCGCCTTCTCGAAGCTGGCCCGCGCATTCGCGAGTTCCTTGCGGCCGACGTAGACCCCGCCCTTCAGGTTGTGGACAATGGGATTGTCCGGCTGTTCTTTTTCCAGCTTGAGCACCGCCGACAAGGCCTTGTCATATTCTTTCTGGCGCAAGTGCGTCATGACCAGCAGGATGCCGGCTTGCGGTGTCCTGGCATCGAGGTTGGCAGCCTTTTCCAGCTCGGCGATGGCGCGCTCGTTTTCGCCCTGCCCCAGCTTGCTCATGCCCAGCGCGGTATGCACCAGCGCGGTGTTGGGCGCCAGTGCATTGGCTTTTTCAAAGTATTCGTTTGCCTTGGTGAAGTCCCGCGCCTGCATGTGCGCTTCGCCCGCCAGCATGTACAGGTGGGCATCCTTCGACTCTTCCTTCAGAGCCGGCGCCAGGGTCGCAATCGCCCTTGGCGTCTGGCCGTTTTTCATCAGGGCCGATGCCAGCAGCTTGCGCGCATACAAGTTGCCCGGATGCTGTTCGAGATATTTCTTTAAATGCTGTTCAGCCTGCTCGTTTGATCCGAGGGCAAATTGCACGGCGCCCGCCAGCAAGACGCTGGGCATGTGTTCCGGCGCGGCACGCAAGACCTGCTGCAGCGAATCCAGCGCGGCAGCATGCTTTTTCTGGCTAAAGTCGAGCAATGCCTGGGTATAAAACACCAGCAATCCATTCGGATTGGTTTTTTTGGCAGCATCAATATCGGCCTGCGCTTCCTTGGGCTTGCCGCTGCCGATCTGGACATACGCGCGGGCGATATGCGCGGCGGCGTCGCCCGGCTTGATTGCCAGGACTTGGCCGTAAGCCGCCAGCGCCGGATCCACGCGGTTTTGCGCGCGTTCAAGATCCCCCTTGAAAAGCCAGGACTCGACATGCTGAGGATTTTTGCTGGTGGCTTGCTCGATCAGGCGGTTGGCGCCGGCCACGTCGCCCTGCGACAGCGCCAGCCTGGCAAGACCGATCAAGGCCTCGGGATAGTCCGCCTTGGCGAGCAAGGCTTGCTCCAGCGATTCGCGCGCCTGGTCTTTCTTGCCGAGCGAAAGATACGCATTGCCGCGCAGGCTGGCGATGACGGCATTCGCCTTGGTGTCGGCGCTCTGCGTTTCATCGAGCACCTTCTGGAATTGTCCCTGCAGCGACAGCGACTTGGCCAAGTCCGGCAAGGCCTGGGTGGCATCCATGCCCAGGCTGACCGCTTTGCGCAGTTCTTTTTCTGCGGAGGCGCCGTCACCGGTCTTGAGGTAGATCGTGCCGAGCATGTAGCGCACATCGCGATCTTCAGGATTTTTTTGCAGGGCATTTTTCAGCTGGATGACGGCCGCCTTGTGCTCGCCTTTCTGCTCATATTGCCTGGCTTCGGCCAGCAGCTTTTGCACATCTTCCTTGCCACATCCGGCCAGGCTGCCTCCCAGGGCAATGGCGGCTGCGATGGCAGTCAGAGACATGGTGCGCTTGATCATGAACGTGGACATATTCTTTCAACCTCGGCAATATTTTCATAAATGCAA
Source organism: Janthinobacterium sp. 17J80-10 (assembly GCF_004114795.1). Classification (NCBI taxonomy): domain Bacteria; kingdom Pseudomonadati; phylum Pseudomonadota; class Betaproteobacteria; order Burkholderiales; family Oxalobacteraceae; genus Janthinobacterium; species Janthinobacterium sp. 17J80-10. The sequence continues at coordinate 1,354,826 of NZ_CP035311.1, read as the reverse complement.
TACCCGTGGGCGAGATTACACCATTTTTCCGGGCTTTCCCATAGCAATGTATGCATCAGGAAACAAGAAGTTACAATGAAATTTCCGAGTGGAAATACTGCCGCAAGAATGTCAGCTTGAGCGGGCCAGCCGCTGCCACAAACGCTTCAGCCGGTGCCCGCCGATATGGCGCGCCGCCGCCAGCAAGCCGCGCGGAGTGCGCAATTGGAAGGCCATCATGCCCCAGCGTTCGCGGCGATGCGACATCCAGTCGCGCTTGTAGGCATCGTCACCAGTCAGGTAATCCACTTCCCTGACCCGGTCGACATCGATCACGTGCTGCATGAGGTGCGCCGTCAGGAGCGAGCCGATCGACAGGGAGGCAAAGCGCTCGTCATAGGCAAGCTTGTAGATCGATGCCACACCGTGGCTGACAATCCAGAGCTGGGCCGCTGCCGGCTCGCCATCGACATGCGCGAGACCGAGGCGCAACCAGCCCTGGCGGGCGCACAGGCGGATCAGGCCGGGAATGAAGTCGGGATGCGCCTCGGCCGGCTTCCAGCTGGAGCGATAGACACGCTCGAAAGCGGCGATCCCCTCTGCCACCTGCGCCTCGCCGGTCAGGATGGTCAGGCGCACATCATGGCTCGCTGCAATCTGGCGCGACTTGCGCGCCAGGGTATTTTTCAGGCGGGACGGCAAACTTTCGGCATATTCGCGGTAGCTGCGGCCATTTACTTGCAGGTACCAGTTGCCGAAGCAAAAATAGGTCTGCACCGCCATGCCGGCCTGGCGAAAGCCGGCGACGCACATGCCGAAGAAAGGCGCATCGATATCCATGGGATGCAGGTTGACGGCGTCGCATGCCGGCGTCTCGCCGGCGATGGCTTGCGCCAGCAGTAAAAAATCCTGCTGGCGCGGCGCCGCATCCGGCGCAAGCATGGGGCCAAACAGGGAGGAATAAAAATTAGCGCAAGCAGCCAGTTCGCGCGGCGCGGCCAATCCGGAAACGGATTTTCGGTGGATCAGGGGCAGTGCCAGGCGCAATGCGCCGTCGCCGCTCTCCACGCCGTAGATGCGCACGGCCGTCTGCGCCAGTGCGGTACGGTGCAGATTGGCGAACCAGTCCAGGCTGAAAAAAAATCCCCCCTCTGCAGCGGCTTCGGCAAACCGCGCCTGGTAAGTAGCCGGCAACGCTTCGAAACCAGGATGGACTGCGACGCGATCGTTCATGGCTACAGCCAGCGCGCCTTGCGAAAACGCATGTACAGGTAGCCGCACACGCTCACCATCAGCGCCAGCGCAACCGGATACCCGTATTTCCAGTCAAGCTCGGGCATGAACTTGAAATTCATGCCCCAGATGCCCGCAAAGGCGGTGGCCACAGCAAAAATGGCCGCCCAGGCCGCCAGGCGCTTGTTCACCACGCTTTCATCGATGGCCACCATCGACAGGTTGACCTGGATCGCAGTGTTGATGGTGTCGCGGATGACTTCGATGGAATTATTGATGCGATACAGATGGTCGTAGACGTCGCGGAAATAATTCTGCGAATCGTCGAACAAGGCCGGCACCCGGCCGCCGAACAGCTTGCCGACCGATTCCATCAGGGGCGACACGATATGCTTCAAGATCATGACCTTGCGCTTGAGCTGATAGAGATGCTCGATGTTGGACCGCTCGGCTGCCCGCTCGAACATGCTGTCCTCGATCCGCTCCAGTTCATCCTCGAGCGACTCGATCACGGGGAAGTAGCGGTCGACCACGGCGTCCATCAACGCATACACGACGAACGAGGGCCCATGGGCGAGCAGGTGCGGCTCGCGTTCACAGCGTTCGCGCACGCCGAGAAATCCCTGCTGGCTATGGCTGCGAACCGACAGGACGTAATTCTCGCCGATGAAAATATCGAGTTCGCCCACCTGCAGCACCCCCTCGACCAGTTCGACCATCTTGACCACGACAAACAGCGAGGAACCATATTCCTCGACCTTCGGGCTCTGATGGCCATGATGCGCATCTTCGACGGCCAGTTCGTGCAAGCCGAATTCTCGCCGCATCACCTCCAGTTCGGCCGGCTCGGCATCCTTCAACGCCACCCAGACGAAGCAATCGCCGCGGGCAATGTAATCACTGATTTTTTCAACCGGGATATCGGCCAGTTTCCGGCCGTCCTGGTAGGCAGCGCAATTGATCAGCATGAGACTCGCTCCATGAAAATATGCAGGGCAGGCAATGCCAGTCTGCCCTGCCTTACCTGACGCGCCTGAATTTTACCGCCGCCACACCAAAATTGAGCTCAATGTTGTCTTGATCAATCACCTTGACGATCAGCCCGGCCCCCTGCCCTTCCGGGTAAACCACGACCTCGTTGTCCCTGACTTCATAACGCACCGGCGTGACGGCATCGCCCACGCGCATGGTGTCCGCAGTGAATTCATACTGCAGCATGATGACACCCATCATGCTGGTTTCCCACTTTCCGATCAGCGGATTGCCGCCGACAACTGCGGAAAAATAGTTCTTGATGCGCGGCCACCAGCCCTGCGTTTCGGTATCCGCGACTTTCCACTGTCCGCCCGCGCTCTGGCTGTGGCTCGAGGATGCCGCAAAATTGCGCTCGGATGCGGCAGGCGGCGCCAGGAAAAACCAGGCGCCGGCAGCAATCAAGACTGCAATGACACTGCCGGCGATGGCCAGGCGGCGCTTACCACCGGCCGGCCCCCGTGGCGTTGCGGACTGCATGACAGCCGCTGCCTTCGGCCGCAATGCCGCTCCGCACGCCTGGCAAAAGGCGCTGTCGTCGTCATTGCCGTGGCCGCAGCTGGTACAAAATCGCATGATTACTCCTCGGCGCATACGCGCTTATTGCAGCTTGTGGCCGCACTCGCCGCAGAAGCGGTCATCCGCAGCAACAGGCGCATGGCAGCTCGGGCAAGCCAAGTCTGCCGGTGCCGCCGCCGCTACGCCCGATGCGGCAGGCGCAGCACTGGCGGCATGCGAATTCGTTTGCTTCTCCGCCATCTGCCGGGCACGCTCGCGGGCCTGGTCGGCCTTGGCCTTGACCGCAGCCACACCGCTTTCCAGTTCCGCCTCGGCCTGGGCGAAATCCAGTCCGCGTGTCGTGTTCAGATACACGAGGCAAACTCCCTTGGTGGCGATCAATGCCGGTATCACGGCGGCGACGGCAAACAGGAAACCTGCGCCAATGGCGCCGGCTGCGACGTAGGAACCGCCACCACCGTGCATCATGCCACCGAAGGCCATCATGCCCACGTTCTGGAAATCCAGGATCGCTGCGGACAGCGAAGTGACCATGCCAAAGCCAATCATGATCATCGCGAAAATGATACTCGCGATAAAACCGACGATAAAGAAAAGAATAATTTGCTGGCTGACCACTTCCAGCAGGCGGCGGCGGGCCAGCACGTTCAGCCGTGCCAGCACCTGGAACACTGTGCTGCCCGACCAGACTGCAGGGCCCGCCAGCGGCAGCATCACATAGAAAAGGGCGAAGACCAGCATGCCCAGCAATACCGCACCCACCGGGAAGGCGAAGGCGAACAGGAGCGGCCCCAGGCCCGGTATCTTGCACAGCAACAGTACGAGCAGGACGACGACGACCGCGGCCAGCACGATCATGCCTTCCAGGATCGCGACGGCGATCAGGCGGTGCGTGGTAAACAGGGACTGCAGCACCGCATCGGCAATGCTGCATTGCTCCTGCCCCTGGGCTTCGCGCATCATCATGATGCCCACGGCATTGGCGCCATACAGGCCGACAAATGCCGCCAGCAAGCCACCTAGCCCGGCAAGCGCCGGGCTGCCGGCAGCCTTGGCGAGCAGCGTGAAGATCGCCATCACGCCAATTGCCGCGAGAAAGGTCAGGCCCATCAGGGCGATCGCATGAATATTGCGGTAGGCGCTGATCGCCCCCAACAGGGAATCGAGTGCCGACAGGAGCGGCGCGCTGCGCGACGAGGCGGAATGCTGGTTCATGCTTGTAACCTTTCCAGGGCAGTAATTTTATCGAAGTCGACTGGGCAAAAGGATGCGGTCAGAAGCGCTGTTCCTCGCCATTGCCATAGCGTTTGCGGAATTCGACACAGTAAGCCGTGTCGTACAGGCTGGGACGAGCGCATTCCCTGGTTTCGCACAGGCTGCGGGAGATGGCCGATGTGTATTTGCCGCAGGTTTGCTGGACCGAGCCGGATGCGGCCTGCTGCGCCTGTTGCGGCTGCTGCGCGCGACGCGCTGCCTCGTCGGCGCGCGCGCGTTGCTCGGCGCGTGCACGATCTTCTGCCTCACGCTGGCGCACTTTTTCTGCCTCGAGGCGCTGCGCATCCTGCTCGGCCTTGCGGCGGGCTTTTTCTTCGCGCAGGCGGCGCGCCTTGTCCTCGGCCGCGGGCTGGGCGCTCTTGTCTGCCTCGAGCGGCTTGTCGATGACCTGGGGGCTGGCATCGGCAGTTGCGGCGACCGGCGCTTGTACCGCTTCCGGTTTCGGCGGAGCCGGCTCCGCTGCAGCTGCGGTTACCGTCGCAGGCGGTGGCGCCTGCACCGGCTGCGCCACCGCCTGGCTGGCGCTCACTTCGACACCCGCTTCCGGCAGCACATTTTCGTTCTTGCCAGAGAACCACCAACCGGCACCGGCCAGCACGGCCACCAGCACCGCACCGCCAAGCACCATGACGCCGCTCTTGCCTGACCTTGGTGCATCGGAAATGGTTTCCAGCGTCTTTTCCGGCGCAGGAGTAACGCGCGCAGTCGATGCCATTACCGTTTGCACCACCGGAGCCGGCGAAAACATCGATTCGGTTGCCGGCTGCGGCACAGGCTCGGGGGCCGGCACGTCTGTCGCTGCGATAGTAGCACTCATGCCCGTGCCGCACTTGCCGCAAAACTTGGCGCCCGGCTTGTTGGGCGCACCACAAGACAGGCAGGGATTTTCTGCTGCAGTCAGCTTTTCGCCACACGCAATACAAAATTTGGCGTTGTCGGCGTTTTCTGCGCCGCAATGATGTCGAGCCAAGGAACCTCCCTGTATAAACGGACAATATTGCTAAAATGAAAAAGTGTCCAGATTATGCGGGGAATCAGTCCTTGTTGACAAGAAAGAAATGAATCAGGCGGCAGCCGGTTCTGACGGGCGCGGCAATGGGCGCACTTTCACCTTCCCCAGGCGCAAGGCGCGCAACAGGATCTTGTAAGTATCCACGTCAAAAGCCGGCCGTGCCGGCGAGTGCTCGAGCAGCGCCCAGATATCCTCTTCCGCGTTGGCACTGCCAAGATAGCACCAGTTATGCACCACATGGGCTTGCCGGGATGTACTGCCAGGCGTGCCCTCGACAAGCGCGATCGGCCCCTGATAAGGCCAGGTCGTCAGCTTGAGGCTTGCGAGCGCTGCCATCAGCCGAGCCTGGTGCAGCGCCTGCGGCTCCTTGCCGCAGCAGGCGCCGCTGCAACGCCGCAGCTGGTGGGCAAAACAGGGCTTGCCGGCCTGCACCCTGTTTTCCAGCCCCAGCATGACCAGGCACAACTGGTGAGATTCGGCGATTTCACGCAAGCTTGCCTCGGCCTTCTTGCGCGAGCTGAACAAGCCATACAGGTTTTCTGTCGATGCAAAATCGACATCGCGGGCATAGGCCAGTGCCGGCGCCTCCTGCGCATTGTCCGGCGACGGCAGCTGCCAGGCACACAGTTCGCGCTGGCGCCGGAGTACCCGGTTATGGATTGGCTGGCGGTCCTTGATCAGTTGCGCCTCAAGCAACAGCGCCCCCAGTTCGCCGCCGGTTTCGCGCCATTCCAGCCGATGGATCTGCTGCGACATGCGCATGTCCTGGAACAGCTTGTGGTCGCCGTTGAAATGCGACAGCACGCGCTGGCGCAGGCGCACGCTTTTGCCCACATAGAGCAGCGCATCGTTTTCGCCGTAAAACAGGTAGACGCCGGGCGTGTCCGGCATTTCATCGAGCACTTCAGGCGCCAGGTGGGTCGGCGTGCTGGGGCGTTGCAGCAGTTGCGCCAGCGCCGACGAAAAATCTTCGGGCGCCACCTCGCGCTCGAGCTTGCGCCATAATTGCCACAAGAGGTCGGCATCGGCCAGGGCGCGGTGACGCCCCATCGCCTGCAATTCGTGGCGCTGCACCAGGGCGTCGAGATTATGCTTGGCGTGCTCGGGAAAGAGCTTGCGCGACAGCTTGACGGTACACAGCACGTCGGCACGCAGGCTGTGGCCGGCCGCCTTGAAGGCATTGCGCAAAAAACCATAATCGAAGCGCGCGTTATGGGCGATGAACAAACCGCCCTGCAGGCGCGCCAGCACTTCCTCGGCAAGCTCGCCGAACGCCGGCGCAGTGGCGACCATGGCATCGGAAATGCCGGTCAGGTTCTGGATAAATGGCGGAATCGGGACTTCCGGGTTGACCAGCGTCGACCAGTGCGTGACCTGCTCCCCCTGCACTTCGACGATGCCGATTTCGGTGATGCGGTCGACGATGGGATTGGCGCCGGTCGTTTCAAGATCGACAAATATGAGTTTCTCGTGCTTCGCCATGGATTGCCTGACAATGTCCTGCGGTAGTATAACCACAGACAGACCTGTCGCGCAGGCACAAGGTTCCGCAGACGCATTGGCACGGAGTGCCGCGGCGTTGCGCAACCGGACTTGTCAATCCGGCCGCGTCATGCGCTCCGGCAGCACCCAGCGCTGAAACTCGTCTTCCGTCACATAGCCCAGCGCCAGCGCCGTTTCCTTCAGGGTGGTGCCGTCGTGGTGCGCCTGCTTGGCGATCTGCGCGGCGCGATCATAGCCGATGTGCGGCGCCAGCGCCGTCACCAGCATCAATGAGCGTTCCATCAATTCGGCAATGCGCGCCTCGTTCGCCTGGATGCCGCGCACGCAATGTTCCTCGAAACTCTTCATGCCATCGGCAAGCAGGCGCACGCTTTGCAAAAAATTATGCGCGATCATCGGCTTGAATACATTCAGCTCGAAGTTGCCGGAGGCGCCGCCGATGTTGATTGCGACATCGTTGCCGAACACCTGGCAGCACAGCATGGTCAGCGCCTCGGCCTGGGTCGGGTTGACCTTGCCGGGCATGATGGAACTGCCCGGTTCGTTTTCCGGGATGCTGATTTCGCCCAGGCCGGAACGCGGCCCGGAAGCCAGCCAGCGCACATCGTTGGCGATCTTCATGAGCGCGCCCGCCAGCGTTTTCAGGGCGCCATGCGCGAACAGCAGGGCTTCGTGCCCGGCCAGCGCAGCGAACTTGTTGGCCGCGCTCGAAAAGGGCTGCTGCAGGCGCGCCGATAATTCAGCGGCAACGCGGTCGCCGAAGTCGGCGGTGGTATTCAGGCCGGTGCCCACCGCCGTGCCGCCTGCCGCCAGTTCTTGCAGCAACGGCAATGCGGCGACAATCGCGGCATCAGCGTGCCTGAGCTGGGCGACATAACCGGAAAACTCCTGCTCCAGGGTAAGCGGCGTGGCATCCTGCAAATGGGTGCGGCCGATCTTGACGATGCCGGCGAAAGCGCCTGCCTTTTGCGCCAGGCTCGCGGACAGTGCGCGCAGCGACGGCAGCAGCGCCTGCGTGAGCGCCACGCTAGCCGCAACGTGCATGGCAGTCGGGAAAATATCGTTGGAAGACTGCCCGAGATTGACATCGTCGTTCGGGTGCACCAGGCGCTTCTGGCCGCGCTCCCCGCCCAGGATTTCGGAAGCGCGGTTGGCCAGCACCTCGTTGACATTCATGTTGGTCTGCGTGCCGGAACCGGTTTGCCATATTGAAAGCGGGAAGTTATCCGCATGCTGGCCGGCGATGACCTCGTCGGCTGCCTGCCGTATGGCGTCGGCCTTGGCCGTGTCCAGGCGCTGCAGCTCGGCGTTGACCTTGGCGCAGGCACGCTTGACTTCGACCAGGCCATGGATCAGTTCCGGCGGCATGCGTTCGCTGGAAATGTGGAAGTGCTCAAGCGAGCGCTGGGTCTGGGCGCCCCATAGCTGGTCGGCCGGGACGGCGATGGGGCCGAAGGTGTCGCTCTCGGTTCTGATATTTTTCATGGCTTGTCCGATGCATGTTGAAGACCGCGCGAAGAGGAACACACGATGACGACAAATCAATAGAGTAACAATTAAAAATATCACAAACTGAAAACCAGTGATGCATGATGCCGGATTCGGCATCATGGCCCCCTGGACTGGATCAGTAAAGTTGCTGTATGGGCGTGACAGAAAGAATTGACGTGGAAGCGGGTGGCGACACCGCGCTTTCCAGTGTCACTTCGATCCTTAACAAGCTTTTTACGGGCAAGTCACCAACTTTCCCAGGAGTAAATCTTATTTTCGCGAACGCATCGATAACGAAACGTTCCGCCTGTTCCGACAACTGGGAATTTTCCACTTCCACCCTGTCAACCTCGCCCTGCTCATTGATCAGCAGGCGAACAATGGCCGGCTGTGGCGAGATATCAGGCACCAACAAGCTGAGGCCCGCGGGATTATCCTGTGAAACACGCGGCTTTTCCGTCAAGTCCTTCGGCTCAAAATAGCGGGCAGGCATGGGCAGCACGGCCGGCAACAGAGGGGAAACGTCCCCCGGCATGTCGAACGGTGGCGACTGGCGCTGGTTTGCAGCATCCTGATCGTGAATGTCTTGGGGAACGGTGTGCTGATCCTGGCCAGGCTCGGGTGGGTGGAGGCTCCTGCGCGTCAGGGTATCGGCCGCGATCGGTGTCTCACGCACCGCATCCATTACGCTCGCAGTTTCCCCAGCCGCCTTAATATACGCCACCATTGTTCGAGGATTTGCGCGCTGCGAAGCAGTGGCCCCGCCACTCTCAATGCAATTGTTTAAGACAAATGCCACGGCCATATGCAACACGACCGCACCCAGCAATGGCAAGAGATGAAGGCGCTGGTTTCGCACTATAAAAACTGCACTTGCAATTATCCATTCACGCCGCCCGACGGGAGGCGCAAGCCCCCCATCGGGCGTAACTGGTTAATGCGTCGGCAACTCCCGCCATGACACTCTGCGAACACCGGCGACACCCGCTTCATTCGTCGTCACGCCAGGAACGAATGTACTGCCTTGGTCAGTCGAACTTGGATCATCGTCCACTGGCTTCGACCCGCCGGAAGACCGGACCAGCGCAACGACTTTACCCGATGGCAACCTGATCATGACAGGACGCGTCACCAGACCATTTCCGAGGCTGACGCCGCTGATGCCTGCATTTCCCGAGACCGGACCGCCGGTCAGATAATTCAGGGAATACAGATAACTGGCAGATGCGCCGTCGGGCTTGCCGCAAGCGTTGGCACTGGCGCCATCCGGCGTGATGGTTGTGAACAGGAGCGTGCCGAGGCCCAGATCCGGGTCGGTGCTGGAGCGTTCGCCGGCTGTCAGGAAATCCACATACCAGCCCTTGTCACTTGCCCAATTCACCGGGTTGTTCGTACTGGTGCGCACGACCTGCCCCGTTTTGCAAACCGACTCCGGCGAGCCTGCCGGGCATGTATCGGCGGTTAATACCTGTTTCACGAAACCGCTGCCAAGACTGCGTGGCGTCGCCAGTGTCGTGGCATCCAGGTTATCCCGCACTGCGTAGAACGTGTGCTTGTTGGTGTCGCCCACGTCGCTCTTGCCGAGATAGCGCCCTGTGCCGGCATACACGACTGGCTTGCCATTCACGGTGACTTCCAATGGCTTGACAGTAATGGGTTGCGGATTGCCTGACGCATCCTGGAAACTGATCAGCAAATGCGCATCGTAACCGGCAACGCCATAGTCATTATTGACATCGAAACGCCACAGGTTACCCAAGACGTCGCCGCCATAGGCTGCCTGGATAGTATTGTTGGTCATCGGCTCGCGGGCATGGGCGCTGATGCGGGCCAGGCCGCTTGGCGATGCGGCGCTGCCGGCACTGGTGGCGATGCTTCTGATAAGTGTGCCGGTATTGGCATTCAGCACATACAAGCGACCCTTGCCATCTGCATTGTTGTAACCCGAAGTGAGCAATACTACCCAGGTGCCATCTTTCAGTTTGGTAATTTTGGGATTGCCATAGCTATAACCAAGATTGGTATCGGTAAATTCCCACAACAATTGGGGTGATGCAGGATTGGTAACATCGAGCGCATAGTAGCCCTTGCCGCCGCGATTCAGGCCGCCTACCAGAATTGTCTTCCATTGCGCCGCAGTACACGAACTGCCTGGCGCATTCGGGCAGATATCACCGGTTTCCGGTGTGCCATCGACAAAATACTGATGCATGTCCGGATCCGAGTACTTTTTATCCGCCAGCTTGTACAGGTTCGGCAACACCATGCTTGGAATATAAGCCCACGACTCCTGGCCGGTTTCTGCATCGAACGCATGCAGCATGCCGTCATTTCCGCCCACATAGACTCGGCCAGCCCGGGTCTTCCTCAAGGCTTTAAAGTCGCCATAAGCGGCATCAGCATAGTTGAACAAAGGTGCCTGCACGTACCTGGCCTCGGACGAAACAATATCGCCAAGTACATGGGTGCGTTTGCGGAAAAAAGTCCCTTCATTGCTGCGATCTCCGCGCAGGAAATTTACCAGTGCCTCACCAGCGGCGCCACTGGTCGCAAGGGTAAAGTTATCTTGCTGCGTTGCACTTAGACACAAGGAACCCGCTGGTGTACAGAACTGGCTGAGGCCTTGCGTTGCAGAAACATAAGCGATATGTGCCTTCTTGAAGTAACCATCCAGAGTGGCATCCACCAGGGAACTCCAGGTAAAAGGAATCAGTCCGCTGCTGCCCTTCGTGTAAATGGAACGGCTTGCCAAAGGCACCGCCGGCACTTTGGAAGCGGCAGTTTCATCCACGTTGATCACCGTAGAATTGGTCGTATCGACGCTGGCTTCGTCAAACGTCAATCCGGGAATGTAGTCTTTTTTAACCAGATAACACCTCCCGCCCTGATTATAGACTTCACCGGTTTTATAACCGCCAGGCTTTCCTGCGCTCCATGGCGTCGTCGCGCAATCCAGCAATTGCATGGCCGACCAGTTCTGCTTGGACAACACCGCAGTTTCAGGATCAATCCTTTGACGAATCAATTCACCAAACCATTCCAGTGAACGATAGGACGAGCTGAAGACATAGTTATCGCTGGCACTGACGTTCGGGTTACTGCTGGCCGCCGCCGCCGCCGTACCTGGCCGTGGCGTGTTGATGATTGTCTGCAGGGCTGACATCAAGCCGTTGGCAAGAGAATCGGGGTCAACAGCGCTGAAATACGTGCCATGGCCATTGACCGCTGCATGCCAGAGATCATCGACGTTTTCAATTTTGCCTTGAGAGGAGGCATCCATGCCTGGCGTTGGCCAGTTGCATTTCCCACTAGCTTGCCAGGAGCAAACCCCACTGGCAGCATCGGGCGCATTCCCTTTTGCGACGTCAAAATAATCGCCGCTGGTATCCGTCTTGTAAGTCGGCGAATACACCATGCGGCCACGCACCCCCAAGCCCAGCGTAAATGTCGTCATGTGCTGAGTGACGGCAGTATCATCGCCGTTTGCCGGCACATTATTTGCGCACAAATCGTTGGGAACACCGGCAGTCAGGATCGGGCCATCACACGTTCCGGTCGCATCAGCACCAGTTGCAGTCGAATTGCGCAAGTCGGTTTTGTAATAGTATGCCGCCACGTCAGCCAAGGTATCGGAATTGCCGCTGGTAGCGATGGCTTGACATTGTCTTGCAGTTCCTACCGTGTAACTCGGTCCAGACGATTGCGCAACCTCGGTACAACTTGCGACGTTAGACCAGCTGGCGGACCAGGCAGTATATTGACAATTTTCTGTGCTTGATGCTGTGCAAGAGGCCGCATTGGTCCATGTCCCCAAGGTCACAAGCGGATTACACTCGGCCGCGACGCCCACAGTGTAGGGCGAGGCTGTCGATTGCGGCGCCGCCGTACATGACGTCACATTGGAATAGCCAGTCCAGGCAGTATATTGGCAATTTTGCGAAGCTGAAGTTGCGCAGGATGCTGCATCAACCCATGGTCCGAGGACAGTCACAGTATTGCATTGCGCCGCGGTCCCCACCGTATAAGGCGATGTGGTCGATCTTGGTTGCGGCGTACAGGAGGCGGCATTGGCAAAGCCAGTCCAGCCGGTATATTGGCAATTTTGCGTGCTTGAAGTTGTACACGATGCTGCATTGACCCATGGTCCGAGCGTAGTCACAGTGTTGCATTGCACGGCTGTCCCCACGGTATAGGGCGAGCTGGTCGACCGGGGAACGGCGGTGCAGGATGCCGTGTCGGCATAGCCAGTCCATGCAGTGTATTGACATTGCGTGCTGGCGTTGGTAGTACAGCTGGCAGTGTTGGTCCAGCTACCCCAGATCGGCACGCTGCCCGAGCACGCAGTCCGGGTAGAACCCGAATTGTCGACACTACAGGCAGTGTCGTAGAACCAGGCTGTATAGCTGGCACCCGAATCAGAAGAGGTGCTCTTCGGAACTTGGCACTCTCTTCGCGGATAGCCAGAACTAACGGGAGTACATGACGGCACATCCGTCCAGCTCGACCAGGCCGCAGATGAGTTGGCTTTTGTTCGCGCCTGAATGGAAGGCGCGCTTACATTCGTTCTGGTTTTTGTTTGCAAATTACTGGTGCTGGTTTGCGGCTGCAGGGTGATTGTTTGCGATTGCAGATTACTGGTGCTGATTTGCGGCTGCAGGGTGACTGTTTGCGATTGCAACTTGCTTGTACGAATGCGCGGCTGCGTCGTGATTGTTTGCGATTGCAGCGTGCTGGTTTTGGTTTGAAGCTGAGAATTGCCGCCATCGTTATATGGCCGCGCCAAAGCACCATCCTGATTCCCTACTGCGGTGCTGCCGTCCAGCTTCGCCCCGGCACCGGTATTCCAGAAACCATCGGTGGAAAGAATGGCGTAATTTTGCTGGCAAGAGTATTGCAATGGGTCTTCAACTGTGACCCCATTTTTTGATGCCAATTTCCCTGCATAGATTCGCCCGGCATCGGCCAGTGCATCCCGTAATGGCGTGCTGCCACTTGGGTTAGTGGCGTAAAGGGAATCATACCAGGCCGCTTTTTGTGTGCTGTTGAAGTCCTTGATATTAAGGAAATCCTTGGTGCCGGTCGCATTATTGATGGTCATGAAGCCGACGCGGAACTTGTCACCCACGCTCTTGAACGCCAGACCGGATGCGCTCTTCATCATCAGCATGCGGTTACGGTAATAGCTATACCAGTTTGCAAAGTTCTGCTGCTCGCTCGCCGCCACCGTCACTTTGGTGAAGACGGCATTGCCTGGCGCTGTATCTTTCGCACTGCTGCACTCTTTGGAAAACGTACTGGTCGAGACGTAATAATTTTTCAGTTTTTCAGTAGTTTGCGTACCCGTGTATCTAAAATAATAGGCAGCCACTCCTGTGCCGTCCGTCTCGGCCTTGAAGCTGGTACTCAGGTTAACCGGGTCGTTGCTGCCGCCGGAGGTGGCCGCTTTGAAGCCGTCCGGAAGCGCCCCGGTGAAGCTCGCATTGGGATAGGCACTGCCGTCAGCTTTCACGGGCAGTTTGTAAGTGATGCCGGAATTATAATAGACGCCGTTGCACTGGCTGCTGCGGTAGCCGTAATAGCCATAAGTAAAAGGAACTGCGCTGCCGGCGTCGGCAGAATTATCCGGCATGTGTTCCCAATCCATACTCCCGGAGTTATCCAGGATAAACATGATGTTGGGTTTCACATCCGTCGAGGATGCTGCCGAATAGGTATTCAGCGGTTCGGTCGAAAGATCGGTCTCCGCCGCCTGCGCCCCCGCAGAACAAATTAGAGCAATCAACACATAATTGATTGATTTGAGATAGTGTTTGTTATTCATCGCAGCCTCCCGAATGTGTAACGCATCTAGCGACACAAGCAGTGTTAGATTTCCCGATCGTTCAATTATTTTTTTACGCTGCAACTACCGCCTGAACATAGCTCACTGTCCCCCGCGGTCCGGCAGTGCGAACAGTGATCCTGAAATAAACAGCGGAAGTCGTATTCAGCTGGACTTGCCCGCCCTCTTCCGCATTCGCAGCCGTCGCTTTTACCGCCGCCGAGTCAGAACAACTGGCACCCGCCTTAATGCCGGTTGTGGCGCACATGCGGTGAATGATGTAGGAGACAGTGTTACCGGCTTCATCCTGCGCCAGGGAGACTGCCTTGGCGGCTAATGTCGCGGTCCAGAAGGCATCCCAGGATTGCCCGGAAGCCGGATTTTCGATCATTGCAACATAACCATTGGTGGAATCCGAAGCATTCAGTTGGGCAGGATCGGCGCCGCCCTTGACCCCGTCCAGCCAGGTAACCGCTGCTTCCACCCCGACATCGCCGGAGCGCACAGCTGATTGCTGAAAAGCCATGTTACCGGCGATCAGATTGCCAGTATCGACCGAGCGCATCAGCGCAATGCCACTCAATGTCAGCGCCACCAGGACAATCAAGGCAATGACCAACACAATGCCGTCCTGCCTGATGAGCGGCTTCCTGTAATAAGCCATTGGGGATTTTTTGCTTAACATCCTTGTGGTACTCCCAGCCAAGTGACATTGCGAATTGGCATCAAGCCCTCGAATGTCTTATAGCGATAATGTTTCCAGTCCGTATTACCTGAAAGATTAATGGCTGCTGCTGTGCTGCCGGCCGGATTGTCGGCCGCGCTCGCTGCCCAGGTAGGGGCGCTGGCCGTCACTTCTTCCTTGTCGTACTGGCCGCTGCGTGTCACCAGCGCCAGGCGCACGGCGGGAATCCGCGCCCACCCGCATCCGGCGGCGATGCCGCTCGTATCGCTGGCGCTGCCAGGTGTTATCTGGTGGTAGACGTCCGGGATGTTATCCATTGTCCCGGTTGTATCACGCCCATATTGCGCACGGAGGCTGACAACATTGGGGGCAATTGGCGTCCAAATGGACGCATCGTCTTTCTTGGCGTCCAGGCTGCAGTCATTTACGAGATAATCACATACCGTCAGATTGCCCTTGTGTATACGATACGCAAGTACCGTGGGCGACTGCCCGAGGTTATAGAGCATGTCGCCAGCAAAGCCCGTTGCCACTTTTACCTTGTCCGAGACTTGCGTAATGTCTTGAGTAACTTGATCGATAAACAGGCTGGCGGCACCACAGCCACCTGCAGCAGCAATGACCCGGTCGTTCTGTTTGAATTCCAGCGGCAAGGTGACGGTATATTCGCTTGTGCCGAACTTGATCTCGACGCCCTGCGGTTGGCCATTGCCATTACCGTACATCACCAACAAGGTATCAGTATTGGCATCGCCTGCCGGAACAATGGTGGCAGGGGGGTTGATGGTGACTGGCGCTAAAGGAATCGGCGTAGCGATATCCGAACCGGACGCCACTTTCCAGGTCGTATTGCAATTAAACACAGTTGCAGAATTAAAACCAAATCCTGCCTGCCCAATGTCGCGCTGCAACTGGTAAAACATCATGACACCGTTACTCTGAGCGTCGCTTGCGCCTGTAGAAGTTCGCTTGCGCTCTTCCGAAAGCGCAAATACCTGCAGCATCACGATGCAAGCCAACATGCCTATCACCAGGGCAACCATGATTTCAACTAAACTGAAACCGCCGGTGTGAGGTATCGCTCGTTTGGTTTTATGTGGCACTTGCATCTTCCTCACCGTATTTGTGCGACAGCAACGTACTTATGGCTACCGGTCGCTGCGTAGCTTTTCTCGTCATTGGGCGCTGCCCAGAATACTGTGACAGTCACCACACCGTCCGCAGTGATCGTTACTGTTGGCTTGGTCGTCGTAGTGTTTACACCTGGCAAGGTAGCAGATACGCTGGCTGCCCAGGTGGCATAAGCAGGCTTGTCTGTGCCAAATTGGTCTTGTAGTGTTGCAGGTGTTTGCCTGCTTGCCCACATCGAGCCAAACAACTGGCTGACCAGTACGCCAGCTTCGGAGCGATATTTAGCATCAGTAACCTGCTTGACCGCCATCGTCTGCATGCCGATCAGCGCAAGTATTCCGAATGAAAAAATAAGTATCGCAATCAGGCATTCCAGCAGCATCATGCCGGCTTGCTTGTTTGGGGAGGCAACAGGTTTACGGGGCGTGGTCATAATCGCCTCAACAAGCTTGGGGATCTGGGGGCGTAGTTACAGGCCGGGCAGGATCGCACATGCGCACCTGCCCGGCCGATGTCACGACGACACGCAGGCAGCGCATCTCGCCGCCTGCCGTGACGCAGTCGCCGCCGGTTGTATTACTGATGTTAAAAACGGCGTTATTCCCGGCCGGGATAGTTGTTACCCGTCCCAAGCCGTTGAACGTGAGGGTCGTTGTAAAGGCTGGCGACGTTGCCGCCGCATTTGTGGATGCGACAACCTCTGACACCGCCAGCACGGCATTTTTTGCCCCTTCGGATTGCGGGCGGGCTTGAATGACATCAGCCGCAGGGCACGTAGTCGAAGCAGAGGTGCACACGGTCCACGCTGTTCCCGTGCCCAATACAAAATGGATACTGGTATTGCGCTTGACCGCCTCGATCTTTGCCAGGCTCAGGCCATTTTGAATTGCCTCAGCAGCATTGCGAATCTGGCTATTCTGTAAAAAAGTGCGGAATCCAGGCACGCCCAAACCGAGCAACAAGCCCATGATCGCCAACCCGACCATCAACTCGATCAGGCTGACACCACGCTGCATGTGCATGCGCCTCAGCATTGCCCGCCCTTGTTGTTAACCCAGCAGTTATTCGGCGAATGCGCCGTCCAGCCGGACGTACCGGTAATTTCAGTCGTTTTTGCATTATTCTGGTCGACGGTAAACTTAAAGCCTGTCATTGGCCCCGCTCCCACAGCTTGCAATATGAAGGCGTTCGCCGTTGCCGCGCCATCGCAGCTAAATGTGTAATATTTACTCGTATTGGCATCGGAGGCGCAATCAGGGGCACCAACGTAAGTCCTGTTGTCCTGAAAAAACTGCTCCATCCGCACCCGCTTGGCAGCCAGACCGGCAGTTGCATCGGGAATCCGGCCGCGCACCAGATAATTTCTATAAGAAGGCAACGCGATGGAAGCCAAAATACCAATGATCGCCACCGTAATCATCAATTCGACCAATGTGAAACCACCATACGCCCTGGAATTTTTCATGGCAAAAATCCTTTATTTCGTTTTTACAATGTAGTGGATGATAAATTCAATGTCATTACCTCGGGACATTGACGGCGGGAATTTTCCGATAAGCGGCAAAAAGTGTCTTCTTTTGTTCGCAAAGCAAAGCAAAAGTAAAAAAACTTGTTGTTTAATATATTTTTTACCGATTCCAGGTCGTGCTCCTGGAATAAAACCGCTCAGCCAATGCCTGACGTTTCAGCGGCGCCCGCCTTCAGGCACTTCCCCGACCGCAATAGCTCTTCCAGTTGATCCGCCGGCAGGGGCTTGCTGAAGTAATAGCCCTGCATGGCATCGCAGCCATGCCCGCGCAGGAATTCCAGCTGTTCCGCCGTTTCCACGCCTTCGGCAATGACTTCCAGGCGCAGGCTGTGCGCCAGCGAAACGATGGTGGCGACGATCGCCGCATCGTCGGGGTCGAGGGTAATATCGCGCACGAACGACTGGTCGATTTTCAACACGTCGATCGGCAAGCGCTTGAGGTACGCCAGGCTGGAATAGCCGGTGCCGAAATCATCCACCGAGATTTGCACGCCCAGGCCGGCCAGGGCGCGCAGGGTACCGATGGCGCGATCGACATCTTCCATGATCATGCTCTCGGTCAGTTCGATTTCCAGGCAATGCGGCGCCAGTCCGCATTCGCGCAAGACATTGGAGATCGAATCGACCAGGTCGCTTTGCGTGAACTGGCGGGTGGAGAGGTTCACGGCCACGCGAATTTCGCCGAAGCCTGCATCCTGCCAGGCTTTGGCCTGGATGCAGGCGGCGCAGATCACCCAGGCGCCCAGCGGCACGATCAGGCCGGTTTCCTCGGCCATGCCGATGAAACGCGCCGGCGCCACCGTGCCGAAGGTCGGATGCTGCCAGCGCACCAGCGCTTCGACGCCATGGACCTTGCCGGTATGCAGGTTGACCTGAGGCTGGAAGTGCAATTCGAACTGCCCCTGCTCCAGCGCCACGCGCAGGTCACCCTCCAGGCGCAGGCGCTCCATCGCGCGCGCATTCATGGCGGGCGTATAGAACTGGTAATTGTTGCGGCCGGTTTCCTTGGCGCGGTACATGGCGACGTCAGCGTGGCGCATCAACGTTTCGGCATCCTCGCCATCGGTGGGATACACCGCCATGCCGGCGCTGATGGTGATAAAAAACTCATGGCCCTCGATGACATAGGGGTCGGCTGCGGATTCCATGATGCGCTGCATCGTATGGATGGCAGCGCTTTCATCGCTGCGCTGTGGCAGCACAAGCACGAATTCGTCGGCGGCCAGGCGCGCAACCGTGTCGGTATCGCGGGCACAGGCTTGCAAGCGCACGGCAACCTGCTTGAGCAATTCGTCGCCAGCCGACAAGCCCAGCGTATCGTTGATGAACTTGAAGCGATCGAGGTCCAGGTGCACCACCCATACGGGGTGCGCGTAGCGTGCGGCAAATGCCAGTGCCTGCGCCAGGCGGTCGCGCAACAGGTTGCGGTTGGCCAGGCCTGTCAGGGTGTCCTGGTTGGCGCGGATTTCCAGTTCGGCCTCGTAGCGCTTCATGTCGGTGATGTCGTACTGCGCGGCGACGAAATGCGTGACCTTGCCATCGGCATCGCGCACCGGCGACGTGTACAAGTCATTCCAGAACATGGTGCCATCCTTGCGGTAGCTGCGCATGGTCGCATGGCCCGGGCGCTGCTCGACGGTGGCAGCCTTGAATTCGGCAATTGCCGGCTGCTTGTTGTCCGTGCCCATCAGGAGACGCATGCTGCGGCCGATGATTTCTTCCTCGGCGTAGCCGGTCATGTGCAGGAAAGCCGGATTCACATATTCGATCGGATAATCGGGCGCCTCCGCGCTGGTGATGATGATGGCATTCGGGCTGGCTTCGATGGCGCGGTTACGCAGCTTCAGGTCTTTTTCCAGGCGCTCCCGGGCGGCGATATCCTGGCGCAGCAAGCGGTTGGCCAGATGCGCCTCGTGGGTGCGTTCCTGCACCAGGCGACGCACCCGCTGCTCCCGCGTCACCAGGGCATGGATATAGGCGGCAGCCAGCAAGCTGAACAGGATGCCGCCGATCAGGACATAGAACGAGCCGTATTGCCCGAACAGGGCTGGCTGCGCCGTCGGCGCTATCACCATGTGCCACGGCTTGCCGGCGACAAGAAAACCATGCGCTACCGGCTTGGCCGCGTGTGGCAGCATCCATGCGTGCCAACCTGCTTCTTCCGCATTCCCGGGCGCCTCGGTGCTGTTGCGATATGCCAGGCGGGATTCATCGGCACTGGCGGCGGCGTAGACGCGGATATCCGGACTCGTCCCGGACAACAGGCCATCGCTGCCAAGCGCTTTCTCGATCAGGTTGCGCACACTGAAAATCACGGCGACGTCACCGATCCAGGCATCCCTGCGCGACTGCACATCGGACAGGAGCGCACCTTTGCGGTACACCGGGATGATCACTTCGAAGCCGAGTCGGGCCTCGTCCTTGCCCTGCGCCAGCAGCAACAGATCTGACGCCGTCGGTGCGCCGGCGTCGGCAGCCTGGCGCATGCTTTCCACCAGGTGCGCATGGGTACTCACATCCAGGCCGAGCGCCGCTTCGTTGCCCCGCATCGGCTCGAGGTAATCGACGACGATATGGCGCTCTCTTGCGCGCGCAGGGACCCGTTTGCCGTCGGCCATTTCCATCATCGCAAAGCCCGGGAATTTCTGCCGCATGGCTTCCTCGTAAGCGGCGCGTTCGCTGGCAGGAACGATACGATGAAAGTTGAACGCCTGGATATAGGGATGACGCTGCAGCAGCGGCTGCGTAAAAATGTGGAATTGTTCGCGGCTGACCGTCTCGTTAACCACGAATAACTGGTTGAGGATCACTGCGGCATTGACCGCCTCGCCCAGGCCCTGCTCCAGGCGCAGGGCGCGGAGGTTGGCCTGCTGCTGGAATTCCGCCGACTGGGCCTTGTCTTCAAGGTCGCGCAGCGACAGGAATAAAAAAAAGGCAACGGCCACGCCGAGCGCCAGGGTCAGCCAGGCTGCGAGCGGCACGGGAGTCAGATAGCGTTTTTTTTCAGCAGGCTCGGCCATGAGCAGGATCTGGGTTTCGTGCTGCGATCGGGACGACACAAGATAAACGCCTGGCGATGGATGCCGCCAAGCGTTCGCCCTGCAAGGGTAGCTTATTTAATGCAACAAAGAAAGTAAATGTAAAGCCCGGTGTGACCGGCAACAGACGTCAGATGACTCAGGGACGTTGCCCCGGTTCGGGCAGCAGGCAGGCATCAACGACGCGCAAGTCATTGTCCTTGGCGAAATTGAGAACGAAGTGGTAAGCCAGCGGCTCGATGTCACGCAAGTCTTCACTGACGACCACGGACTTGACGCCTTCCAGCAAGGCGGGGCGAACGTAACGGGAATAATGCAGATGCGCATCCTGGCGGGCACCATCCTCGCCGAAGCAGGACATCACGCCGCACAGGCGCTCGGCCCAGTCACTTGGGCGAAAGGTCTTGCCGTCACTGGTCACACCCTGGATAAAAAACTCGCGTGCTTCTTTGGATGGGGAGGCGTTTTCAGCCATGCGGGCGGCTCGTCAGGTAGCGGATTCGTTGGGCGCATTATATCGCATGCTCGCACGCAATGACATGACTTACCACAATATGAAAAAGCAGTCCTTACCCGACCCAGTGGGCAATCGAGATCAGCAGCAACAGCAGCATCCACAACAAGAGCGCGCGCCATACAAGGCCGACCGTGCTTTGCAGGGTACGCGGCTGCGGCGCGTCACCCGGCGGCGCTTCGGCTTCCAGCGTGGAATCGACCAGTGAGGCATCCGCCGGCAGCATGCTGGCTGCGCTGACGGCCGGCGTGCCCAGGCGCACGCCAAGGGCGCCGCCGCCGGCCGACAGGATGACGCCGGTTGCCTCGTCCGCCCAGCGATAGGCGAAATTGCGCCAGGCGAAAATGGCGTCCTCGAAATTGCCGACAATGGCGAAGGCAATCGCCGTCAGGCGCGAGGGAATCCAGTCGATCCAGTAAAAAGCGCGCGTGGCGAAATGGCCAAAGGATTCATTCTTCAGGTGTTCCGGCTCATTCCAGGCGCGCGCCAGGTATTCGGCAACGCGGTACATCACGGCAAACGCCGGCCCGACTGGCAGCAGGAGCCAGAAAAACACGCCAAAGACATTGCGGTGCGTGGTCAGCAGCGCCGTTTCCACGGCAATGCGCGACAACTCGCTGCTATTCAGCAACGACGTGTCTTGCCGGGTCCATTCGGCCAGCAGCTTGCGTGCGGCTTCCTCGTCGCCGGAGCTGAGGGCAATCTGAATCGCCGTGAAATAATGGCTGTAATGACGAAAACCCAATGTAAGGTAGGCCACGATCGCCGTCCAGGCGAATTCGGCCAGGAACCCCAGGCTGGCGCACAGCCAGAAGATCAGTGCCGTTGGCACCACCAAGACGGCCAGCGTGGCAAACCAGGCCATCTTGCCATGCTGCGCCTGGCCGGCATTGAAACGCACCTCCATGCGGTGGGCCAGGGTACGCAAGGCAGCGCTGACCGGATTATCGGCACGCAGCGGCTGGACTTGCTCGATCAGCAAGACAACAAGGATGGCAAAAAAAGTCATCAGGAAGCTTTCTTGTAAATTGATGCACGCGATACAACCGCTACGATAGCGCAGCATGCGATCTTAATCAAACTCAAGCGCGCAGGAAATGGTAGAGGTTGCGCAGCATGGCCGCCGTCGCCCCCCAGATGAAAAATCGCTCGTAGGGCATGGCATAGAAGCTGCGCCGCCCGATGGGTGCGGGAAGTTCGGCGCTGCGGATCTGGTGGTTGCTGCCATCCATCAAGAAGCTCAGCGGCACCTCGAAAATTTCCGCCACCTCGAAAGGGTCGGCCCGCAAGTCGAACGGCGGCTGCACCAGCGACACCACGGGCGTGACGCGATAGCCGGTCACGGTCAGGTAATCAGGCAAGATGCCGATGACTTCGATCTGGTCGCGGTGCAGGCCGACCTCTTCCTCGGTTTCACGCAAGGCGGTGTCGATGGCCGAAAGGTCGCCCGGATCGACGCGCCCGCCCGGCAGGCTGACCTGGCCGGCATGGTCGTGCAGATGCGCGGTACGCTGCGTCAGCAAGAGGGTCGGGCCGGCTTCGCGCAGGACGATCGGCATCAGCACGGAAGCCGGCGTGCCCGGCATGGCGGCCGCATCTGCAGCGCGCAGGCGCGAATCGGCATGCAGCTCCGGCGTCCAGACGGGCGGCGCCGTGAAGCGCTGGCGCAGCCAGTCGGCGCGCAGGCGCTCGGCCGCCACGGCGGCTTCGCCGGCAATCGATTCGATCGCCACTTCACGGGGGTCAAAAACACTCTTTGGCAAAACGACGTCCTGTCCAGATAAACAATTCTCTTGCGATTCTAGAGGATGCGCGAAAAATTTGTTCGACAAACAAAAAGGGCACCCGAAGGCGCCCTTTTCATCGATACGACAAGCCGGATTATTCCGCGGCTTTCGCAGCCGCAGTGCGGCGGTTCGGCAGCTTTTCGCGGATACGCGCGGACTTGCCCGAACGCTCACGCAGGTAGTACAGCTTGGCACGGCGCACATCGCCGCGACGCTTGACTTCGATCGAAGCGATCAGCGGGGAGTACAGCTGGAACGTACGCTCGACGCCTTCGCCCGAAGAAATCTTGCGGACGATGAAGTTCGAGTTCAGACCGCGGTTGCGACGCGAAATGACCACGCCTTCGTAAGCCTGGGCGCGCTTGCGCGTGCCTTCGACCACGTTGACGCTGACGATGACGGTATCGCCCGGGGCGAAATCGGGGATGTTCTTGCCGAGACGGGTAATCTCTTCTTGCTCGAGTTGCTGGATCAAGTCCATTTTTAGCTCCTGTAACCATCTTGCCGGCGCCGGGTGGCCTGGGCCACCACTCATCCCGGTAGAGGATGGGGTTGAATATGCGGATGCGGACATCCGCGCTTTACTGCTACTTCTACTACTAATCAGTTACATACAGTTGGGGACAGAGTACCGCTCTCACCTTAATCAGTTGAGGACAGAGTACCGCTTCGCTTAACTCTGTCCCGCAACTACGAGAAAATCAGTCCCGCAATAAATCTCTCGTCGGCCTTCGTCAGCAGCCCTGCCGCGCGCGCCCTGTCGATCAGGTCCGGGCGTTTTGCCGCGGTTGCCGCCAGCGCCTGCTCGCGCCGCCACTTGACGATCTCGGCATGATGGCCGCCCAGCAGTACCGGCGGCACCGCCACGCCTTCATACACTTCCGGGCGCGTATAGTGCGGGCAATCCAGCAAGCCGTTGACGAAACTGTCCTCGACTGCCGAGGCATCGTCGTGCAGCACCCCCGGCAATTGCCGGATCACTGCATCCATCAGCGCCATCGCCGGCAATTCGCCGCCCGACAGCACGAAATCGCCGAGGCTGATTTCCTCATCGACGCAGCGGTCCAGCAAACGCTGGTCCACCGCTTCATAACGTCCGCACAAGAGCACCAGGCCCGGCTGCGCCGTCAGTTGCATGACGCGCTCGTGCGTCAGTGGCCGTCCTTGCGGCGACAGGTAAATCACCCTCGACTGCGCCACGCCCAGCGCTTGCTGGCGCTGCCTGGCACTATCGATGGCAGCTTCCAGCGGCTTGGCCAGCATGACCATGCCGGGACCGCCGCCGTAGGGCCGGTCATCGACCGTACGGTAATTGTCTGTCGTGAAATCGCGCGGATTCCACAACGACAAGCCGCACCTGCCCTGCTCGAAAGCACGTCGCGTAATGCCGGATTGCGTGATGGCGGCGAACATTTCAGGGAAGAGCGTGACGACATCGAATTGCATCCCGCTTTTCCCTTTACCTTTCCATCCCGGCTGCCGGGGCCTTGCTAATAATCGCGGCCCCAGTCCACTGTTATCTTTTTGCCTGCCAAATCCACCGCCTGGACAAATTGCCCGACGTAGGGAATCAGCATTTCCGGCCCGGGCTTTTGCCCCGGCTCGACTGGCGGCGCCACCCGCAGAATCGGATGCGCGCCATTGTCCATCATGTCTGCCACCTGTCCGAGCGCTTCGCCCTGCAGGTTTTCCACCGCCAGGCCGATCAGGTCGATCCAGTAGAACTCGCCCTCATCCAGCGCTGGAAAATGCCGGCGCGACACCGACACGGCTGCGCCCTTGAGCGCCTCGGCGGCATTGCGATCGGCCACGCCTACCAGGCGGGCGACCGTATCGCCGCTATGGTCCTTGGCCTGCTGCACCTCGACATCGCGCATTTCTGGCTTGTCGAGCCACCATGTGCGGGCATGCAGCAGCGCGTCGGCATCCGCCGAATAAGGCTTGATCCTGACCCAGCCTTGAATGCCATAGGCACCGGTGATATGCCCCACCAGCACCAGATCTTCGGGGATCGCGACCCCCGATGCGGTCTTGCCAGTCAAAACGCCTGTCAAACCTTAAGCAGCGGCTTTCTTGCCAGCGCCTGCAACCAGACGGGCCACGGTCGGCGACAGTTGCGCGCCAACGCCTTGCCAGTAAGTCAGACGATCTTGGGCAATACGGATGCCTTCTTCCTTGTCGCCCGCGATCGGGTTGTAAAAACCGATGCGCTCGATGAAGCGGCCGTCGCGACGGTTACGCGAATCGGCAGCAACGATGTTGAAGAATGGGCGCTTCTTGGCGCCACCACGGGATAAACGAATCACGACCATAATAATTCCAAAAAGTGTACGTACGCGGAAAAAGCCATAGATTATAGCGGACTATGCCCCGACAAACAACTGCCTTCCTGACAATCCGGCTTTCCCGGGAACAGAAGGCGATTCTCTTTAAAATCAAGACGCTGCGCCAGCGGCGCGGAAAACAGCCCGAACCGTTACAATGCCGTCTGGCAAGTACCCGCTTTGCCGCCGGCACACCGTGCCGCGCCGGCCCCTTTCATCCCGAAGACGCCTCATGACATCCCGCCACAAGAATAAAACTTTCGCAACTTTACTGGCCACGCTCTTTGGCGGCATCGGCCTGCACCGGTTTTACCTGCACGGGCTGGGCGACCGCTGGGGCTGGCTGCACCTGTCCAGCCTGGCAGTATCCGGCTTCGTCACAGGGCAATGGTTCGAGCAACCGCTGCTGCTGACTGCCGCGCCGCTGGTGCTTTCCGCCATTGCCGGCTTTGTCACGGCACTGGTGCTGGGGCTGACGCCGGACGACAAGTGGGACCAGGCCCATAACCCGGATTCGGGCAAGCAATCCCGCTCCAGCGGCTGGCTGGCACTGGTCCTGGTATTAACCACCGGACTTGGCGCAATCAGTGTCATTGCCGTGCTGGCCCGCACTCTCGACCTGTTGTTTACCGGCGGCGCCTACGGTTAAGACAGGCTGCCCCAACATCAGGCCCCCCGTTGGTGCGGCAAAGCCCTTTCGGGCACGTTTCCCGGTGATTTCGCGGTTCTGGCGTTAGTTGTCGCATGGCACAAAAAATGCTCATGTGGAAACATACGCACGACTGTGCACCTGCAAACCAACCATCCGGGGGATTCATGGCACGACCTCATACCCAGGCGCTTTCCGCGCTCTTTCTGCTTTTTTCAGCAGCCTGCCTGCCGGCACTGGCGCAATCCGGCGCCCCGCCCGCGAGCCTGTCCACCCTGGTCGACCATGCCAGCATCAGCGCCGGCGATACCGCATGGCTTTTGACTTCGACGGCACTGGTACTGCTCATGACCATACCGGGCCTGGCGCTCTTCTATGCCGGCATGGTGCGCAAAAAAAATGTCCTGGGCACCATGGCGCACAGCTTTGCCGCCTGCTGTGTGGCGACCGTGGTATGGGTCGCCGTCGGCTACAGCCTGGCATTCACCCCGGGCTCGGCATTCATCGGCGGCCTTGACCGCGTCATGCTGGACGGCATGGCTTACCTGAAGGACGCCGGCAAGGTCAGCGTCCATCCCATCGCGCCCACCGTACCGGAAAGCGTGTTCCTGATGTTCCAGATGGCCTTTGCCATCATCACGCCGGCGCTGATCACCGGCGCCTTTGCCGAGCGCATGAAGTTTTCCGCGCTGCTGATCTTCACTGCACTGTGGTCGCTGCTGGTGTATGCGCCGGTTGCGCACTGGGTCTGGGAACCGGGCGGCTGGCTGGCGGCGCGCGGCGTGCTGGATTTTGCCGGCGGCACCGTGGTCCATATCAACGCCGGCGTCTCCGGCCTGGTCGCGGCAGTCATGCTCGGCAAGCGCCAGGGCTTCGGCAGGGAAGCCATGCCGCCGCATAACCTGACCTTCACCATCATCGGCGCCTCGCTCCTGTGGGTGGGCTGGTTCGGCTTCAATGCCGGATCGGCCGTGGCAGCCGATGGCCGCGCCGGCATGGCGCTACTGGTCACGCACCTGGCTGCCGCCGTAGGCGCGCTGGCCTGGATGGTTGCCGAATGGGTGACGCGCGGCAAGCCGTCGGTACTCGGCCTGGTATCGGGTGCGATCGCCGGCCTGGTCGCAATCACGCCGGCCTCGGGCTTCGTCGACGTTACCGGCGCCTTCGCCATCGGCGCTGCTGCCGGCGTGGCTTGCTACTGGGGCGCCACCACCCTCAAATCGATCCTGCGCTACGACGATTCCCTCGACGTCTTCGGCGTGCACGCCGTGGGCGGCATTGTCGGCGCCCTGCTGACCGGCGTGTTTGCCGTCAAGGCCATTGGCGGCGTGTATGGGGCGCTGGATGTACAGCTGATCGGCGTCTTCGTCACGGTGCTGTATTCCGGCGTTGCAACAGCGCTGATCCTCGCGGCCATCAAGGTGACGGTCGGCTTGCGCGTGGCGCCCGAGGAAGAACGTGAAGGCCTGGATATTTCTCAGCATGGGGAGCAAATAGCATGAGCGCACATCAGATGGCACACATGGCGGAACTGGAAAACCAGGCGTTTTCCCTGATGGGCCGCCTCCACGTTGCATTGCGGCGCGAAACCGGCCGCATCACCGATGTCGAATACATGCGCATCGATCCGTCCTACTGCCGCCATCTGATCCAGGTTGCAAGACAATCAGGCTATGCGGACCTGGACAGGATCGCCGAACGGCTCGAAACCATCTATTTCGGCGACGATGGCTTGTTTGTCATGGCGCCGCCCAAGCCGCCCTTGCTGACGCGCCTGAGTGCAGGCCTGGCAGCGGCAGCGACGCCTGGCACGACAATCGCGCCAGAACCCAGGCCGCCTGCCAGGATACCCGCTCCGGCAAACTCACCGCCTCAAGCCAGCCAAGCCCTGCCGGAGCGAAAGATGGTAGAGCCGGACGGCGACCAGCACTACGTCGGCCGGCTGCGCTGAGCATCTGTCTCCATGCCCGTGCGGCCAGCCAGGCCGCCGGTCATGGACATGTCGGGCGAACCTTCCTTGAACAGCTGGCGGATTTGCTGACGCAGCTCCGGCGTATCCTGGTGCTGGTGCACCGCCACCGCATGCTGCACCGACGCTTCCAGCAATTCTTCATCGCTGTCCGCGCTGATCATTACACTGCAATTCATGTCGCTTGGATATTCGCGGCAATCGATATATTTGCGGGTCATCTGCTTCTCCTGCGCCACCTTCCCGGGCCCAATGCCGCGGGCATCAGATGGCAACGGTTTTGGTTTGAATCAATTGGCATCCATCAATTTTCCAGGCCCCTTCCGTATCCTTGTGCATCAGGTAGACCGCCACCCAGACATGGCTTTCCAGATCGGTCAGGCGCACCACCTGATACACCTTGCCCCGCACCATCTGGGGCGATGCATACAAGGCCATGCGATGCCGGTAGACCGGGTCATACTGCTCCTTGATCATCTTGAGAAAGTTGTGCGACGAACCAAGGCGGCTGCGCGTGTTTTCGGTGGTGAGGGCAAACGCGCGCTCGGCGTCGTCATTGGCAAGCGCCTCGATCTGCAATTGCACCGCGCTCTGGATTGCCGTCTCCTCGTTTTTCCCGAGGTCGGCCGCCACTGCCGGCGCCAGCCAGGCACACATCATTACCATCATCAACCATTTCAGCGCCAGACGTTTCATGATGGGACTCCCCGGAAAAGAGCTCAGCATTCAGTGTAGGTCAGGCACGCCGGAAAACGAGGGAATGCGCAAGGCGGGATTGATATGGCGCAGAGGGCGGACCATGAAAAAAGGCAGCCCGCAGGCTGCCTTGGCTATGGCGACAACATCCGTTTAGAACTGGTCTTCGCGCAAGGCCATCACGCTGCTTGCCCCCTCAACGATTTCTGTTCGGTAAGCGACGGATTGCGGCAGGATATGCTCGGCAAAAAAGCGCGCAGTGGCGATCTTGGCGGCATAAAAATCCTTGTCGCCCTGCCCTTGCTGCTGCAGGCGCGCCGCCGCCAGCGCAGCCCGCCCCATTTGCCAGCCGCCCAGGACGATGCCGGCCATTTTCAGGTACGGCACGCTGCCGGCGAATACGGCCTTGATATCGGACTTGATATTGCCGGCGACATAGTTCACCACCGCGTCCAGCGCTTCCGCGCCGGCAGCAAGTTGCCGTCCGATCGCCTGCAGGTCGGGCGCCTGCGCTGCCGCCAGTTCTGCCGCCGTGGCGCGTACCTGGGCGACGATGGTGCGGGCATTGGCGCCACCATCGCGCACGGTCTTGCGGCCAATTAGGTCATTGGCCTGGATGGCCGTCGTGCCTTCATAGATCGGCAGGATACGGGCATCGCGGTAATACTGCGCGGCACCAGTTTCTTCGATAAAGCCCATGCCGCCATGGACCTGCACGCCCGTGGAAGCGACATCGACCGACAGTTCCGTCGACCAGCCCTTGACGATCGGCACCATGTATTCGTAAAACGCCTGCTTTTCCGCGCGCACCTGGGCGTCCGGGTGATGCAGCGCCAGATCGTGCGCCGCCGCCGTCACATACGCCAGCGCGCGCGCCGCTTCAGTCTGGGCGCGCATGCTCATCAGCATGCGCCGCACATCCGGCTGGTGGATGATGGCCACCGGCCCGGGCGAGCCTGCCAGGTCGCGCGACTGCACGCGATCCCTGGCATATTGCACTGCCTGCTGGTAGGCGCGCTCCGCCACTGAAATGCCCTGCATGCCGACGGCAAAGCGCGCGGCATTCATCATGATGAACATGTATTCCAGGCCGCGGTTTTCTTCGCCAATCAGGGTGCCGATGGCGCCGCCATGGTCGCCGAACTGCAGCACGGCGGTCGGGCTGGCCTTGATGCCGAGCTTGTGCTCGATGGACACGCAATGCACATCATTGCGCGCACCCGGCGTGCCGTCGGCATTGACCAGGAATTTCGGCACGATAAACAGCGAAATGCCTTTCACACCCGGCGGCGCGTCGGGGGTGCGGGCCAGCACGAGGTGGACGATATTCTCGGCCATGTCATGCTCGCCATAGGTGATGAAGATCTTGGTGCCAAACAACTTGTAGGTGCCATCGCCCTGCGGTTCGGCGCGCGTGCGCACCATCGCCAGATCCGAGCCGGCCTGCGGCTCGGTCAGGTTCATGGTGCCGGTCCATTTGCCGGAAATGAAGTTGGCAAGATAGGTTTGCTGCTGCTCAGGCGTGCCTGCGGTCATCAGTGCCTCGATGGCGCCGTCGGTCAGCAGCGGGCACAGCGCAAACGACAGGTTGGCCGAGTTCAGCATTTCCATGCAGGGGGTCGCCACCAGCTTCGGCAAGCCCTGGCCGCCGAATTCGACCGGGTGCTGCACGCCTTGCCAGCCGGCTTCGCCATAGGCCTTGAAGGCTTCCTTGAAACCCTTGGTGGTAGTGACCTGCCCATCCTGCCAGCTGCTCGGCTGGCGGTCGCCCGGCACATTCAGCGGGGATACCACTTCGCTGCAAAAGCGGGCGTTTTCTTCCAGGACCGCATCGACCGTTTCCGGGGTGGCGTCTTCACATCCCGGCAAGGCATTGATTTCTGCCAGTCCGGCCAATTCGTTCAGGACGAATTGCATGTCTTTCAGTGGCGCGTGGTAATCCATGCGTTTCTCCGATAATCATTATTATCCAGCCAGGGCAGCGCACCCCGGCTGGGTTACTTCGTGTAGTGCTTCATGCGGCCAATCAGCCGAGTTCCTTGACCAGCTGCGGCACGATCTCGAACAGGTCGCCGACGATGCCGTAATCGGCCACCGAGAAGATCGGTGCTTCGGCATCCTTGTTGATGGCGACGATGACCTTCGAATCCTTCATGCCGGCCAGATGCTGGATGGCGCCGGAAATGCCCACCGCAATGTACAGCTGGGGCGCGACGATCTTGCCGGTCTGGCCCACTTGCCAGTCGTTGGGCACATAGCCCGCATCGACGGCTGCGCGCGAAGCGCCCATGGCGGCATTCAGGCGGTCCGCCAGGGGTTCGAGGATCTTGAAGCTTTCACCCGAGCCCATGCCGCGCCCGCCCGAGACGATCACCTTGGCAGCGGTCAGTTCCGGACGATCCGATTTCGCCACTTCGCGCGCAACGAACGCCGACTTGCCCGCGTCCGCAACCGAAGGAATGGTTTCGGTCGCGGCAGCGCCGCCGCCGGCAGCAGAATCAAAGCCGGTGGTGCGCACGGTAATCACCTTGACCGGGTCGCTCGACTGCACGGTGGCAATGGCGTTGCCGGCGTAGATCGGGCGCTCGAAGGTATCGGGGCTGTCGACCTTGGTGATTTCGGAAATCTGGCCCACGTCCAGCTTTGCCGCCACGCGCGGCGCGATGTTCTTGCCGTAGGCGGTGGCCGGCGCCAGGATGTGCGAATAATCCTTCGCCAGCGCCAGCACCTGCTCGGCGACATTCTCGGCCAGGCCATCGGCAAAATAGGCGGCGTCCGCCACCAGCACCTTGGTCACGCCCGCCAGCTGGGCGGCAGCGGCAGCGGCGCCGGCGGCGTTGTGGCCGGCTACGAGGACATGGACGTCACCGCCGCACTGGGCGGCGGCAGTCACGGTATGGGCAGTGCTGCTCTTGAGCGAAGCGTTGTCGTGTTCGGCAATGACTAATGCAGTCATGATGTCTTCCTATATCTATATTCGGTTCAGCGGGATTATTGAACGACCTTGGCTTCGGTCTTGAGCTTGGCCACCAGCGTTGCCACGTCAGGCACGATGATGCCGGCGGAGCGCTTGGGCGGCTCGACCACTTTCAGGGTCTTCAGGCGCGGCGCCACATCCACGCCCAGGTCTTCCGGCTTGACGATATCGAGCTGCTTCTTCTTGGCCTTCATGATGTTGGGCAGCGTCACGTAGCGCGGCTCGTTCAGGCGCAGGTCGGTTGTGATGATGGCCGGCAGGCTCAGCGACAGGGTTTCGAGGCCGCCGTCGACTTCGCGGGTGACCACGGCCTTGTCGCCTTCGATCACGACCTTGGAGGCGAAGGTAGCCTGGCCCCAGCCCAGGAGGGCGGCGAGCATCTGGCCAGTCTGGTTGCAGTCGTCATCGATGGCTTGCTTGCCGAGGATGACCAGCTGCGGGCCTTCCTTGTCGACGAGGGCTTTCAGGAGCTTGGCCACGGCCAGGGGCTGCAGTTCCAGATCGGCTGCGGTCTCCACCAGGATGGCGCGGTCGGCGCCAATCGCCATGGCGGTGCGCAGGGTTTCCTGGCACTGGGTCACGCCGCAGGAGACGGCGATGACTTCGGTGGCCTTGCCGGCTTCCTTCAGGCGCACGGCTTCTTCCATCGCAATTTCATCGAAGGGGTTCATCGACATCTTGACATTGGCGAGTTCGACGCCCGAACCATCGGACTTGACGCGCACCTTGACGTTGTAATCGACCACGCGCTTGACTGGAACCAGGACTTTCATAGCTTTGCCTTTAGACCTTTAGAGAAATCGGATTATTAAAAAATGATCATGTCGATTATAAGAGCTTCCCACCCCGGATTCCGGGTGCCAGCCATTTTTAGCACGATCGTTCTTTTATTGGGCATAAGAATACGCATTTATTCCCGTTTAGGGAAGAGGGAAAAAGAGGATTTTTTTAAGGAAGACGGCGCGACAGAATAATCACGCCGGTATCTGGGGCACGGCAGCGGGGGGAATGCCGCCTTACTTGCGTTTCATGTAGAAAATAAAATCTTTTTCTTCTTCAAACTTGTCGAGCAAGAGATTCCCGGTCTGGCGAGAAAATGCCTGGAAATCCCGCACCGACCCGGGATCCGTGGCAACAACGCGTAACACTTCCCCGCTTTTCATTTCAGCCAGGGCTTTCTTTGTCTTAAGGATCGGCAAGGGACAATTCAGTCCGCGGGCATCCAGTTCTTTATGAAATTCCATATTCTGCTTTCGCACAATGGCGTGAGGTCTTGCCACGATTCTACCGCAAAAGAATCCAGCCTAGTGCAATGCAACAAACTTTACCATATGGAAATATTCGGCATCCTCCGCCCCCGACCGCAAGTTACAAGGCACTACGCTGACGGCCAATCGACAAACTCTGGCGAAAAACCGCGGCCGCGCAGCCAGTCGGCCATGGCATAGCCGGTGCCGGTACGCCAGGCGCGCAGCTTTTCCGGCGCGATCAGGCGGTATTCGAGCAATTCCTCGGACAGCCGCACTTCCCCGCGCGCCTGCACATGGTAGGCAATGATCAGTTCGTTCTTGCGCATGAATTCATACACGCCGATCAGGCTCACCGCCTCGGCATCGAGATTGGTTTCTTCCTTCAGTTCGCGCGCCGCGCCCGCTTCCGGCGTTTCATCGCGCTCCATGAAGCCGGTAATCAGCGAAAAGGTCTTTTCCGGCCAGGCGGCATTGCGGGCGAGCAGAATGCTGCCCTCGTACTCGACCAGCGCCGCCAGCACCGGCAAGGGATTGTCCCAGTGCGTCCAGTGGCCGGTCGGGCACGTCAGGCGCTCGCGCTCGCCCAATACGGCAGAGACGAGCGGCGCCGCGCACCTTGGGCAATACCGGTAGCCGCCGTCTGTCTCGCTCATGGCCGCATCTGGAGTGGATACCTGCGCGCAGGCTGCCTTACAGGCGCTCGGCAACCCAGGCGCTGACGCCCTGCAGGGCTTTGGGCAAGCCGCTCGGATCGGTGCCGCCGGCCATCGCCAGGTCAGGCTTGCCGCCGCCCTTGCCGCCCACCTGCTGGGCGACGAAGTTGACCAGGTCGCCCGCCTTCACCTTGCCGATGGTGTCGGCAGTAACGCCCGCAGCCAGCTGCACCTTGCCGCCGTCGACCGCCGCCAGCACGATGGCCGCGCTCTTCAGCTTGTCCTTCAGCTTGTCCATGGTGTCGCGCAGCGTCTTGGCGTCGGCGCCTTCCAGCGTCGCCGCCAGCACCTTGATGCCCTTGACATCGATGGCCTGGGCCAGCAATTCATCGCCCTGGGCCGAAGCCAGCTTGCCCTTGACGGCAGCCAGTTCCTTTTCCAGCGTCCTGACCTGGTCCAGCACGCCGGTGATGCGCGCCGACAGCTCCGCCGGGGTCGCCTTCAGCGTGCCTGCCGCCTGGTTGACGGTAGCTTCCAGCGATTGCAGGTAGGCCAGGGCGTTTTCGCCGGTGACCGCCTCGATGCGGCGCACGCCGGCGGCAACGCCGCTTTCCGCCACGATCTTGAACAGGCCGATATCGCCGGTGCGGGTCACGTGGGTGCCGCCGCACAGCTCGCGGGAAGAACCGATGTCGAGCACGCGCACTTCATCGCCGTACTTCTCGCCGAACAGCATCATGGCGCCGGACTTCTGCGCTTCGTCGATGGCCATGACGCGCGCCTGGGTGGCGGCGTTGGCGAGGATCTCGGTATTGACGATGGCCTCAACCTTGCGCAACTGCTCGGCAGTCAGCGCGCCATTGTGGGCAAAGTCGAAACGGGTGCGTTCGGCATTGACCAGCGAACCCTTCTGCTGCACGTGTTCGCCCAGCACTTCGCGCAGGGCCTTGTGCATCAGGTGGGTGGCGCTGTGGTTGCGCACGGTCCGGGCGCGGTGCTCGCCATCGACGCGGGCATTGATGATGTCGCCCACCGCGATGCTGCCTTCGGCAACGCTGCCGTGGTGGCCGAACACGTCGGCCTGGATCTTGATGGTGTCTTCCACCTGGAAGCGCGCGGTGGCATTGCGCAGCTCGCCGGTGTCGCCGACCTGGCCGCCGCTCTCGGCATAGAAGGGGGTGTTGTCCAGCACGATCACGGCATCGTCGCCGGCGTTGGCATGGTGCACGTGGGTGCCGTCAACGTAGATGGCGGTGATCTTCGCGCCTTCATGCACCAGGCTGTCGTAGCCATGGAAAGTGGTCGGGATGCCGCTGTACTCGAGGCCATGCGCCATCTTGAACTTGCCGGCTTCGCGCGCGCGCTGGCGCTGCTCGCCCAGCAGCTGCTCGAAGCGCGCCTCGTCCACGGTCACGCCGCGCTCGCGGCAGACGTCCGCCGTCAGGTCCACCGGGAAGCCGTAGGTGTCATGCAGCTTGAATGCGGTATCGCCGTCGATCGACTGCGCGCCCGAGGCCAGGGCGTTGTCGAGGATTTCCATGCCATTGGCGATGGTGCGGAAGAAGGCTTCCTCTTCCTGCTTCAGCACTTCGGTGGCGCGCTTCTCGTTCTGGCGCAGCTCCGGATAAGCCTCGCCCATCTCGGCCACCAGGGCCGGCACCAGCGCATGGAAGAATGGCTTGCGCGCGCCCAGCTTGTAGCCGTGGCGGATCGCGCGGCGGGCGATGCGGCGCAAGACATAACCGCGGCCGGCATTGCTGGGGATGACGCCATCGACCACCGTGAAGGTGCAGGCGCGGATATGGTCGGCAATGACTTTGAGCGAAGGCGAATCCTTGTCGCAGTCGCCGCCGCCGGCCGCGTCCACGGCCTTCTTGGCTGCGGCCAGCAGGTTGGCGAAGGTATCGATCTCGTAGTTCGAGTGCACGTGCTGCATCACCGCGGTGATGCGCTCCAGGCCCATGCCGGTATCGACGGAAGGCTTCGGCAACGGATGCATGACGCCCGCTTCGTCGCGGTTGAACTGCATGAACACGTTGTTCCAGACTTCGATGTAGCGGTCGCCGTCTTCGTCGGGCGAGCCCGGGGGGCCGCCAGCCACGTCCGGGCCGTGGTCATAGAAAATCTCGGTGCACGGGCCGCAGGGACCGGTGTCGCCCATCATCCAGAAGTTATCCGAAGCGTAGCGCGCACCCTTGTTGTCGCCGATGCGGACAATCCGCTCGGCCGGCACGCCGACCGACTTGTTCCAGATTTCGTAAGCCTCGTCGTCGTCCGCGTACACGGTCACCCAGAGCTTTTCCTTGGGCAGCTTGAAGACGTCGGTCAGCAATTCCCAGGCGTAGGTGATGGCATCCTGCTTGAAATAGTCGCCGAAGCTGAAGTTGCCCAGCATTTCAAAGAAGGTGTGGTGACGCGCGGTGTAGCCGACGTTTTCCAGGTCGTTGTGCTTGCCGCCGGCGCGGATGCACTTCTGCGACGTGGTCGCGCGCGTGTAAGGCCGTTTGTCGAAACCGAGGAACACGTCCTTGAACTGGTTCATGCCGGCGTTGGTAAACAGCAGCGTCGGATCATCACCGGGCACGACAGGGCTGGAAGCGACGATCGTGTGGCCCTTGGATTCAAAATACTTGAGGAACTTTTCGCGGATTTCGGATGATTTCATGTTGTCGGCAAAATTAGGCGGAAGCTGGTCACAGCAAACCTTTGATTATACGTGATTACCCCTGCCTTACCGAAGGCCAAAACCTTATAAATATACAAACAAAAAACCCGCCGGTGACGGGCGGGTTTTTAGACCGGCGGGCTTTTATTTAGCCGCCGTGGCGGCGATCATGCCTTTCGTGGTGAATCCGCACCGACTGGCGGGCTTCGGCGCGCTGGATGCCTGCCTGCTCGGCTTTGCCGACCACGCCGTCACGCCCGGCGCGTGCTTCACGCTGCTCGACGCGGGCCTGGCCGCGCTCGAGCCGGGCCGCTTCGCGGGTCGTCAGCGAGCCATCCTTGAGGCCGGCGCCAATACGCTGCTCCTGGTGGATGTTGCGTTGCACATCGGCCTGCATGCGCTGGCTGGAAGCCGAACCGGGATTGCCGGTCTGCCCATCATGCTTTTCCCGGTAAATATCGCGGCTGGCCTTGTCCTGCAGCTTGTCGATACGCGCCTGCTCGGCGGCATTCACCTTGCCATCGGCCATGGCATTGGCTTCGACCCGGCTGATCTTGCCTTGCTGGTGCTCCAGCCTGGCGGCCTCGCGGGAATTCAACTGGCCAGACGCCAAACCATTGTCGATGCGCACCTGCTGATTGACGTCGACCCGGGCTGCGCCTGCCAGCGATTGCGCAAAAACCGGTACCGCAAGAAGGCTTGCTACCAGCACAGGAATCAGTTTCGTCGTTTTCATCGTTTCTCCTTTTGTATCGAATCGGGATGAGCAGATTGCCCATGCAACATTTAACCCGCTGGGCAAACGGTTGGCGACGCAGAACTTGTAAAGCGGGTAACAAAACGTAACGACCGGGATTGACGCGGATTAAACGGTGGCGGCCGGGGGGGTCAATAAAAATCCGCGCCGATCAGGTCGATGCGGTCGGTGCAGAAGGCCTCCACGCCCCAGGCGCGGATTTCGCGGGCGCGCGCCGGCTCGTTGACGGTATAGCAAAACAGGCCATAGCCGGCCGCCCTGACCGCCGCCGCCAGCGCCGGCGTGAGGTTTTTATGGTTGGTGTGCAGGGCCACCGCCCCGACCTGCGCCAGCTGCGCCTGCCAGTCAGGAGGAATAACGTCGACCAGCAAGGCGCGCGCAACGCCGGGGGCGGCATCCCGGGCTGCCAGCAGGGCGTCAAAGGAAAACGACGACAGCAGCGGCGCCTGCCAGCCGCCTGCCAGTGCCGCCGCCGCACCGCACTCGCCCAGCCATTGCGCCGTCAACGCCGCCACGGTGCGCCCGGTCGCGGCTTCATGGCCCGGCGCCGGCTTGATCTCGACATTCATCCAGATGCCGTGTTCCAGGCAAAAACGGAACACGTCCGCATAACCCGGCACAGTCTCGCCGGCAAAGGCCGGGCCAAACCAGGCGCCCGCATCCATGCGCAGCAGCGCGGCCGCGGCAAAATCCGGCACCTTGCCGCGGCCGGCGACCGTGCGGCCCAGTTCCGGGTCGTGCAGCACGACGGGGATGCCGTCGCCGGCCAGCATGACGTCGAATTCGACGGCACGATAGCCGTGCGCCAGGCCGCAGCGCAGGGCTGCAATGGTATTTTCCGGCGCGAGCGCGCCGCCGCCGCGGTGCGCCAGGACTTGAGGATAGGGCCACATGATCGGGTTTCAGGTAAGGAACCACCAATAAAAAAACGCCTGGCACAGCCAGGCGTTCATTGTGCCGCGAGTTTGCCCGAAGGCCGGAATTACTTGGTCGCTGCCACCGGGGTGATGGCCTTCTTCGGCTGCACCTTGGTGCGGGACGCCAGGATCGAACGCTTGACATCGCTGGGATAAGCGTACTGCACCAGGCCGTGCTTGACCTGGCCCAGCACCAGGATCGAGCCATCCATGGCTTCGTGGTCTTCCTTGCTGTAGGGCTTGTGGTAGATGCCGATCACGCCGGCGACACGCTGCTCGAGGTTTTCGAGAGCGTCCTTGATGGCCGGACCGGTCAGGTCCTTAGCCTGAAACATCGCGTTCAGGAGAATGAACATCGAGTCATAGGCTTGCGCCGCGCACATCGCGCAGGTAATGTTTTTCACGTTGTTCTGCCTGGCATACTGCAGCACCAGCGAAGTGGCGCGTTCGTTCATCACGCCGTCCTGAATGAAGGTCTGCGGCATGACGGCGCCGTCGGCGGTAGCGCCGGCAGTATCGATATGGTTACGGAACGCGACAGTCCAGGGACCGGTTTGCTGCACGCTCCAGCCAATTGCCGAGCGGCTCTTGGAGACGGTTGCCATGTCGGGGCCGAGCGCATATACAAACAGCGCATTGGCGCCGGCGGCACGCGCCTCTTTCAACTGCGCCGTCAGGTCGGGCGTGCCCTGCTTGAATCGTGCCACGAAAACCGGCTTCAGATTGCGTTTCTGCAGCAGACGCTCGACATCCTTCAAGCCGCCTTCGCCATAGCCGGTGTCGTCCGCAAACACGGCAACCTTGTCCAGGCCGCGCTTTTCTACCAGGTCGTGCAGGATGAAGTCGACCTGCTTTTCATCGGGCATCGCGACACGGAAGACGTAATTTTCGGATTCGCCGGCAAATTTCTTGGTGATGGCCGTGCCGGTCGCAACAGGGATAATCAGGGGCACGCGGGCCTTCTGGTAGACATCCACCGCCTTGGCTGCCACGCCGGAATTGCAGTAGCCGATGGTGGCCACCACTTTTTCCTTGTGGACCAGGTCTTCCGCCACTGCCACGCCGATATCCGGCTTGGCCTTGTCGTCGCGCTCGACCAGCTCGATCTTGCGGCCGCCAACGCCACCCACGTCATTGATTTCCTTGACGGCGATGCGCAAGGCAGCGCGCATGCTGATGCCCATCTCCGAGGAGCCGCCTTCATAAGTGCAGTTCATGCCGACCTTGATCGGCGCGGTAGTCTGGGCGAAGGCGGGAGAGGCGATCGAGGCGGTCAGTACGCCAAGGCTCAACAGCAGCTGTCTCATGGTCATGAAGGATCCTTTTTAGTTATCCGGTGCTATGTCGTGTAGAAACAAAGTGTAGTGCATTTTTTCATGGAGAATTGCCGAAATCCAATTTTTTTGCCCCGAGTGCGGCATTTTCCACAAAAAACGACAACACCCGGCCAGGTCCTGCATTTCACTCCCTGAAAACGGCGTTTCGTCGCATTGCGGTTTTTTCAAGCCTTGCGTTTGCCGACAATACGCCTGTCCGATTACCTACAGGAGACTTGTCATGATGCCTACCCCAGCGATTGCAATCCATCTCGCCGCCGCCCTGGCCGCCCTGCTGCTGGGCGGACTGACGCTGGCAACCAGGAAAGGCACGCCGCGCCACCGGCTTTTCGGCCGCGTCTGGGTGCTGCTGATGGCGCTGGCTGCCATTTCTTCCTTCTGGATCCGGCATTCGGGCCATCTGTCCTGGATCCACCTGCTATCGGCCTGGGTGCTGGTGGTTCTCGTCATGGCCGTGGCATCCATTTACAAGGGCAATGTCCAGGCGCACCGGCGCTGGGTTACCCGGGCCTATATCGGGCTGGCGGTGGCCGGCGTGCTGGCCTTGTTGCCGCAACGCCTGTTAGGCGGCGCAGTCATGAATGCAATTGGATTGATTTAACCATTCACAAGGAGAAAACCATGGATGACAACAACGTAATCCTGCGCCAGGCCACGCGCCAGGTCGAACGCAAGATCGGCTTCCGGATCCATCTGAGCGTGTATATCATAGTCAACACCGGCCTGATCGTGCTCAGCCAGTTAACCACGCCCGGGCATTTCTGGCCGCTCGGCCCGATCTTCGGATGGGGCATCGGCTTGGCCATGCATGGCATGGCCGTCTATTTGCGCGCCGACGGCAGCCGCTGGAAACAGCGCATGATCGAACAGGAAATAAGGAAGCAGCAGGCTTGACCACCCCTACCCAAAAGTTGCGCATCAGCGCGCAGGCCAGCCGCCACCCGCGCCTGCGCCGGCTGGCCATCGACACGGCGTTCACCGGCGCTTTCAATGTGCTGATTGCGCTGGCCATTACCTATCTGACGCCGCTGGGTTCATCCTTCGGGACCAACCTGGTGTTCTCGATGTGCATCGGCATCCTGGCGGTGGTGCTAATCAGCGGCGGCCGGCTGGTGTTATGGGGCGAAGGCAAGCCGCACTGGTCGCTGTTGCTGCTGGTGGTCGCGGCCGTCCCGCTGGCCTGGTTTGGCGGCCATGGCTTGGCGGTATGGCTGCTCGGCATGCCCGCGCATCTGCCGCACGCCCTCGACATGCGCTATACCGGCGCCAGCCTGGTGGTCACGCTGCTGGCCTGCCTGTTCGGCACCTGGTTTTTCTGGAGCCGCGGCAAGCTGCAATACCTCGAAGCGCAAGCCGCCCTGGAAAAGGCGCGTGCCGCCGCCATCGAAAAGCAGGCGCTGCAAGCCCAGCTGCAATTGCTGCAGGCGCAAATCGAGCCGCACATGCTGTTCAATACCCTGGCCAACCTGCAGGCGCTGATCGCCTTCGACGCCCCGCGCGCGCAACACATGCTGGACCAGCTGATCCAGTACCTGCGCGCCACGCTGGCCGCCGCGCGCGCGCCGCAAACCACGCTGGGGCAGGAATTCGCCCTGCTGCAAGCCTACCTGGAACTGATGGCGATTCGCATGGGACCGCGCCTGGCCTATGCGCTCGACCTGCCGGAGCCACTGCGCAATCTGCCGCTGCCGCCGATGCTGCTGCAGCCGCTGGTGGAAAACGCCATCAAGCATGGCCTCGAACCCAAGATCGACGGCGGCCGCATCGATGTCTCGGCGCGCAGCATCGACGGCATGCTCGAATTGACCGTCGCCGACACCGGCCTGGGCCTGGATG
Organism: Janthinobacterium sp. 17J80-10; assembly: GCF_004114795.1. NCBI lineage: Bacteria > Pseudomonadati > Pseudomonadota > Betaproteobacteria > Burkholderiales > Oxalobacteraceae > Janthinobacterium > Janthinobacterium sp. 17J80-10. Next base: position 1,314,248 of record NZ_CP035311.1, on the reverse strand, counting down.
CGCCCCCGGGCCAGCCCGGCACCGGCGTGGGCCTGGACAATGTGCGCGAGCGCCTGCGCGCCCTGTACGGTGACCAGGCAGACTTCCGCCTGCAGCCCAACCTTCCCGCAGGCGCGCTCGCCCACCTCACCCTGCCCATGGCAACCTGACGCGGCTATGATGCATCCTATGACCCCGATACGCGCCCTGATCGCCGAAGACGAACCGCTCCTTGCCATGGCGCTGGCAGGCACGCTCAGGCGCCTGTGGCCGGAACTGGAGATCGTCGCCATGGCCGAGAACGGCGTCGCCGCCGTGCAAAAGACGCTCGACGAGCGCCCGGACGTATTGTTTTTGGATATCAAGATGCCCGGCAAGACGGGCCTGGAAGCAGCGCAGGAACTGGCCGATGCGTGGGGCCAGGGGGCGCAGGACGGCGCACAAACACAGCCCTTCCCGCTGGTGGTATTCGTCACTGCCTACGACGAATTCGCACTGGCCGCCTTCGAGCAGGCCGCAGTCGACTATGTCTGCAAGCCCGTCAGCGACGAACGCCTGGGCAAGACGGTCGAGCGCCTGAAGTCACGGCTGGCGGCGCGCCTGCAAGGGCCCCGGCAAACCGGTGGCGCGGATGAAGGCCTGGCACGCATGCTCGCCCAGCTGGACAGCCTGCGCGCGCCGCGCCTGTCGATGATCCGCGCGGCCGTCGGCAACCAGGTGCGCATGATCCCGATCGACGACGTGGTGTATTTTGAAGCGACGGACAAGTACGTCACGGTCGCGACGGGGCAAGGCGATTCGCTGATCCGCACCAGCCTGAAGGAATTGCTGCCGCAACTGGACCCGGAACGCTTCTGGCAAATCCACCGCGGCACGGTCGTCAACGCCCGCTGCATCGCTGCAGCCGTGCGCGACGAAGCCGGCAAGCTCTCGCTGCGCCTGCACGGGCGCAGCGAAACCCTGGCAGTCAGCCGCCTGTTCGCGCACCTGTTCCGGCAGATGTAAGCCGGCACATGCGCGCCAACTAGCGCGCCAGATGGCCGCGGATGGCCTCGCTCGCCTTGTCGATTTCGGTGACGCCGGCCAGGTGGCCGCCCATCGAGGCAATTTCCACCAGTTCCGCCGCCGTGCCGTTTTCCTTCAGCCGCGCCACTTGTGCCGCAGCATCGGCCACGGGGAAAAGCGTATCGCTGCTGTACTGCACGACCAGCGTTTTGGCCTGGATGTTTTTCAGTTCAGGATCGACCGAGCTGCCGGGCGTGCCGGCAACGAACAGCTGGTTGGCGCGCGTCATGTACAGCATGTGGTTGGCATCGACCATGGTTTGCGCGCGCAACGCGCAATTGGCCTGGAACGCCTGGTTGACCAGAAAGTTGTTGGAGATCGCATCGAGCGGGCTCCTGGCGGCATCGGCCCACTGGTACTGGAAGGCGGCGGCGATGCCATCGGCATGCAGCGCGGCGACGATCACGTTGAACATGGCTTGCGTGACGCCGGCGAGCGGTTCCGCGCCGCCATAGTAATTACCATTGTTCCAGTTGGCGTCGGCCTTGATCGGCGAGATCCAGCTTTCCAGGTTGCAGATGGCATACGGCTTTTGCGTCGGCGTGCCATTGACGGCGATGACGCGCTCGACCATTTCCGGATAGGCTGCAGCCCATTCGTAGGATTGCAGGGCGCCCATCGACACGCCGGCCGCGGCAACCAGGCGGACGATGCCCAGCGAATCGAGCAAGGCGCGTTGCACCCGCACGAAGTCGCGGATCGTCACGACCGGAAAATCCAGGCCGTACGGCTTGCCCGTTGCGGGATTGGTCGACGCCGGGCCAGTGGTGACGGTGATGCCGTCCTTGGAATTCATGTTGACCAGCGCATCGACGCTGATGACAAAGTAACGGTCGGTATCGAGCGGCTTGCCGGGGCCGATGATGCTGTCCCAGTAGCCGGGCGCGGCATCGTCCGCCTGGTAGCGGCCAGCCACGTGCGAGTTGGCCGAATAATAATGCGGCACCAGGATGGCATTGTCCCTGGCCGCATTCAGCTGGCCGTAGCTTTCCCAGCCCACCTTGAGATCCTTGATCTCCCTGCCGCCCACCGTGGTGTAGCTCGGCAATGTGAACGACTGTTTTTCCACCAATCCGTTATAGGCTTGCATACGCGCACTCGTCCCTGACAATAATTATAGTGAAACACCGGCGCCGGATGGTCTCCAGCGGCGCCGGCTACTACTTTACTTCACGTTGCGGATCGGCAGCGGCATTTCTTCGATCTTGATTTCACGCACCAGCTCAGGCACGGCCCAGGCGAACGCCGGATCGTTTTTCAGCTTGTAGTGATACATCGACTGCAAGGCTTGATGGTCTTCCTTGCGGATCGTATGCTTGCCCTTGGGCGTATCAAAGCTCAAGCCTTCCAGCGCAGTGATCATCTTTTCCGTGCTGGCATCGCCGCCGGTCTTCTTCAATGCCTCGACAATTGCCAGGCCTGCCACCATGCCGCAGACGGTAAAGAAATCAGGCGGGGTCTTGTAGCGCTTGTAGTACTCGGTGGTCAGCCAGTTGTTGATCGGGTTCTTTGGAATACCGTAGTAATAATACGTCGAACCCTGCATGCCGGCAAAATCCTTCAGGCCATACAGCGCCGGCAAGGTGGCGCCGCCGGTGGCAATTTCAATACCGGCGTTTTTCGGAATCGTGTCGACGATCTTGAACGGGTTGCCCGCGCCGGCCCAGTAAATGAAGACGATCTTGCGGCCCGGCTTGTCTTTCAGCGCATTCAGCAGGCGCTGCGCGCCACCGGTGAAGTCGGCGGTATTGGCTGGCAGGTATTCCTCATGGACGATTTTCGCCTTCTTGATGCTTTCCTTGAAGGCCTTGATGCCGTCGCGGCCAAACGCATAATCCTGCGCCAGGGTTGCAATCGTCACGCCCTCCTTGTCCATCACGATGGCATTGGAGATCGCATCCTGGGTCGAATTGCGCGCGGTGCGGAAGATGTAGCGATTCCACTTGTCGCCGGTGATCGAGTCGGCAACGGCGGATTCGTTGATCAGGATTTTCTTGTATTCTTCGGCAATCGGCGCCAGCGCCACCGAGACGGCGGAACTGGTCGGTCCCACGGCCAGGTCCACCTTGTCGTCACCATAAGCGGCGGCAAGCAGGCCACGGGCGACATCGGCCTTGCCCTGGTCATCCTTTTCAATCACGGTGATGGCATTACCATTGACCTGCATGGTGCCGCCGGTACCGTACTGCAATCCCATCATCAGGCCGCGCTGGGTTTCCATCCCATACACTTCCAGCGGGCCCGTCTTGGTATAGACGTGGGCAATCTTGATGTCCTTGGCTTGCACGGCAGCCGCGCAACACAGCAACGCGACAGCCGCAATCAGGCGATGTTTCATGTTTATCTCCTCCAGAATCTTCAATTAATCGGTTTTTATTTCCACAAGGCGCACTTGGTTTCGGCCTTGGTGGTAAATGCCTGCTCGCCAGGAATCGTCTGCACGACCTTGTAGTAATCCCATGGGTACTTCGATTCGGCCGGGGTCTTCACCTGCATCAGGTACATCTCGTGCACCATCTGGCCATCCGGGCGGATCGTGCCGTTCTTGGCGAAGAAATCGTTGACCTTGGTCGCGCGCATCTGTGCCATGACCTTGTCGGCATCGTCCGTGCCGGCGGCCTTGACGGCATTGAGGTAATGCAGGGTCGAGGAATAGTCGGCGGCCTGCAGCATCGACGGCTCTTTCTTCATGACGGCGAAGTAGCGCTTGGACCAGGCGCGGGTTTCCGCATTCAGGTCCCAGTACCAGCCATCGGTCAGGTACATGCCCTGCGTCAGGTTCAGGCCCAGCGAATGGACATCGTTAATGAACATCAGCAGACCGGCCAGCTTCATGGTCTTGGTGATGCCGAATTCATTGGCGGCCTTGATCGAATTGACGGTGTCGCCGCCGGCATTGGCCAGGCCCAGGATCTGCGCCTTGGATGCTTGCGCCTGCAGCAGGAACGACGAGAAGTCGGAGGCGTTCAGCGGGTGCTTGACCTGGCCGACCACATTGCCGCCGCTGCTCTTGACCACGGCCGTGGTGTCTTTTTCAAGCGATGCGCCAAAGGCGTAGTCGGCCGTCAGGAAGAACCAGCTCTTGCCGCCGTTCTTGACGATGGCGCCGCCGGTGCCGCGGGCCAGCGCCACGGTGTCGTAGGCATAGTGAACCGTATAGGGCGTGCAATCTTCATTGGTCAGGCGCGCGGTGGCGCCGCCGATGTTGATGTAAGGCTTTTTCTTTTCATCAGCCACTTTCGCCAGGGCCAGGCCGACGCCGGAATTGGTGCCGCCGATCAGCATGTCCAGGCCTTGCTGGTCGAACCATTCGCGCGCCTTGGCAGCACCGATGTCGGTCTTGTTCAGGTGGTCGGCCACCAGCAGTTCGATTTTCTTGCCATTGACCTTGCCGCCGAAGTCGGCAATCGCCATCTTGATGGCTTCCACGCCGCCGGGGCCGTCGATGTCGGTGTACACGCCGGACAGGTCGGTGATAAAGCCGATGCGGACGACATCGCCGGAAATCTGGGCGCTCGCCTGCGGCGCAATGCCGAAAGCTGTCACGAGCGATGCTGCCAATACTGTTGCCTTCAGTGTCTTCTTCATTAGGGTCTCCTGGTGGTTTCGAGGCGCGAACGCCTGTGTAAATACGGTGTTAAAAGTGTTCTGCGTCATTCCAGCGCAGCCTGGTAAATTCCGGCGATGTCGGCCTCGCTCAGGTCGCGCGGATTGTTGACCAGCAGGCGCGTCTGCAGCATCGCGTCGCGGGTCAAGGCCGGAATATCGTCGGCGCCGATGCCCACATGCGACAGGCAGCGCTCGATGCCGGTTTCGCGTGCCAGCATTTCCAGGTGCTCGATGAATGCCGCGGTCTTGGCCTCGTCGCTGCCGCTGGCGCCCGGCACGGCAATGGTTGCCAGCTCGGCATACTGCGCCGCTGCCACGGGGGCGTTAAAACGCAGCACATGCGGCAAGACCAGCGCATTCGACAAGCCGTGCGGCACATGGAAAATGCCGCCGATCGGGTAGGCCAGCGCATGGACAGCCGCCACCGGCGCATTGGCAAAGGCCTGGCCGGCCAGCATGGCGCCCAGCAGCATGCCTTCGCGCGCGGCGCGGTCCTGGCCGTTGGTAAATGCCTTCAGCAGGTTCGAGGTCAAGAGCCGCAAGGCTTCGCGCGCCAGCATGTCGGACAGCGGATTCTTCTTGGTCCGGGTGGTATACGCTTCGACGGCGTGGACAATGGCATCGATGCCGGTGGCGGCCGTGATCTTCGGCGGCAAGCCCATGGTCAGCTCGGCGTCGAGGATGGTCAGGTCGGCGTAAAGCTGGGGCGATACCACGCCCGCCTTGGTGGTGGCGCCGGTGGTGACGATCGAGATCGGCGTAACTTCGGAACCGGTGCCGGCAGTGGTTGGCATTTGCACCAGCGGCAGGCGCGGGCCGGTGACGTTGCCCACGCCATACATGGCCGACAGCGGCTGGGTCGAGCCTGCCAGCACGGCAATCAGCTTGGCCACATCCATCGAGGAGCCGCCGCCCAGGCCGAGAATGATCTCGGCGCCGCTGTCGCGCGCCTGCTGCGCAGCCTTCAGCACCACATGGTCGGGCGGGTCGGCCACCACGTCGTCGATCACCTGGACATTGAAACCGGCTTCGGCCAGGCTCGCCAGCGCCGGCGCCAGCATGCCGCTCTTGTGCAGGAAGGCGTCGGTCACCAGGCACAGGTTCTTTTGCGCGAAGCGCTCGCGCAACAGCACGCCCAGGCGACGGGCGCCGCCAAATTCGACCAGCAGCGCCGGGACGGTACGGAATTCAAAAGTATTCATGGTGCTTGCTCCTCGATTCGGTTGCTTACAGTTGGACGCAGACGTATTTCAGTTCCAGGTATTCCTCGATGCCGTAGCGCGAGCCTTCGCGGCCGATGCCGGATTGCTTGACGCCGCCGAAGGGGCCGACCTCGTTGGAGATCAGGCCGGTGTTCAGGCCGACCATGCCGTACTCGAGCGCTTCGGTCACGCGCCACGAGCGCGCCAGGTCGCGTGTATACACATAGGCGGCCAGGCCGAATTCGGTATCGTTGGCCATGGCCACGGCTTCGCTTTCATCACGGAAGCGGAACAGCGGCGCCACCGGCCCGAAGATTTCTTCGCGGGCCATGCGCATGCCAGGCGTCACGCCGCCCAACACCGTCGGCTGGTAAAAGCTGCCGCCCAGCGCATGGCGGCTGCCGCCGGCCAGCACCTTCGCGCCCTTTTCCCGGGCATCGGCGACCAGTTCCTCGACCTTGTCGATGGCGGCCTGGTCGATCAGCGGGCCCTGCACTGTCTCTGCCTGCAAGCCATTGCCCACAGCCAGCGCGGCGACCTTCTCGGCCAGCTTGCTGGCAAAGGCGTCGTAAATACCATCCTGCACCAGGAAGCGGTTGGCGCAGACGCAGGTCTGGCCGCTGTTGCGGTACTTCGCGATCAGGGCGCCGTTGACGGCGGCATCCACATCGGCGTCATCAAACACGATAAACGGCGCGTTGCCGCCGAGTTCGAGCGACAGGCGCTTGACGGTCGGCGCGCACTGCGCCATCAGGATGCGGCCGACGCCGGTCGAACCGGTAAACGACAGCTTGCGCACGACCGGCGAGGCGGTCAGCACGCCGCCGATGGCGCGGGCGTCGCCGGTAATCACTTGCAGCACGCCTGCAGGCACGCCGGCGCGCTGCGCCAGCTCGGCCAGCGCAAACGCCGACAGCGGGGTCTGTTCAGCCGGCTTGATGATGATGGCGCAGCCGGCAGCCAGCGCCGGGCCCGCCTTGCGGGTAATCATCGCCGCCGGAAAATTCCATGGGGTGATCGCCGCACACACGCCCACCGGCTGCTTGTAGACCTGGATGCGCTTGTCGGCGTCCGGGTGCTGGGGGATATCGCCGTGGATGCGGCGCGCTTCTTCGGCGAACCAGTCGATGAAGGAAGCGGCATAACGGATTTCACCGCGCGCCTCGGCAAGCGGCTTGCCCTGTTCGCGCGTCATCAGGTACGCGAGGTCTTCCAGGTTGGCCAGGATCAGGTCGTTCCAGGCATGCAGGATGGCGGCACGCTCCTTGGCCGACCTGGCTGCCCATGCCTGCTGCGCCACCTGGGCGGCAGCGACCGCACGCTCCGTCTCGGCCGCGCCCATTGCCGGAACTTGCGCCAGCGTCTCGCCGGTGGCCGGATCGGTCACGGCAAAGCGCGCACCGCCGTCGGCATCGACCCATTGCCCATTTACAAACGCTTGCGATTTCAACAAACTGATATCGATCAGATTCATGAGTAGCCTTTTGCGTAGAATTTTGTTATGCTGTTCAACCTATTGAACGCCGTTCGTATTATCGAATGCCGCCATCGTAGGCAGGTTTTGATTGCCCGTCAACTTCTTTGAGCCCTATTTTTTATGAAAAGTGTTACAGCCCGCAGTTTGGCAACATTGGCGGCATCCGATGATGCCGTGCCGCAAGAAAAAAGCACGTCGCCGGCCGTGACCCGCGCCGCCCGCGTGCTCGATACGCTGGCCGGATCCGCCAACCCGCTGTCGCTGGCGGACCTGGCGCGCATGGTGGATTTGCCGAAAAGCTCGCTGCACGGCCTGTGCGCGACGCTGGTGCAGCTGCGCCTGATCACGCGCCTGGAAAATGGCCAGATGAGCCTGGGGCCGCACGTGATGACCTGGGCCAATGCGTTTTTGGCGCGCAGCGATATCACGCAAGAGTTTTATGCAGCCTGGGAAGAAATCGGTGAATTGCCGCAGGAAACCGTCACCCTGTCGGTGATGGATGGCGCCAGCGTGGTGTACGTGGCGTGCCGCAACGGCAGCCGGCCGCTGGGCGTGACATTCAGGATCGGCATGCGCCTGCCCCTGGCCTTCACGGCGACCGGCAAGGCCATGGCAAGCACCTTTGCGCTGGAGGATGTCAAGGCGAGCCTGCAAGGCAGCTGGCCGCAGAAGCTGACACCCGCCGGCACGCCCGACCTCGAAGCGTTTCTCGCGCAGCTGGACGAAGTGCGGAGGCGCGGCTATTCGGTCGATGCCGGCGAAGTGCGCGAAGGCATGCATTGCTTCGGCGCGCCGGTGTTCGATTCGTCCGGCAGCCAGGCCGTTGCAGGCGTGGCCGTCAGCATGCTCTCGATCGACGCCACCGAGGCAGCGCAGGAAAAGGCCGGCGCCGCCATCCGCAGGTTCGCCGACCGCCTTTCCGCGCGGCTCGGCGGCAGGCCTGCTGCCCTGCGTTCCTGACTAGTTGGATTCCTTGATCATGCGCCCCGCCGCTTCCTGGATCGGGCGCGCATTCATCGGGTACAGCCGCGCGAAGATGGCGATCTGCTGGCTGGAGAGGCGGATCGGCTCTTTCATGACGATCCACAGCACCCCCTCGGAGCAGGGTGGCGTCGTCATCGAGCCCATGTAGGTGTAATACTCGCGCCGCGACGGCATGAGCTTGTCGAGATCCAGCGGCGCCGCCGCCAGAACCGGCTCGCGCTTTTCCAGCGGCAGGTTGTTCCACACCTGCTGCACCACCTCATGCGGCTCGCCATCCTCGACCAGCAGCGCCACCACGGCGTGCCGGCCTGCGGCATCCTTGTGCACCAGGTGCAGCACCATCGGGAAGCCCTTGCCATTGATGCGTTCTTCGGAGGGCAGGTGGAAGTGGAATTGCGTCAGCTCGTAGCTGCGGCCGGTCACGGTGATGGTATTGCCCGTCGACAGATTCACCTGCACGGTATGGCCGTTGTCGAGCACCTGGAAGCGCGTCGGCCTGTAATCGAATTGCACCGGGTCCAGGTCGACGCGGATGCCGTCGCGGATATCGATGGGCGACTGGCGCGCGCCGCTGGCGCAGGTGGCCCAGGCCGGATTCATGCGGCCCCAGTGCGCGGGACCGCCCTCGCCGTCATAGTGCCAGGCATGGCCTTGTTGCGGCGCGTTGGCACCGGCGGCCGCGGCGCTGGCCGCCGCCGGCTTCTTGCGCGGCATCGGCGCGGCCGGACGGGCTTCCCGGGATTTGCGCAAGGTCGCCAGGCGCGCGGAAATGCGCTCGGCCAGCAATTGCATATCCTCTTCTTCCTTGGGATTGACCGCCGTAATGATGCGCGGGTCGATGGCATGGGCGGACGACCACAGCAGCATGCCAGCAAAGGCCAGAAAAAGAATACGCATGGGCTTCCAGAAAAAAGATAAGGCTTTCTTTCTTTACGGCCACACCCGCCCGAACTTGAGTTACCTGCTGAAAATTCCCGGCGTGCCCAGGGTAGCCTCCAGCACCTGGGTCACCGCGCCGCCGAGCGCTTCATCGGCCAGCACCGCCAGCAATCCGAAAGCGCCCGACAGCACCAGCATGCCGCCCACGGAGTAGCGCCACTCCCCCGGTGGAGTCGCCGCAGCGGGCGTTTCGGCAGACAGCAGCGGTTCGCTAGCAAGAATGTCGCATTGCATGTTCATGGGTCTCTCCCTAACGTTACTTAAATTAAATATATTTTTTGCAATTATTTCCTCCAGGCTGTAAAAGTGTCGCTGACAATAATCAAAGGGAAGGCAATGACCGCCCCGGCACCCTGCTACGGTAAAATGGCAACAACAAGTCATATCCATTTACCAAGCAGCCTGCCTGAATAATCCATGAGCAATCCACCCAAAGCCGCAGCCGACGCCAATCCCGCTTCCTCGAATTTTCTGAAGGGAATCATCGAAGCCGACCTCGCCTCCGGCAAGTACGCCAACCGCACCGACAGCCTGGCGCACCCGCTGCCGCCGGTCATCACGCGCTTCCCGCCCGAGCCCAACGGCTACCTGCACATCGGCCATGCCAAGGCGATCTGCCTGAACTTTGGCCTCGCGCGCGACTACCAGGGGCGCTGCCACATGCGCTTCGACGACACCAACCCGACCAAGGAAGAGCAGGAATATGTCGACACCATCCTCGACAGCGTCCAATGGCTGGGTTTCAACTGGAACGAAGACGGCCCCGGCGGCCCGGCCGCGCACCTGTATTACGCCAGCGACTACTTCGACCAGTTCTATGCAATGGCGGAATACCTGATCAGCGCCGGCCACGCCTACGTCGATAGCCAGAGCGCCGACGACATGGCAAAAAACCGCGGTAACTTCGGCGAGCCGGGCAAGAACTCCCCTTTCCGCGACCGCCCCGCGGCCGAATCGCTGGACCTGTTCCGCCGCATGAAGGCCGGCGAATTCAAGGATGGCGAACACATCGTGCGCGCCAAGATCGACATGGCCTCGCCCAACATGAACCTGCGCGACCCGGCCATCTACCGCATCCGCCATGCGCACCACCACAGGACAGGCGACGCCTGGTGCATCTACCCGATGTACGACTATGCGCACCCGATCGAGGACGCCATCGAAAATGTCTCGCACTCGTTCTGCACGCTGGAGTTCCAGGACCACCGGCCGTTCTACGACTGGGTGCTGGAGCGTCTGGCCGAAGGCGGCTTCTTCAAGAAGCCCCTGCCGCAACAAACCGAATTCGCGCGCCTGAACCTCACCTATGCCGTCACCAGCAAGCGCAAGCTCTTGCAGATGGTCCAGGAAAACATCGTCGATGGCTGGGACGACCCGCGCATGCCCACCATCGTCGGCTTGCGCCGTCGCGGCTATACGCCGGAATCGATCCAGCTGTTTTGCGAGCGCATCGGCGTCTCCAAGGCGGATAGCTGGATCGACATGGGCACGCTGGAAGGGGCGCTACGCGACGACCTCGACGCCAAGGCCCCGCGCGGCGTGGCCGTGCTGCGTCCGTTAAAACTCATCATCGACAACTTCCCTGACGACCTCACGGTGGAATGCACGGCGCCCGTACACCCGCACTTTCCTGAGCGCGGCCACCGCACCTTCCCTATCACCAAGGAATTGTGGATCGAGGAAGAAGACTTCATGGAAGTGCCGAGCAAGGGTTACTTCCGCCTCTTCCCCGGCAACAAGGTGCGCCTGCGTTACGGCTACGTGGTGGAATGCACCGGCTGCGACAAGGATGAATCTGGCCGCGTGATTGCCGTGCATTGCAGCTACTTCCCGGACAGTAAATCAGGCACGGAAGGCAGCGCCAATTACAAGGTCAAGGGCAATATTCACTGGGTCAGCAGCAGCCATGCGCTGGAAGCGGAAGTGCGCATGTATGACCGGTTGTTTGCGGATGCGATGCCGGATTCGGGCGGCAAGGATTTCAAGCAGGCGCTCAATCCGCATTCGAAGGAAGTGATTACGGCTTACCTGGAACAGGGCATGAAGCATGCAATGCCGGACGAGAAGTTCCAGTTCGAGCGGCATGGGTACTTTGTGGCGGATCGGGTGGATTCGAAGGCGGGGAAGCCGGTGTTTAATCGGGTGGTTACTTTGAAGGATAGTTGGGGGAAGTGATAGATCTCCAATCTTCCAGGCCCTAATTCGAGTCTGAATTAGGAGCCAAGTAATAATAAAAACGGGCACATTTATGGTGCCCATTTTTATTTCTATAGATTCTGTGACATGGCTGAACCGAACAAATAAAAATATACGAGCATCACTACCGAAAGTAAGTAAAATTACTTTTAATCAATTTTATACATCGACAATCTCCATTCTTACCAGTTTAAGCACCCATTTGATAACTTGGCGAGAAAATAGAATTATGCGCTCGCCACTCATCCAGGAAGTTAGATAGATAACATGAAATACCTCGCAGACGATAAATGGGAAAGACTCCCAATTAACGATTTTCGTGCCCGTTTCTTCGTTGAGACATTTACGGAAAAACTAAGCATGCGAACACCGCATTTCTACCAATCTAGACTGATGAATATATTTAGCAGTTCCCTTGAAGCGTTAACTTACATAAGCGAATATCGATCCAACGACAAAAACGGAGGCTACATACTTTCATCGTTAGACGAGATTGACAGCTGCCTATCGAACGATCCAGTTGCGGAATTTCTCTTCGCCAAAATGGAGGGTTCACGACAACAGATCTTCAAAAAAATTCGAGGGGGAGATTTTAGTTCAGGGCAATTAAATCGCCTTAGCGTCATCTGCAGGGGCGTATTAGCTCGAGAAGAAGACTATGAAAAAGAGCTATTGGCAGATTTAAATAAGGTTTTATTTTCAAACGTAGAACTTGCACAAAAAGATCGATTAACAACAAGCATCTATGCATTGACCGGTCTTTATGTGACTCATCTATTAAACAAAGGCTATTCACCAACATATCTCTTCAACCGCGCAGAACAATTCACAAGAGAAACCAATTATTCCGGCAGGAATTTTAAAGAACAATTCGAGTTTATTACAGAAAAGCTAAGAAGCCATACCACAAGCTTTGAAGTCTATTTTGCCATTCGATCAAACAAACCAAGCAGCTTGCTCGCAATTAATGATGAAGATAACTGCAAATTCTTCTCGACCATTCCCGACGACATTCAAGATAATAAACTAAAAAAATCTTGGGCCGAATTGAATCCAAATGCGATAGCAAGACTGACTATTACGAGCACAGATTTTGTAAGCGCCTCTTGGAGGACAAAAGACAAGCTTGACCAGTTAATAGACGCAGTAACGGCATTAGAGTTAAACCCTCAAATCGCATTTCATCCACACTGCATGGCTATATCTCGGAACCAACAGTTTACTCATGGTGAATCATTGAATATTAGTCTGCTAATTGGGTTTCTCACGTCAGAAAGCGGCACATTTTTTACAAAATCGGACAACACCATCCGGCATGCATTGGCGAAACTAAATATTGAAGGCAAAGAGCATATCGGCAGATCATTGCGATACCTTCGCCTAGCTCGAGAGTCCGTTTCACTAGAACAAAAACTACTCAACCTCTGGATAGCACTCGAGTCACTTTTCTCCGATGGAGAAAATAGCATTTTGCTCAATATCGTGGAATACGTTCCACAAATATATGCGCTGACAGGTCTGCAACGGCGCATCGAGTATCTGAGGGATGCTTTAGTTCGGCACCAAATACCCATCACCCCCTTAGCTCTAAGTATCACTAAAGGTGATGCGGTATTTAATGAAGAATCTACGAGTTCGATTGTCTTTGAAGTATTAAAAAACAAAGATGCAAGCATTGAGCTTTTCAACAGCTTAGGTCCAAAAGAGCACTTGAAATTCAGATTTTATTCTACTTTTATGGACATGAAAGACAACAAATCCTTAGCAGACAGGGTTAAACGCTCGGAAACTGACGTAGCAAGACAATTGCGCCGGATTTACTTCCTAAGAAACAAGATCACCCATACAGGGCATTTTGCAAACATTCGCCCTCAACTAATAACACATTTGCTCGATTACCTCGCAGTTAGCTATGTTGCGATTTCAAAGGCTGCAATTCAAACGAAAAATGACAGACTGCACTCGATAAGTGATCTGTTGGTCGCTTACAAGATGGGAGCAGAAGCTGTTGTGAGCAACATTAATTCTTCAACAGCGATCAACACCTTCGAGGAAATAGTGCCGACCCCATTAATCTAGGACTAGATTACGCCTAATGAATCAGCACCAAGATGATCCAATGCGTAGATACCACTGGACTTTTTCTATTTTAGCTGTGCGAAAACGATCAATGCCGAAGAAATTATGGCAAGTACCACTCCACCATATTTCTCACCTGCTGCGGAGCTGAGTAAATATTGTCTGAGAAAATGATTTGATCTTCATTTACAAATTGAATGTATGGAGTGATTTCCGAAATGGTCTCAGGCGAAAATCCATAACGCATCAGTAAGACGTGAACTACGTTATTCGTCCCAAAACGTAATAACTCGAGCATTTTTTCAGCCCTACTATCGTCTGTCTGCTTCCTGTAAATTTTAAATGCCGCAGAAAACACATCTGACAAAGAGAAGGCAATGACTTGGTCCATGTAATCGTAGGTGTCAAACACGACAGAATCGTAACTTACATCTTTTGCTGCCGTATTCTTGAACAATGGAAAGGCGCTCACAAGCGAACTGTTCGGAATTTGTTCTGCGCATTGGGAGAAGGTCGCTTCACCAATATGGCCGGTATCACGTTTCGATATCTCGCTGTAGCGTATACCTGCAATTTCCCTAAACGTTCTGCCACCAATTGCTAGCATAAAGATCATGACCGCAGTGTTAAAGACCGATGATTCCCCTTTGTAGAGTTCACGATTTACTGAAGTAACGAAGATTAGTCGTAATTTTTCTCTGATCGTTTCTCGAACAGCCTTGTTGACCTCGCCGGAAATATTTTCCCGAATCGATCCACCAGCATAGAGCAAATCTAATATTGCTTTGCATGCATCCTGAATTTTTTGGTCAGAAAGCCTTTGTGCTCTCGGGATTGGCACATTCAAATCATCATCAAAACTACCTTGTCTAATGGATTCACGAAGTTCTTTAGTTTCCCATGCGTCAGTTTCAAAATCCTGGTCGATAACAGAAACTTCACTTAAGGCGAACGGCTCATTTACCCGTCTTATGTACAACTGTGGATTGTCGGTAAAGACATAGCCATAATCAAACTTCCTTTCCGCTGACAAGCGCCCTGCCCGTCCTACTAAGTTTTTAAAAGCAAGGGCTCTTTCTTGCTCATCTCTTCCAATGATCCGATTGCTCTCTAACCACACTATGTCAAAAGGCATATTAACTCCTTGAGCCAACGTGCTGGTGGCAAAACATACTTTGGCAAAGCCGCTCCTGATGAAATCTTCCAAAAGGAATCGAACATCCAACGGTACCGAGCCATGATGGATGACTACGCCTTTTCGTAGTAACGACACCAGCTTTGAGCGGTGCTCGTTTTCATCAGCCCCGAGAATGTGTTCGACTGCTGCAATTATTTCTAACGCTTTAACGTCGGTTACGTATTCAAATCTATCGATATATTCTTCAAAGCTCTCTAAAAATTTTCCACTGTAAATTGAAGCCTTTGAAACAAATATCAGTATCGAGTGATTGCCATTAAATGCAAATTGATTAAAACCACCGCCAAACTCGATGCACTTTTTTAGTAAATATCCCTTTTCATCTGTTGAGGTGAAATAATAATCTTTGTCATTCTTATGGCGATAGATGCAGATCTTCCCAACAGCTCCCTGGCTATAAGAATGGGCATATGCTCGTTCCGAATCGATATTATGTTTTTTGAATTGCGCATCGGGATTTTCCGTAAATGGATGGGCAAAAATTAGTCTAGCATCCGGAAAGGATCTCTGGACACGTCGGACTAGAACATCGAAGATGATTCCTCGCCCTTTTTCCTCAGAAACCTGCGCCTCGTCAAAAAAGAAGACGCCAATCGCCAATTGGTCTCGCATGAGGAATAGTTCTCGAGCGCGTTCAGGTGTTAGAACAAAGATTCGTCGAAGCTCACGGCTCAAGAAGACCTTGTCGACGAACGAGGAAATCATGACATTTTTTTGCTCATTGAAATGACGCTTGATAGCAGAAATATACTCGGCAATTAACGCTCTGGACGGAACAATAACTACGGCGTCTCCAGATTGTTCACAAATGAAATCGCGAATTGAATACGATTTGCCCGCGCTAGTGGGCGCGGATATCGAAACGAACTGAAATTTATCAACGGCGCGTCTGACACTTGCTTGGACAGGAGTTAGGAATGATCCATACTCGGCCTTGTGGTTGTTGCCGATAGTTGCCAGAAGAAGCGAATAAAGATTACTTGGGGCTGGAACCTTATAAAATAATCCTAGAGCTGATATAAAGTGTTCTTCCAGCTTGGAGAACTCTTGAGGATGAAATTCGCTATAGAGAGCGATACTTTCTAAGAGGTCAGAGCCTACTGGCCCCTCTTTGTGTAGCAAGTTTAATAGCTCTAAAAGTTCATCTACTGGTTGCTGGGAATTTTTGATCGAAGCGAGCTTGCTTAACATTCTTCGGTCACCCCAACCAAATAGAAATTGGTCAACCTCTTTGAGGCAACGATTTTAGATGCAGATTTTAAAGCGTTCTCGAATACAACCAATGGTTGTTTCGCGTTAATTGAGAACGCCGCAACAACCCCAAAATTATCCTGATCAAGATGTTGAATTGAAGACTCCTCTACTAGCTTCTCTAAATGATTCCTGTCGCGCAAATGTTTTTCCGCTTGGAGGAAGTCATCAGCTTGCCTAATAGCCAACCCATGCGGGCTACTCGCATTTGAATACTTTGCCTCTCCAAAGTTGATATATTCTGAAGTGCAGACCGTGTGAAAGTCGAAGCCTTCATTTTGCTTAACTTGGGGCTTCCAGAGCTCTGCTATGGGAATCGCAATGTGTTCGAATATTTGTTCGAGCGCGTGAGCTGAGCCAATAGAGACCATGACCTCACCAAATTCAGCCCCAACAGTACCATCCGCGGCGGTCTGCCTAAACGTATTGACAAGCGCATTCGCGGTTTCGCTTACTGTCCTGTCGTAGGCGCGGCGAGTCCCATAATCTAATTTGGTCATCCAAGAGTTGTCGAGAACTAGTGTAGTGATTCGCGCGGCGAATTCATTTAGGTTCTTGACTTTGACGTGACATAATTTAATGTTTGGGTTTCCAGTACCGTTTGTTACGGCTTGGTATGTACACCCCCATTCGCTATCCTCGACTTCTTTTGCTAAGCTCAGACTCATATTGCCCTTTATTGAGTGTGCTCCAGTGAGCATTAGTGGCAAAATGAGAATGATTGAAAGTAATGTAGTTGTCAAGTTGCAACTGTGACGGCGGGATCATTAGTATTGCCTGCAGTCAATAAGATTCATCGGTCAATCATCCTTAAACTCATAAACCCGCCCCAAGCCATCAAAGAGGACTGCAAATGCCAAGGACAATCCCGGTTCAACTTCCAAATGGTCGGTATTGGCCCAAAAAAAGCGATGCGGCAACTCATTTTCGGGAAATGCTTGGTCGGTATTCAGTAGGTGAGCGAGTACAAAATTCAACCGATCATTCCGATTTATCCTCACTCCTTACTGTTTACGATAAAACCGTAGCGCCCGGCGAGCCGACTAAATCTGGAAACGGCATAGCGTACTTCGAGAAAGGATTGGACCGCGATCATCCTGGGCATACGCAGTGCTTTTTTGTTTTTCGAATGGATGGGACAAGCGTTGACTTTAGCTTGAGTCGTGCGCTCGATGCGGTTACTCAATAAATGTCTGTGACCTGTGGTAGAAATCGTGTAAACACCCAAAAAGTGAGTCTTCATGCTAACGATCCGCTTGGGTTTTCGGGGCTCAAACGGAGAGCGAGTTTTCGGCATTGGTGATCGCGTCCATTACGCTGACATCCCAATTGCTCGATTCTAAAAAGTAAATATTTAGCTTCCCGTTGCTCTAGCGACTTTTTTATCGCCCCAAACCTTTTGCGGTATTGCGCAGGCGTCAGGTTCACATGCCGCCTGAACAACCGACTGAAGAAACCGGAATCTTCATTGCCAACTTCATTGGCAATTGCCTCGATCGACTGACTGCCAGCTTCCAGCATCTGCTTGGCTTCTTCCAGGCGCACCGTATGCACATACTCCAGCGGCGGCATGCCGGTAGCTTGCTGAAAATGGCGCTTGAAAGAACGTTCGGCCAGGCCGCTCAGTTCGATCATGGCGGCCACGGGCGACGCCGTTGCATAGTGCTCCGCGATCCATGCCTGTCAGCGCGGGGAGCCTCATTCAGTTTCAACTCATTGAAACTGAATGAGTTTTGGTGCGGTAGCCCTGGGATGCAGGTCACGTACTCTACTATTGCAATGCTGCGGCAATGGCCTCTATCTCCTCTGGCGTCAGAGTGATCGATTGCATGGCAGGTTCGTTTCGAATCGCGGTCGTTATCTGCGCGGCAGATCGTCCCCTTTTTGTTGACGTCGCCAGCGCACCGTGGCAACTGGCACAGTTGTTTGTATAAAGTGCTGCCCCATTAATAGCCGGCGGAGTCGTTGGAGGAGTGGTTGGTGGCGTCGTCGGAGGAGTGGTTGGCGGTGTCGTCGGCGGCGTAGTCGGTGCACTGGCTAGCACTGGCCTGCAGTTGCTGACACGTTGAAGCAAACTTTGCACCCCATCTTTCTGAGGCTTGCCCCATGGGTTCTTGTGTATGCCATTTTGACTTATGCCATCAAGATTCAGTTCGGTAATCATCGTCAAGGTAGCGCCGGCAGGCAGCGTGAAATTCTTAACGAAAAACGTGTTGAATCCGGAAAAAGACACAATGGGGAAGACTGAAACTGGTGCAAAAGGAGGATCGCTGATCAAGGGACGAGCAACGCCATTCTGGACGTCACCTTGTACAAAGGCGACCGTTGTGCCTGTGATGTTCAATCCGGACAAATCCGGAATTTGAAGATTCGCACCGGGGGCGCTTGCCAGGCCCGGCTTCCATCCCATACCGGCCAATCCGGAAGAGGAAAGTGAAATGGCTTCAGTGGATTTATTGCGAATGTCCACTTTCTCCGAAAGACAGGATAATCCGCTTCCCGGCGGTCCTCCCGTGATCGTGTAGACGACACCACCTGTCACCGCGCTCGCACTATACCCAAAAAGCGGGCCTTGAGCATGTAGCTGGTTAGGTGCGACATGGAGTGCTTCATGCTTGTGATCTATGTCCAGAAATCTTGCCGGAGCCGATGGATTAACCAGTATCTCGCGTCCATCAATGGTCCACTTGAGCACACGCGCAAACTGCACCGGATCACTGGCGGTGCCTGAATTAGTGCCTGGGACATCAGTCGTATATGTCAGGCTCGAATTATTGTCCGTGATATTCAAGGACTGCGCTTGCGCCGGCCAGGGACATAGCGCAAGAATCGCCGCAGAAAATAAAGCCGCTATAGCAAACGGGCGAGCGCAAATACTTTTGTGAGCTTTCATGGTCGGAAGATCCTTATTAAAAATAATCAAGGCACGAACTGCATGCAGCAAACCACATCACTTTTCTGATCACGCATAGTGACCGATAGCCACATTTTATGGGTGACTAAAAATGACGTGATTAGGATGTGCGTTGCAGACATCCGTTCCGTGAAATTCTGGGCACGCTGATCCAACACAATGCACTGTCTTCGCCAGCATCATTCCGATTCAAAAAAGTTACAGATCGCCCCTGAAATATTTTTGCCTGGTGCTTCGTTTGCATCATTCCGGTTCAAATAAGTTACAGATAATTCCTGCAGTATTTTTGGCCTGATGCGTCGCAAGCATCCTGCCGATTTCAACAGTGCGCGAACAGTGGCGATTGTGTTTCTCCTTCCAGCATCTAACCTGTCAGATATTAAAAAATTGGTCAGGGAGTCCATCGTGTATCACCAACTCAAGATCTTGGAAATCCATTATGAAACTTCATCTGACACTACTTGGCCCTATCTGCCTACTCGCAGCGTGCGGCGGCAACCCGGACACACCGCAGAATGCCGCCAGCGCTTCCGGCGCCCCGCAACAGGCTTCACTCATTGCATCCGACACAGGCGCGAAAAGCCTGCGCAAGGAATCGCTGTGGAACGTATGGAAGAACTGGCGCGTCAATCGCCATACTCGGCATGATCATCGTGATCAGCCTGAGGTCTTGCCCACGCCAACCGATGACCCGACATCTACGCGCTCAATAACTGATCGGCCAGACGAAATCAATGGTCCGCAAATTCATGTGGTCTATGCCTTGCCATTCGGCGCAACGGATATCAGGATCGATCTGGGGCCAGTCCTGGAGAATTCGACAGGCGCGGCCAACAACTGGCTGGCCAGCCAGACAGGCGGCAGGAAACTGAAGTTTGATACGATCGGCGGCAGGCTGGACGTCACTTTCGTGCAATTGCAGAGAACGGATGCGGAATTTGACGCCTTTGGCGTCAACAAAAGGGACGCGATCGAGGCCGACCTGGCGAACTCAGGATTCCTCCTGCCAGAGAAAATATATGTGGTGTACTACGATGGTGGAAATTCAAGATATTGTGCAGATGCACCGCACCCTCCCGAACTGCAGGGGCAAGTCATCGTGATGTATTTGCAGGGAACGCCCGCCGGCGCACCGCCTTGTGGCAGCAATCCATTCTCAGGCAATTCACTCGCTGCGCCCGGATACTGGGAATTCAGTCTGTTGCACGAAATTATGCACGCATTGGGCGCAGTAGATGCCGACGCGCCCGATTACGACAACACCCATGTCAACTACGATCCGCGCGACCTGATGTACGCAGGGCCAGATCCCTGGGCTCCCAGCATTCTGGATGTCAGAAAAAGGAATTACTACAATCCGGATGGCTTGCCGGCCAACGTCTTTAATCTGGCGAATTCAAGCTACCTGACGAATTGACCATATCGCGGCATTGGTCGGTGCTATTCATTGGGGCGGGGTCACTTTTCATCCGCCACTTCGCCCCCCCCGCATCGCCCCAAACCGCTTGCGATATTGCGCAGGCGTCAGATTCGACGGCAACCCTGTGGAACTGGGTCTGGAGTACAAGGCCCTGCAAGCGAAACTGCCCCGCATGACGGTGGTGGGTGGCTGCTGCGGCACGGACCATCGGCACGTGGATGCCATTTGCCATGCCTTGCAGGGCTGACCATTCTCAGCAAGGGCCTATAAAGTGATTACATAATGCGCGTATTTATGCAGGGCACCTGGACGCATTACCCAATCTGGCTATCCGTGGCGATGCGATTGCCCCCGCATTGTTTCGCAACAGCCAAAGCCTGGTCAGCTTGCTCCAGCATTTGCGTTTGCTTGGCGCCCATTTCGCAGGATGAGTATCCGATACTGACTGTAACGTCATGGCGCACGTTGTCAACCCGGAGCCCGCTGTACTTCAATTTTGTCTGGATACTCTGCGCAAAATGCATGGCGTATTCTTTGCGGCATCCCGGCAGAATTACGGCAAATTCCTCGCCGCCGAACCTGCAGACAATATCGGACTTGCGCACGCGTTTCATCAGCAGTTTCGCAAACTCCTGCATTACGGTGTTGGCAAATGAGCTTCCCTTTTTATTCGAAAGCGCATCGAAACCGTCGATGCTGATCAAAACGAGTGATAGCCCTTTTCCACCGGGATCCCTCAGAAACTCGTTAACCCGTCGGATGAGAACATCATAAAAGTAGTTGTAGTTGTAAAGCCCCGTGACGTCATCCTTGAGAGCCTGCGCTCCCTGGGCATTCAACTCGCAAGCCAGTTGCGTATTCAGCGTCTCGACCATCTCCCGCTGTTTTTTGACGGTCTCGTAAAGCCCCGAATTGACGAGCACCGTGCCAAAGAATTGCGACAATTGCCGGATTACCTGGAATTCGGTCTCGGTTGGGCGATAGATTTCTTTACAGCTGACCAGCGTCAATACCCGGAGCGGCTCACCCTTATGCCATATGGGCATGTGGATAAAAGTGCGCGGTGTCTCAACCAGTTCAACGATTCGCCTGACCTTATCGGTCAACGGCAAATGCCTGAGTGCAAAGACATCCTCGATATACATCGGATAATTCTGTGCAAGCACTTCGCTCACCGTCAACTCAAAATCGATGTCGTCGAAGACCGTTTTTGAATAAAAGTGTTCCAGCCGTTCGGCAATACGCATGTAGTCCGGATCGATCGCAGTCGTCGTTTTGCATACATATCCGGCTTCTTCTTTTTGCCAGATCGACACCAGCTCGACAGGAAACCGCCGCAGGCATTCTTTCGAAATGAGCCGGTAGATCTTTTCGCGTGAATCGAGCGTATTAATCTGGTTGATGAAATCGAAAAACTGATTGCGCTCCAGGGCAGCGTTCTCAATCCCGATCTTGTCTTGCAAAAGCTTCTGCTCGCGCTTGGCTGCAAGAATCCGCTTTCCCGCCAGTGTCATCAGCTCCTGCAAAAACTGGGTGTCGGACGTCAGGATAGGATGCTTCTTGCGCAAGGCCATGATCGTGCCAAATGGCTGGCCGCTTTCTTCTGCGCACAGCGGCACGATGCAGATGGCCCCCATCTTCCATCGCATGAAGCGCGCGCGCGTCGCCCCTGACGAATTTTCGACGTCATTGTGGTCTGCAATGATTGCCCGGTTTGACTGAAAACATTGGGCATTCAGATCTTTTGCATCGAGCGGAAAGTGATAATAAAAGAAGGTATTCCGGTAATTCTCGAATTCAGGTGGGAGCGATACCCAATGGCAAACCAGATTTTCTTTCGCTTCGTCGACGAGATTGATGAGGAGACCGTCAAACTCCCCCCAGTTAAATGCTGCCTTGGCAACGGTGTCGAGTACGGCACTCAGATCCGAAGCATCGCTGAGGGACTGAAACAGGTTGAGTCGGGTGTCGGCACTCATCATGATTTTCATGTCGTCCATGGAATTTCCCTGTTTTCCATACGCCCCTTTGTGCATTTGTTTTTTTAAGTGGGCCAGATTATGAAGTGTAAAACGCGGATTCTTAAAAAATAACAATCATTTAACGTTCTTCTACAGTCAATGTAACAATCCTGTGCATCATTTAAGCTGCGTACGGAATCAGGCACGGCTCGATGTGCCATTACCTATCTTTTAGTCACAAATATATTGATAGTTACTCGCATAGCATCGATTAAAATATCCAATAAAATAGGCTTACCCGAAATCTCCCTCGTTTTTTAAAAAATCCACTTATGTCCACATCCTCTACGCCCCGCACCACTGAGCATCGCCTGCAAGTTGCCACCGTTTTGCACCAGTTCATCGAGAGCAAAGTCCTGCCCGGCACCGGCATTTCGTCTGCCGATTTCTGGAGCGGCTTTGACGCCATCGTGGCCGACCTGGCGCCGAAGAATATTGCCCTGCTGGCTGAGCGCGACCGCCTGCAGCTGGAAATGGATGCCTGGCACAAGGCCAACCCCGGCCCCATCGCCGACATGCCTGCCTACCGCGCCCATCTGGAAAAGATCGGCTACCTCGTGCCGAGCCCGAAAAAGGTCAAGATCAGCACCAAAAACGTCGACGCCGAACTGGCCGTGCAGGCCGGTCCGCAGCTGGTGGTGCCGGTGCTCAATGCCCGTTACGCCCTGAACGCCGCCAACGCGCGCTGGGGCAGCTTGTACGACGCGCTGTATGGCACCGATGTGATTTCGGAAGACAAAGGCTGCGAGAAAGCCGGCGCCAAGGGCGGCTACAACCCCAGGCGCGGCAAGAAGGTCATTGAATACGCGCGCCATGTGCTGGACCGCACCGTGCCCCTGAAAAAGGGTTCGCATGTCGGCTCCACCGGCTACAAAATCAACAAGGATGGCGAACTGGTGGTTTCCCTGAAAGAAGGCGGCACCTCCAAGCTGGCCGACAAGAGCCAGTTCATCGGTTACCAGGGCGACGCCAAGGCCCCGAGCAGCATCCTGCTGCAGCACAATGGCCTGCACCTGGACATCATCATCAACCGCACCACCGCCATCGGCAAGAGCGACGCTGCGGGTGTCGCCGACCTGGTGGTCGAAGCCGCGCTGTCCACCATCCTGGACCTGGAAGACTCCGTCGCCGTGGTCGATGCAGAAGACAAGGTCCTGGCCTACGGCAACTGGCTGGGCATCCTGCAAGGCACCCTGACCGAGGAAGTGCAAAAAGGCGGCAAGACATTTACCCGCGGCCTGAACGCCGACCGCGTGTACACCGCTGCCAGCGGCAAGGGCAAGGTCACGCTGCATGGCCGTTCGCTCATGTTTGTGCGTAACGTCGGCCACCTGATGACCAACCCCGCGATCCTGTACAAGGACGAGGCAGGCAATTTGCAGGAAATCCCGGAAGGTATCATGGATGCCGTGGTCACCACGACCATCGCCCTGCACGACCTTGCCCGCACCAAGAAGGATGCCATCCGCAATTCCCGCAAGGGCTCGGTCTACATCGTCAAGCCGAAGATGCACGGCCCTGCGGAAGTGGCCTTCGCCGCCGAACTGTTTACCCGCGTGGAAAAAGTCCTGGGCCTGCCAGACAGCACTGTCAAGCTGGGCATCATGGATGAAGAGCGCCGCACCAGCGTCAACCTGAAAGCCTGTATCGCCGCCGCTGCCAGCCGCGTGGCCTTCATCAACACCGGCTTCCTGGACCGCACCGGCGACGAGATGCACACAGCCATGCACGCCGGCCCGATGATCCGCAAGGGCGACATGAAGACCAGCGCCTGGATTGCAGCCTACGAGAAGAACAACGTGCTGGTGGGCCTGTCCTGCGGTCTGCGCGGCAAGGCGCAGATCGGCAAGGGCATGTGGGCCATGCCTGACCTGATGAAGGGCATGCTGGAACAAAAGATCGTTCACCCCAAGGCCGGCGCCAACACCGCCTGGGTGCCCAGCCCCACCGGCGCCACGCTGCACGCCCTGCACTACCACCAGGTGCTGGTCTCCGACGTGCAAAAGGATCTGGAAAAGACCAATTACGAGAAAGAGCGCGACGGCATTCTCAACAACCTGCTGCAAGTGCCGGTTACCGCCACCCCGGACTGGTCCGATGCCGAAAAGCAGCAAGAGCTGGACAACAATGCCCAAGGCATCCTCGGGTATGTCGTGCGCTGGGTCGACCAGGGCGTGGGCTGCTCCAAGGTGCCCGACATCCACAACGTCGGCCTGATGGAAGACCGCGCCACGCTGCGCATCAGCAGCCAGCACATGGCTAACTGGTTGCTGCACAAGGTCGTCACCGAGGCGCAAGTCACGGAAACCTTCGAGCGCATGGCCGCCGTCGTCGACAAGCAAAACGCCGGCGACACGCTGTACCAGAACATGGCCGGCAACTTTGGCACCAGCATGGCCTACAAGGCAGCATGCGACCTGGTGTTCAAGGGCCTGGAGCAGCCTAGCGGCTACACCGAGCCGTTGCTGCATGCCTGGCGCCTGAAGGTGAAGGCTCAAGGCTAAAGCCCGGCGCATCGCCAAATGAAAAGCGGGTAGTGCTCATGCACTACCCGCTTTTTTTATCGCCTCAAACCACCCCTTCTCACGCCATCCGGTTCAGCGCTGCTTCCAGATGCGCGACGGTGCGCTCCACGTTCTGCAGTTTCTCCAGCCCGAACAAGCCGACGCGGAAGGTCATGAAGTCGGCCGGTTCATCGCATTGCAGCGGCACGCCGCCGGCGGTTTGCAGACCCTGCTCGATGAATTTCTTGCCGGACTGGATGCCGGGATCATCGGTGTAGCTGACTACGACGCCAGGCGCCTTGTAACCCTCTGCCGCGACGCTGGCGAAGCCGCGGCTTTCCAGCAGGGCACGCACGCGCTGGCCCAGTTCGACTTGCCTGGCGCGTGCCTTGTCGAAGCCGAACGCGCGCGTCTCCTGCATCACGTCGCGCAGCACGACCAGCGCATCGGTCGGCATCGTGGTGTGGTAGACGTGCGCGCCTTTTTCGTAGGTTTCCATAACCTGCAGCCATTTCTTCAGGTCGGCGGCAAAGCTGGTGCTGGTGGTGGCGTCGATCGCGCTGCGTGCGCGCTCGCTCAGCATGACCATGGCGCAGCAAGGCGATCCGCTCCAGCCTTTTTGCGGCGCGCTGATCAGCACGTCGATGCCGGTGGCTTGCATGTCGACCCATATCGCGCCGGACGCCACGCAATCGAGCACCATCAGTCCGCCGACCTCATGCACCGCGTCCGCCACCGCGCGCAGGTAGTCATCCGGCAGCAGGATGCCGGAGGCGGTTTCCACGTGCGGCGCAAACACGACGTCGGGCCTGGTGTCGCGGATGGCGGCGACCACTTCGTCCACGGGCGCAGGGATCCATGCGGCATGCTTGCTGTCGTCGAGGCGACGCGCCTTCAAGACCGTGGAGGCAGACGGGATGCCGCCCATGTCGAAGATCTGCGTCCAGCGGTAGCTGAACCAGCCGTTGCGGATCACCAGCGTCTTTTTTCCGGAGGCAAACTGCCGCGCGACCGCTTCCATGCCGAAACTGCCGCTGCCGGGCACGAGGATGGTCGAGTGCGCGCGGTAAACCTCTTTCAGAATGCCGGAGATGTCCTGCATCACGCCTTGAAAGCGCTTGGACATGTGGTTGAGCGCGCGGTCGGTGTAGACGACGGAATATTCCAGCAATCCTTCCGGATCGACCCTGGATAGCGGGTTGGACATGAAGCATCTCCTGTGTTGTTTTGTTCTGAAGAAAAAAGCCTGTCAAGTCTACCATTCAAAGAAAAAGCGGGCAGTGCCTGCGCACTACCCGCTTTTTATCGTTTCAGGCAGATTATCTGTAACCGCTCATTCGTAATCCGACATCGGCACGCACGAACAGAACAGGTTGCGGTCGCCGTACACATTGTCGGCACGGCCCACCGGCGACCAGTACTTTTGCTGGCGCAGGGAAGCCACCGGATACGCTGCCACTTCACGGCTGTACGCATGCTCCCACTTGTCCGCCACCATGACTTGCACCGTGTGCGGCGCGTTCTTCAAGGGATTGTCCCTGGCGTCGAATTCGCCCGAGGCAACCTTGGCGATTTCCATGCGGATGGCGATCATGGCGTCGATGAAGCGGTCCAGTTCGGCTTGCGATTCGCTTTCGGTCGGCTCGATCATCAGCGTGCCCGGGACCGGGAAGCTCATGGTCGGGGCATGGAAGCCGAAGTCGATCAGGCGCTTGGCGACGTCTTCGTTGCTGATGCCGGTGGCGTCGGTGATCGGGCGCAGGTCCAGGATGCATTCATGCGCCACCAGGCCGTCGTGGCCGGAGTACAGCACCGGATAGTGCGGCGCCAGGCGACGGGCGATGTAGTTGGCGGCCAGGATGGCGGTCTCGGTTGCCGCCTTCAGGCCTTCCGCGCCCATCATCGCGACATACATCCACGAGATCGGCAGGATGCTGGCCGAACCGAATGGCGCGGCGCTGACCGCGCCGATGCCTTGCTCGCTGCGCGTGTAGCCGGTGGATTTCTGGTTGGGCAGGAACTGGGCGAGATGCGCGCCCACCGCGACCGGGCCCACGCCCGGACCGCCGCCGCCGTGCGGAATGCAGAAGGTCTTGTGCAGGTTCAGGTGGCTGACGTCGCCGCCGAACTTGCCGGGCGCGGCGACGCCGACCATGGCATTCAGGTTGGCGCCGTCGACATAGACCTGGCCGCCATGGGCATGGACGATCTCGCACAGGGACTGGATGCCTTCTTCAAACACGCCGTGGGTGGATGGGTAGGTGACCATCACGGCGGCGAGGTTGGCGCTGTGCTTCTCTGCCTTGGCTTTGAGATCCGCCAGGTCGACGTTGCCGCGCTCGTCGCAGGCGACCACGACGACTTCCATGCCGACCATGCTGGCCGAGGCCGGGTTGGTGCCGTGCGCCGATGACGGGATCAGGCAGATGTTGCGGTGCGCTTCGCCACGCGATGCGTGGTAAGCCTGGATCACCAGCAAGCCGGCGTATTCGCCTTGCGAGCCGGCGTTCGGCTGCAGCGACACGGCGGCGTAGCCGGTGGCGGCGCACATCATCGCTTCGAGCTGGTCGATCATTTCGCGGTAGCCGACGGTCTGGTCTGCCGGCGCGAAAGGATGGATGTTGGAAAACTCGGGCCAGGTCACCGGGATCATTTCGCTGGTGGCGTTGAGCTTCATGGTGCAGGAGCCGAGCGGGATCATGGTGCGGTCGAGCGCCAGGTCCTTGTCCGCCAGGCTGCGCAGGTAACGCAGCATTTCGTGTTCTGCGTGGTAGCGGCTGAAGGTCGGGTGGGTCAGGTAGGCGCTGGTGCGGGCCAGTGCCTTGGGCAGGGCGTCGTCGACACCGGCGTCGATGGCGGCAAAGTCGGGAGTCGCCTTGCCTTGCGCGAAGATGGTCCACAGGGTGGCGATGTCTTCACGGGTGATGGTCTCATCGAGCGAGATGCCGACTTGCGTGGCGCTGATCTGGCGCAGGTTGATGCCGGCGGCTTCTGCTGCGGTGTGCAAGGCAGCCGCATCGCTCACATTGATGGTGAGTGTGTCGAAATAGGTCGTGTTGGCAAGCTTGTAGCCCAGGTGCGTCAGGCCGGCGGCGAGGATGCCGGTGAAGCGGTGCACGCGTTGTGCGATCCGGCGCAAGCCTTCCGGTCCGTGGTAGACCGCGTACATCGAGGCGATCACGGCCAGCAAGACTTGCGCGGTGCAGATGTTCGACGTGGCTTTTTCACGGCGGATATGCTGTTCGCGGGTCTGCAGGGCCAAACGGTAGGCCTGGTTGCCTTGCGCATCGATGGTGACACCGACCAGGCGGCCAGGCATGTTGCGCTTGAAGGCATCGCGCGTGGACATGTAACCGGCGTGCGGGCCGCCGAATCCGAGCGGCACGCCGAAACGCTGGCTGTTGCCGACGACGACGTCTGCGCCCCACTCGCCCGGCGGCGTGATCAGGGTCAGCGCCAGCAGGTCGGCGGCGACGATGACCATCGTGCCTTTGGCATGCATGGCGCTGGCATATTCGCGGTAATCGCGGATGTCGCCGTTGACGCCCGGGTATTGCAGCAGCACGCCGAAACATTCGCCCTCCAGTTCCGCCTTGCCGTCGCAGGTGCGCACCTCGACGCCCAGCGGCTTGGCGCGGGTCTCGATGACTTCGCGCGTTTGCGGCAAGACGTCTGCTGCGACATAGAACACGCTGGAAGTGGATTTGCCCACGCGCTGGATCAGCGTCATGGCTTCGGCAGCGGCCGTGCCTTCATCGAGCATCGACGCATTGGCGATGTCCATGCCGGTCAGGTCCGTGATCATCTGCTGGAAATTCAGCATCGCTTCCAGGCGGCCTTGCGAAATCTCCGGCTGGTAAGGCGTGTAGGCGGTATACCAGGCCGGGTTCTCGAACACGTTGCGCAGGATGACGCCGGGGGTATGGGTGTTGTAATACCCCTGGCCGATCAGCGATTTGAGGACCTTGTTCTTGCCGGCCAGTGCTTTCAGCTGCGCCAGCGCTTCCGGTTCCGATTGCGCCTTGGTGAACTCGCCGAGCGGCAGCACGTCGCGGCGGCGGATGTTGTCCGGCACGATGGCGTCGATCAATGCGGTGCGGTTCGGGTAACCGAGCACCGCCAGCATGGCGGCTTGTTCCGCTTCGGAAGGGCCGATATGGCGGGCGATGAAGGCGTCGTGCGCTTCGAGTTGGGTAAGGCTGGCGTTTGTCATGATATCTGGAACCGGAAAGTAAATTGCTTGCAGCGAGATCAGCCGATATTCTTGGCGTAGTCTTCTGCGCTCAGCAGCGCATCGGCGTCTGCTGCATTGGTGGGCTTGATCTTGAACAGCCATGCGCCGTAAGCGTCGGCGTTGATCGACTCGGGGGCGTCGGCCAGGGATTCGTTGATGGCAACGACTTCACCGCTGACGGGTGCGTAGATGTCACCGGCGGCTTTCACCGATTCGATCACGGCGCAGTCTTTGCCGGCGGTCAGCGCCTGGCCGATTTTTGGCAATTCCACATAGACGATATCGCCCAATGCATCCTGGGCAAATTCCGTGATGCCGACAGCCAGGGTGCCGTCGGCTTCGGTGCGCACCCACTCGTGGGAAGCGGTGTATTTCAGTTCGGCTGGGACGTTCATGGTTGGCTCCAAAGTGTTAAAAGTGTAAATAGGGTGTGAATGAAAGGTTGCGGCGACTGATCGGTGCTGATTCAGGAGGCGAGTACTTTACCGTTGCGCACAAAGGGCAATTTCACTACGGTGGCAGCCAGCTGCTTGTCGCGGATGACGACGTGCACGCTGTCGCCAACCTGGACGCCCATTGGCAAGCGCGCCAGGGCAATGGCTTGCTGCATGGTCGGGCTGAAGGTGCCGCTGGTGATTTCGCCTTCGCCTTGCGCGGTGATGACTTTCTGGTGCGAGCGCAGGATGCCGCCCTTTTCACGCAGGATCAAGCCGAGGAATTGCGCGCTCTGGCCTTGCTGCAGCAAGGCAGACTTGCCGACGAAATCGCGCTCGCTGGCGAGATCCACGGTCCAGGCCAGGCCGGCGTTGAGCGGGCTGACGGTGTCATCCATGTCCTGGCCGTACAGGTTCATGCCGGCTTCCAGGCGCAAGGTGTCGCGTGCACCCAGCCCGGCTGGCTTGACGCCGGCTGCGGCCAGGGCATTCCATAACGCGCTGACCTTGTCAGCCGCGACGGCAATCTCGAAGCCGTCTTCGCCGGTATAGCCGGTGCGTGCCACCATCACTTCGCCGAATGCGGTGTCCGGGACAATGACAACATTGAACGGTTTGATTTCGGCGCTGGCGGCCTTGGTCTCCGGCAGGACTTCCCAGGCCTTGGCGCGGGCGTTCGGGCCTTGCACGGCAATCATCGCGTAGGCATTGTCGCCGTCGCGGCGCTGGGTGATGGTGACGCCGGCATTGGTTGCGGCGTTGTGCGCATTCATCCAGGCGACATCTTTTTCCGCCGTGCCGGCGTTGACCACGAGGCGGAACCAGTTTTCGTTGAAGTAGTAAATGATCAGGTCGTCGACCACGACGCCTTCCGGCGTCAGCATGCAGGAGTAAAGCGCCTTGCCGGGGTTTTGCAATTTGTCGACGTTGTTGGCCACCAGTCCGCGCAGGAAGCCGCGTACGTTATCGCCTTTGAGGTCGACGATGCACATGTGCGAGACGTCGAACATGCCGCAGTCGCTGCGCACGGCGTGGTGTTCTTCGATCTGCGAGCCGTAATTGACGGGCATGTCCCAACCGCCGAAATCGACCATTTTGGCGCCGGCTGCGCGATGCACCGCGTTGAGGGGAGTTGCTTTCGGAGTGGTTGCCGCTTGCGTCATGAGAGTCTCGATACCAGGATAATGGGGACGACAAAATACGAATAATGAACACAAGTCCATTACACGCGATGAAATCGCAGCCCACCCTGTCCTGATACCTGAGAGATTACGGAGTAGAACACCCTCCGTGCGCACCTTCGGTGGATAGTTCGGCAACTGTCCGCCGCTATCGCTCTCCAGAGTTTGGGGAATATGCTCCCCGCTTGACCGGTCCTTTTGCCTGAGAGTTTGTTGGGTATTAGCCCCTTCGGCGGCAGCGGCTTGCTGCGCTCTCCCGATCAAGTCCGGTGATTATATAAGAGTTGTTTCGGCTTGAGAATGCCGATAGCAAAATGACAATGATTAATAGCAATATATCGGCGTCATGCAACCAGGAACAGTCATGACAGTCATCCGTGCAGTTATGCAGGGGTACAAAACCATGACCGGTCCCTGGCCCGCGGCGCTTTAGTGGTGATGCCCATGCTCGCCATGCACATGGCGGTGGGTGATTTCTTCTGCGGTAGCGGCACGCACGCTGATCACTTCCACGCCCACGCGCAAGGCTTTGTCCGCCAGCGGGTGATTGCCATCCAGCATGACCTGGTCGCCCTTGATCTTGAGGACGGTGAAAATCTGCGCTTCCCCCGCATCGTTATAGCCTTCCAGCTCGCCACCCACCTTGACGCCCGGCGGAAAATCCTTCTTGGAAATCGTGCGCAGCAGGCTTTCGTCGCGCACGCCAAACGCGTCTTCCGGCGCCAGATCCAGCGTGGCTTTGAAGCCGGCTTCCTGGCCTTGCAGGGCTTCTTCCAGTTTGGGGAACAGATTGTCATAACCGCCGTGCAGGTAGGCCATCGGGGTCTTGCCGCTCTGGAGGAGCTTGCCGTTACTTTCGGCGATGGTCAAACGCAGGGTGACCGCCGTGTCCTTGTCGATTTTCATGGAGTTTTTCTTGGATAAATAGGGTTTGGAATTCAGTGCAGGCAGTAATATAAACCAAATGCAGCGGCACACGCCCAGGCAATGCGGGCTCTTTCAGGAAGACATAGCGCAAAACGAACGCCCCCGATTCCGGTCAAAGCAAAAACCAATTGTCAATTCGCCATCGGACGGTGAACGTGAAAGACGTTGTCGACGAAAGCAACCATGTCGAAGAGGTGTTTGCCGAACAGGTGAAAATGCTTTACGAAAATACGCCTGTCGCGCTATTGGTCACGCTCGTCAATGGCGCCATTCTCATCCTTGTCCAGCGTACCCATATTACCCCGCCTGTCTTGATCTCCTGGTATGGCACCCTGCTGCTGGTGACCACATTGCGCGCGGTAGCGTGGCACCGGTTTGCCCGCGCCAATCCGAACTTTGCCGGCATGCATCGATGGCATGCGATTTTCCTGGCCGGTACGGCATGCGCAGGCGCCGTATGGGGCGCCACCGCCCTGTTTCTCCTTCCCGCCGACTCAATGGCCCATCAGCTGTTTGTCGCCTTTGTCCTGGCCGGCATGTCGGCGGGCGCCATTAGCGTGCTGTCGCCGCGACTGGAAGCCTGTCTTGCATTTTTTCTGCCGGCACTGCTGCCGTTGGCATTCCATTACTTGGGCCATGGCAGCTATCTTCAGATGGGCATGGGAATAATGACGCTGCTGTTTTTGGCAGGCATGCTCTTTTCCGCATTGAATTTTCATCGTTCGATCCGGGCCTCCTTGCATCTGCGCTTCGACAAGCGCGAGCTGGAAGCGGAAGTCGCACAACGGCGCGCGGCGGAAGAACAATTATTCATGGAAAAGGATCGGCTGCAAACCACGCTGAGCGCAATCGGCGAAGGCGTCGCCATGGCGGATGTGAACGGACGGATCGAATATCTCAATCCCGCCGCAGAAACGCTGTGCGGTTACCCATTTCATGAAGCCCGGAATCGTCCCGCGAACGAGGTGTTCGACATCCTGGATATCGAAGAAAATCAGCGCGCCGGCACGGCCATGGAAGAAAGCCTGCGTACCACTGGAAAAATTACCAGGCAAGGCGTCTTGTACTGCAACGCGACAAGACACATTGTCGAAGAAGTCGCCACACCGCTTTATGATCGCCATAGCAAGATTGTTGGCGCTGTATCAGTCATTCGCGATATCACGGAAACGCAGCAAATGACCGAGCGGCTGGCCTATGCCGCCGACCATGACGGCCTCACCGGCCTGCCCAATCGTAATCTGCTCAAGGACCGCACCATGCAGGCAATCGCCAGGGCGCAGCGCAAGCAGGAGAACTTCGCGTTGCTGTTCCTGGATCTGGACCGCTTCAAGGCCGTCAACGACGACTTGGGCCATGCGGCAGGCGACGCCCTGTTGCGCAATGTTGCGCAACGCCTGGCCAAATGCGTGCGTGAAGAAGATACGATCGCGCGGCTGGGCGGCGATGAGTTCGTCGTGCTGCTGAACGGCCCGACCCAGGAAAGCCATGCCATGGCGGTGGCAAATAAAATTCGTGAATCAGTGGGCCAGCCTTACCAGCTGGGAGACCGGTCAGCCTCCGTCACAGTCAGCATCGGTTTCAGCTTATACCCGGCCAACGGCGGGGATGTGGAAACCCTCCTGGGATACGCAGACAATGCAATGTACCGTGCCAAGCAGCATGGCCGCGATCAGGTTTATATGTAAGGGAAGGTCGTTCAGGAACCGCCGCGACCGAATCGGCAGTGAAGCAAGATACAATAACGAAAATTCGTACTTCACTCCTTTTATAGATGCATCGTCACTCCTCATGAACGACACGACTCAACTCCCCCCGCTCCCCGACCGCCTCTCCGTTGATCCGCGCAGCCGCCACCACGATGCCGAGGTGCTCAAGCACGAAATCGGCATCAAGCTCAACGAGAAGGAATATACGACCGCCGAGGAGTATTGCATCAGCGAAGGATGGATTGCCGTGGCGTCCGGTAAAGCCCTGGACCGCAAGGGCAAGCCTTTATTGATCAAGCTGAAAGGCAAGGTCGAGGCGTTTTATCGGTGACGGTGTGCTCGCAATAAAGCCACTGGCCTGAAGCAGGCCGGATTTTATTGGCCAAAAGGCTTGGTAATGGATATCAAGCCATATAGAATCCCTCCTCGGCTCTCACTTGCGGCCAACGCTGCGCGCTTCATCGGCTTTACACTTTATGCATACCCAGAATCGGATCGCCCGCTTCGGCGATATCGTTGATTTCATTTCCATTCGAATAACCAATCCGCGCTTGTGCCAGCGACGCCCGCAACCGGGCGTGGCAGCCGCCTTTTCTGAAGGCGCGTCATGACGGCCGCACAAGATTATTACGCATCACTTGGCGTCGAACGCGCGGCAAGCAAAGAGTCCATCATTGCGGCATTCCGGCGGCTCGCGATGAAATGGCATCCCGATCGCCATGTCCGGCCGGCAGACAAGGTCGAGGCGGAAAAGCAGTTCAAGCTGATCAAGACAGCGTACGAAACCCTGTGCGACGACAGCAAGCGCGAACGCTATGATCGCGAGAGCATCGTCCGGCCGCAAACGTATCACGAGTTCACCGAGAGGCACCGGCAGCAGCCGCAATGGGGCCGCGAATACGACGACCGCAATCGCGCCGAGGCCGAACGCCAGCGCCGCGCGTCGGCCATGCGCGGCACGGATGTCAACAAGAAGGTCGCCGTCACGATTGCCGAAGCCTATAACGGCACCCGCATCAGCTTTGAGGAAACGGTGGCCGAACATTGCGGCGAATGCGAGGGCCAGCGCGGCGAGTGGGTGCAATGCGGCCGTTGCCAGGGATTTTTGAGACACTCGCGGCGGCTCGTCTGCCAGGCTTGTCAGAATTCCGGCAAGGTCTGGGTCAATTGCGAACCTTGCACTGGACTTGGCGTTATCTCGCGCAACCGCAAAATTACGGTAAGAACCCCGGCAGGGCTTGTCGACGGCAGCGTGCTGACGGTGAAGGAGCGCGGCAAGGCCAGCGAACACGGGGGATTGCCCGGCGACCTACACATCGCCATCACCATCAAGCCGGAGACCGGATGGAAACGCAAAGGCATCGACCTTTCCGGCGCGCTGAAGCTGCCGTACTCCATCGCCCTGTTGGGCGGACTGATGGACGTGCCTTTGCCAACCGGCAGGACGGTACAGGTGGACGTGCCGGCGCGCTGCAACACCGGCAAGAAGATCAGGCTGGCAGGTCAAGGGCTTTTCGACGCGGCCAATGACAAGCGCGGCGATGTCGTACTGAGCACGTCGATTACCCTCCCGGCCTCGCGACGCAAATTGACGCCGGAAATGGAAGCGTTACTCAAGCAGATCGACGGCATCGAGCCCTGACGTGCCGAACATGCCCGGAACTTCCCGATAAAGCCCCCCTTGCCCGAGGGGAAACTCCCTGTGCACATCGTTGCCGCATCTTGATTGAAGTCAGACACCCCTGTGATAGGCGGGCGACTTATTCAAGGTGACTTATCCTGAAACCAGCGTTTCCGTTCGCTTTTTTCTTGCCTGCAGGCGAATGACAGCGCCCTGTCTGCGCCCAAGGAGAATAGCCATGCACATGCCGGCGTTGTCGACGCGTCTCGTTCCCGTGTTGCTGGTTGTTCTGGCGCTGGCTGCATGCGCGCAGACCGGCAAGGTCCATACCGGCGCGGCTGCCCTTGCCGGCTGGAAGGCTGACGCGCCCGGCGTTCGCCGCCATATCAGGCCCATCGACGTGCCTGCCCCGGCAACAGGCAACGCCCCTGAAACGTCGATTGCCAGCAGTGTGAAGGTGATCCCGGCGCCGCAGGGCGCGCTGCCGAAAGTGCCGGAGGGCTTTGCGGTGCAGGTGTTTGCGGCGGGATTCAAGCAACCGCGCACGCTGCGCGTGGCGCCCAACGGCGACATCTTCCTGTCCGAGAGCGGGACCGGACGCGTGCTGGTGTTCCGTGCCGGTACGAGCGGCACACCGGTCACGCCCGCAGTCTTCGCCGAGAACCTGGAAAAGCCTTACGGCATCGCTTTTGTGCCGCCCGCCAATCCCCGCTATGTCTACGTGGCGGCGTCCAACCAGGTAGTGCGCTACCCGTATCGCAGCGGCGATACCAAAGCCGCCGGCCCTGCCGAAGTCATCGTTGCCAACATTCCCA
This sequence comes from Janthinobacterium sp. 17J80-10, assembly GCF_004114795.1. Lineage (NCBI taxonomy): Bacteria > Pseudomonadati > Pseudomonadota > Betaproteobacteria > Burkholderiales > Oxalobacteraceae > Janthinobacterium > Janthinobacterium sp. 17J80-10. Next base: position 1,278,489 of record NZ_CP035311.1, on the reverse strand, counting down.
CCAAGCGCCACTGGACGCGCGACCTGGCGGTCTCCCGCGATGGCCAGCGCCTGTTCCTGTCGGTTGGCTCGGGGTCCAACCTGGGGGTCGACGGCATGCCCGACATGACGCACGAACAAATCCGGCAGCATGAGGCTGCCCACGGTCGCGGCGCCGCCTGGGGCGAAGAAGAGAATCGCGCCGTGGTGCGCGTGTTCGATCCGGAAGGAAAAAGCGTGCGCAATTACGCCACCGGCCTGCGCAATTGCTCGGGCCTGGCGATGCAACCCGGCACCGATAACCTGTGGTGCGTCGTCAACGAGCGCGACCACCTTGGCCCCCTCGTGACGCCCGATTACATGGCGCGCGTGCAGGAAGGCGCTTTCTACGGCTGGCCCTGGTATTACCTCGGCGACAGGGAAGACCCTGCCTTGATCGGAAAGCGTCCCGACCTCAAGGGCCAGGCGCGGCTGCCCGAGATACTGATCCAGGCGCACTCTTCCGCGCTGAGCGTGGCTTTCTATGACCGCGACGCTTTCCCGTCCGACTATCGCGGCGATGCCTTCGTCGCGCTGCACGGCTCGCATAGCCGGCCTGAAAGGACGGGCTATAAAGTGATCCGCGTATGCGTGAAAAATGGCCAGCCGACCGGTGAGTACGAAGACTTCATGACCGGATTCCTGGTGGACAACGACAGTGTCTGGGGCCGGCCGGCGGGCGTGGCAGTCACGCGGGATGGCGCGCTACTGGTCAGCGATGATGCGAACGGCACGATTTTCAGGGTGACGCGCAAATAACCGGCGATCCCTGCTCAGGAAGCAGTACGCGCCAGGCGCGCTTTGTCCGCCTGACTTAAGCTGCTGTTTGGCAAACTTTCGCTGTCTGACGCATCGGCCCGGCTTCCCAGTTTCATCGCATATTCATGCGTGAAGAGGGACCCGTAGAAAAAGATTTGTGCCGAGTAATAGACCCACAGGATAAGAATGACGACGGAGCCGGCCGCGCCATAAGCCGAGGCGACATCGGCGCTCGCCATGTAGATGCCAATCAGGGTCTTGCCAGCAATGAACAGGGTCGCGGTGAGCAAGGCCCCGACCAGGACGTCTTTCCATGCAATCTTCGTCGCTGGCAGGTACTTGAAGATGACGGCGAACAGGCCCGTGACAATGGCGAACGACACGATGTGCGAAATCACCATACTCACCACTTTCAACGGCGAGCCCTCCCCTCCCGGCCAGATGCTATCCATTGCCGCCAGTGCGGTACTGATCGCCAGCGAAATCAGCAGCATCAGTGCAATCACCAGTATCAGGCCGAACGAGAGCACGCGCTGGCGAAGAAAGGCCCAGATGCCCGGCTTTGCCGAGGGCGGCACTTCCCACAGTTCATCGAGGCTTTCTTTCAGTTCCGCGAAGGCGCTGGTTGCGCTGACCAGGACGAGTCCGGCGGAAATCAGCCCGGCCATGACGCTCGCATCGTTATGGCGTGTGCCGGCGAGAATGGTGCGCACCGCTTCGCCGCCCTGCTGCCCCACCAGTCCAGACATTTGCTGCAGCAGCTGGTTGCGAACGGCATCTTCGCCAAAGAACAGGCCCGCAATCGTCACGACCAGCAGCAGCATCGGCGCCAGGGAAAACAGGGTGTACAACGCCAGCGCCGCCCCCTTGCTTGCGGCGCGATGCGCCATCCACTCCTTTGCAGCTGATACAGCGATATGAAACAGTGCCTTGGGCCGGGATTCTTTCCGCAATGATGCAACTTCTTCGGATTTCTTTTGTGCTGCTGCCGCCAGCTGCGGGGGCGGCTTGTCTTCAATCGGCAACTCTTTTGCCCGGGGCGTCCGCTTTCTGCCGCGGGTGAGTACGACGAGGAAAGAAATTAAAGCACCGGCAAGCTGCACCTTGCCCCAGTGCCCACCGTCCGGATCGATGTAGCGCGAAGTCTTCATGTTGGTCTCCCGGCCAGAACGCCAGGCTTTTCCCAGCGATAACCGTAAGAGCGCAGAAGACTGGAAATTGTTTCACCGCGACCGGAGGCAAATAGAAAGGCCTGGTCAGAACTTGCCGATAAAGTCGTCCTTGCCGATCTCGACGCCGTTATGCCGCAGGATGGCATACGCTGTCGTCACGTGGAAAAGGAAGTTGGGCAAGCCGAAATGAATCAGGTAGGTCTGCCCCTGAAACTGCATCTCGTACGGCGACCCTTTGTATACCACGACATCGCGCGCTTCGCTGCCGTTGACCTGCTCTGGCTGGATGGCATTGATAAAGTCGAGCGTTTTCGCAATGCGCGCCTGCAGCTCTGCAAACGTCTGCTCGGTATCGGCAAAGGAAGGAACGCCGACGCCGGCCAGCCGGGCAGCGATGCCCTTGGCATTGTCGCTGGCAATCTGCACCTGCTTCACCAAGGGAAACATGTCGGGATATAAACGTGCCTGCAGCAACACCGCCGGATCGATTTTCCTGGCGCTGGCGTGGGATTCCGCCTTGCCCAGGATGGCATCCAGGCTTTGCAGTATTTGTTTCAGCAGCGGCACCGATGCCGCGTACATGGAAATGCTCATATTGGCTCCTTGTGAATGACACGGGGATTATACCCAGAGCCCCTGGAGCCGGCCTGGCGGCGATGCTGAAGCCTACAAGCCCAGTATTTGAGAGCGCGACTGGCTCAGAGTCGCCGCTTCATCCTTGCTCAGCACAAAGGCCTCCAGAACTTGCAGGGCATTGCCCCTGACGTCGCGGCTCTCGTTCGGATTATTGGCCATGCCGATCAGTGCCGCCTTGACGGCATCGGATTGCGTACCGGACTGTGCGACCGCAGTGACGGCGGCCTGGCGCACTTGCGGCGACTGATCCGCCAATGCCTGGGACCACTGCGCCTGGCTGCTGTCCGCCTTGTCCCACTGGGCCAGCTGCAAGATGCTTTGGAGCCGGATGTTCGGGTCGGCATTCCTGGTTAAATGCTGCAGCTGCGCGACGATGGCAGCCGCATCCCTGGCGTGCATGCCTGGCTGCGACGGATTGTTATCGGCCGGCGGCTTGAGCGCAGCCAGCGCCAGCATGATGACATCCGGCGACTTGTCGCCATACAGGGCTTGCAGAATAATGGGGTGGATGTCTGGTGCATCACCGCTCAGGTTTTGCAGCATGACGAAACCGTCCTTGCGCTGCGCCATGTCGCGGCTGGTGGCCAGCCGTTTGGAGAATGCCAGGATTTCCGGCTTCTCGACGCTGGACAGCAGCGAGACGATCAACTGCCGGGCCTGCGTGCTGGATTCCTTGTCATAGCTTGCCATGAGCTGCTTCACGACACCGGGGTCGTCCTTCGCCAGCTTGCGCAGTTTATCGCGCGGGTCATCGCCCTCCGCCGGCTTGCTGGAGGGCCTCATGGCCTTTGCCAGCAACACATCCACGGGCTCGTCTATCTTGCCGGCACTGGTGCCGGGATTGCCCCAGGCCCAAAGGCCGGAAGCATCACCGGCAGGTGCCGGTCGCGCTGGCGAGGCTGCCGCCATGGACTGCGCAACCGTGGCCGCCGCGTCGGCAGGCCCGTCTGTACTCATCGACCATACCGACCATACGGCGGCGGCGCCTGCTGCGCAAAAGCCGATGCCGTATAAAACTGCCGTGATGGTTTTCATCAATGACTCCTGAACGCTGAAACAGACCCGGCCCCGGAAGGCCAGGTCTTTCCCCCGCGAGTTTATTTCACAGCACTGCGTTTAGTAAGCGACCTTGGGACCGGTCGTGTAGGTGGCGGCGCAATCGAGGCCGGTACAGTTGGTCAGCAGCATGCGCTGGATGATAGCGCCGGTGTTGGTCTTGGAGCGGAAATGCCCGACACCGCCGGTTGTATCGCCACCGCCGGCGTTGTAAGGCATGCCGTCCGCCCAGTCGTAGTCGGCCTGGGTGGCGTTGCTTCCGGCGCCCACATTGATCTGTGCCATCACATTGCTGGTCGTGCTGGCGAACTTGGCGGTCAGATCGCACCCGGTCCAGAACGAGGCCGTGGCGCAGCCGACCTGGTCTTTGAATCCGGCCGACAGCGTGTAGAACGACACGGCAGTGCGCTTGGCCGGCATGTCGCGCATCGAATTGGTCGACCCGCTGCCTGTCCAGCCATTGCTCACCCAGACGCCGTAGTACCACCCTTCCGGGAAGAAGCCGAAGGTGTAACTGCTGTAGATGTTTTGCGAACCGCAGGTCGGCGCCATGGAATTGGCGTAGCCGGTGTAATAGCAGCTATACAGACCGCGGACGCCGCCGCCCAGGTTCACGAACTTGCGCACGCTGGTCCAGTTATTGTAGTACTGCAGCGAGGCGATCGACATCGACACGCCCATCGAATGGGCGACGATATCGACCTGGGTTTTGCCGGTGTATGCCTTGACCTTGTCGATGAAGGTCTTGAGGATGCTGTACTTGCTGGAGGAGTGATAGTTGTATTGCGCAGAACCTTGCTCGCTTGCGCTCAGGTAGGTCACGCCAAACAGTTCGCAATCGTTATAGCCTTGCGCCTTCAATTCGGCATAGACCGAGCGCGCCGGGGTGCCGTATCCCGTGACATTACCAGGTGGCATATCCAGGCTGATGGCATTGTCACCGTTACCGTGAATAAAAATGACCGGGGTTTTTGTTGCGGTGCAGGTACCACCGCCAAAGCCGCCATAGCCGACGCCCGGCGCGAATCCGCCAGCGTACTGCGTTTGCGTGCCCTGGCACACAAAACCGCTATTGGCGCCGCAAGCCAGTGCCTGGGCGTCGCCAGGGGCGACGAGCGTACCAGTCAGGGCCAGGGCCAGAGAAGCCGCCGATGCTGCAAGGGACGGGAACAACCGTTGCTTCGAGGTCGATTTGGTAATCATTTTTATGTCTCCGAATAATAAGTGCACTTTTTTTGAAATGGACATGCTTTGATCCATTGTTCCGCGTGCGACGTCGGGCTCCTTTTTTCCCTTCGCCTCTTCCCCTTGCAGACTCACTGTGCCCGCCATGCCTGTCGCTTCAAGCGACTTTTGTGATGACGAACGCACACGATGCAAAGGGTTGAACGGATAAGTTTATCTAATGAACATCTACTCCTTTCAGTCGCTGGACATGCCGGCAAAGAGAAAAATTACTCCCTGGAAACCACTCTATTCTATTGCTCTGTGGAAAACAACACTCCGAACGGAGAGGGAATTAACATAAGTTAATAATCTGTGGCAACGCGGAACAATCCGCCAGCCGCATTGGCCCGGCGAGTAGTGGGAAGGTGCAGGAAAAGGCGGGGGAAAGCCGGAGAACGGAACGCTATCCGATGATGCTGGCAATAATTGCCGTAGTCGCAGCGGGGATATTGATGAACTGGAAACCGGTACGGAATCCGGCGGAGTTCAGCATGCAATATGCAACGGAGGCGGTCACATTGACCGACTTGACACTACCGTGTGTAAACGGCGCAAACATGACGGTGCATACCGCGCCCAAGGCAAGTTGAATGTCGAGAACGACACCAATCCCGCCAGTGGACAAGTCGAAGCTCTCGCCATGGATCGTTTGGCCTGTCGGGCCAGTTATCTTGACTTTGCAACGGATCGGCCGGCGTGGCGACGAGCGTTCATCAACAGGATTTTTCTTGAAACCATCCAGCATGGGAATGAGGCATAACCTCCGGGAACATGAAGTCCCGGATGCTAACCATAATCAAAGCGAATGGCAGTATGATGGGCGGATCAACTGAAAGTTCTTAAGGTTTTTATCGGCACGCTGATTACCTGTGTTAGCAATCAGCCGCCCGGATCTCACTTTGCCAGCAAAAACCGCATGCTGTCGGCGAACGCCCGCACGGGCGTTTCAAAGAAGGGAATATGCGCGCACTCGGGATACTGCTTCAGGTCCGCGCGCGGAAACATGGCCGCAACGCGTTTTTGATAGAACGGCGGCACCAGCTTGTCTTCGGCCCCGGCCAGCACCAGTATCGGCGTGGTCACTTCCTCGAACTGCGAACGGTATTGTTCGATCTCCCACAGGTAGTGCGATTGCGCTTCGATGATGCGGGCAAGCGCATGTTCCTTGTTTTTGTAGCGCATGACGAGCATGTATTGCATGGCAGGGATGGCGTCGGCAAATTCCGTCAGGAAGCGGTCGCTGAAGATTTTGGTATACAGGCTGTCTGCCCACATATCGGCGCGGTTTTCCCGCAGCATGCGGATGCCGAATTCCGAGTCCAGCTTGAAGCTCAATGCCTTTTGCAGCAACACGCCCGACATGACGGCGCGATTGACCCTGTGCTGGAAGCGCCGCAAGGTTTCCGCAACGATGATGCTGCCGGTGGATACGCCGAGCAGGTTGACCTGGTGCTTTTCCAGTTGCAGCGCATCCAGAATCGCCACCAGATGGTCTGCCGCCTCTTCCACGCTGTAGGGCACGTCGTCTGCCGTGGACTGCCCCTGGCCGCGGTAGTCCCACAGCAGCACATCCATGATCGGCAACACGTTCGGCAGCAGCCGGTACCAGGAGAGGGTCTCCATTGCCACGCCGTTCAGGATCACCATCACCGGGCGGCCACGCTCGCCAAAGTATTCGTAATGGATATCGACGCCCTTGACATGGACAGTGCCTTCCAGGGCAGGCTTGATTTCATCGAGCATTCCATACTCCCCAAATTTTTTGTGAGTATAGTCCGGCGCCATGCCCGCGGCACGATTGTTCACACCCTCCGTTCGGAGGGTGGTATGCCAGGCTGCTTTGGGGAGTGCTTGTAAGCACTAACTGTCATGGGCAGCGCGGACGACGCCCTTGGCCTGGAACGTGGTCTGGTCGACGGTTGCCTGTTCTTGCGGTATCTGGCGCTCGATGGCGAAACCGGCACGCAATGCCGCCCGCTCGATGCGTTTTAACAACAGGTCGCTGTTGGCGCCGCTGTCGCGGACTGCCTGCAAGTCCGCCACACTGATGCCTTGAATCTTGCGTCCGGAGAGCATTTCCAGCAACAGCTTGTCCAGGAAGACGTCTGGATTATTTCCAGCTGAAATGGCCGGGTTGTCCGGCGCATCGATCGATGGCGGCGGCGGGATATCGGCATCGGCGGCTTGCGCTGCCAGCTTGGCAGAGTCCGAAATGGAAACGATTGCCGAAGCACCATGCTCCGTGGAAGCCGTTGCCTCCGGGTGTGCGCCCTTGCTTGCCTCGCCCTGGTCGAGCGCTGCGAGCGTGCTGGCGTAATTTGTTGCAGATGGGTCAATTTTCATGACAACCTCGCTGATCCTTACCGCATTTACGGCATTTTTCCGCAGATCTTTAGCCAAACCTGTTTCCGGCGACTTTGCCGAGCCGACTCGCGCTGGAGGCCGCCGCGGCGTCCGGCCGGGGCCGCCTTTGGCTATAATTACCGCCTTCGCCTGATCGGATGCTTCCCATGTCCCTGCTCCCCTCCCAGCTCGAATTGCTCGCCCCCGCCAAAACCGCCGAAATCGGCCGTGAAGCCATCCTGCATGGCGCTGACGCTGTCTATATCGGCGGCCCGGGGTTTGGAGCACGCCACAATGCCAGCAACGCGCTGGAGGACATCGCCAGCCTGGTGGAATTTGCCCACCGCTACCACGCCCGCATTTTCGTCACGATGAATACCATCCTGCACGATGCCGAACTGGAGGCTGCACGCAAGCAGATCTGGCAACTGTTTGACGCCGGCGTCGACGCCCTCATCGTGCAGGATATGGGACTGCTCGAAATGGACCTGCCGCCGATCCAGCTGCACGCCAGCACGCAATGCGATATCCGCACGGTGGACAAGGCGCGCTTCCTGGGCGCCGTGGGCTTTTCCCAGCTGGTGCTGGCGCGCGAACTGAGCCTGGAGCAGATCCGTGCCATCCGCAAGGAAGTCGATACGCCGCTCGAGTATTTCGTTCACGGCGCGCTGTGCGTGGCGTTTTCCGGCCAGTGTTACATCTCCCACGCCGATACCGGCCGCAGCGCCAACCGCGGCGACTGCTCGCAAGCCTGCCGCCTGCCCTATACGCTCACCGATGGCCAGGGCCGCGTGGTGGCGTACGAAAAACACCTGCTGTCGATGAAGGACAATGACCAGAGCCGCAACATGGAAGCCCTGATCGATGCCGGCATCCGCTCGTTCAAGATCGAGGGGCGCTACAAGGACATGGGCTACGTGAAGAACATCACCGGCCACTACCGGCTGCTGCTCGATGAAATCCTGGAACGCCGGCCCGAGCTTTCGCGCGCGGCCAGCGGACGCACCCGATTGTCGTTTACGCCGGACGTGGACAAGAACTTCCACCGCGGCCACACCGATTACTTTGCGCAGGAACGCCAGCCGGACATCGGCGCCTTCGATTCGCCCAAATACGTCGGCGTGGAACTGGGCGTGGTTGCCCGCCTGGGAAGCGACCATTTCGACCTGGTGGCAAATGCGCCGCTGGCCAATGGCGATGGCTTGAATTACATGCACAAACGCGATACGGTCGGCATCCGCGCCAACCGGGTCGAGAAGCTGGGTGAGGAGGCGGAAGGCCAGCGCTGGCGCATCTTCCCCAATGAAACCATGAGTGCCCTGGCCGGTTTGAAGCCAGGCAGCGTGATCCATCGTAACAGCGACCACCAGTGGGAAGCGGCGCTGCAGAAAAAATCAGCCGAACGCAAGCTGGCGCTGGCGATGACGCTCGCCGAGCATGCCGACGGTTTGCTTCTGACGCTTTGCGACGACGACGGTGTCACCAGCACAACCGCCGTGACGATGACGCTGCAGCCGGCGCAACAGGCCGCCCAGGCCGACGCCGCGCTGCGTGCGAGCCTGGCCAAGCTCGGCAACACCATGTTCGAGGCCGGCGAGATCTCCCTGGCGCTGTCGCAGCCCTGGTTTGTGCCGGCAGCGGCCATCAACGCGCTGCGCCGCGATGCGATAGCAGCCCACGAGGCCGCACGCCTGGCAGCATGGCAGCGCCCGCAGCGCAAGGCGCCTGCGCAGCCGCGCCCGGCCTATCCGGAAACGCAGCTCTCCTATCTTGCCAATGTTTACAATGAAAAGGCGCGCGCCTTTTATCACAAGCACGGCGTGCAACTGATCGACGCGGCCTATGAAAAACATGAAGAAGCCGGCGAAGTATCGCTGATGATCACCAAGCACTGCCTGCGCTTTTCCTTCAACCTGTGCCCCAAGCAGGCCAAGGGGGTGCAGGGTGTGCAAGGCCAGGTGCGCGCCGAACCGATGACGCTGGTCTCCGGCAACGAGCGCTACACCCTGCGCTTTGATTGCAAGCCCTGCGAGATGCATGTCGTGGGGGCCATGAAACCGGGCATCCTGAACTCGCCGCCGCCCTCGGCGGTGCCCTACAGTCCGCTGGTGTTTCATCGCCAGCGAACCGGCGCCTGACTTTCATGCACACGCAACGCACTATTCTCGTTTCCAACCGCCAGCCGCGCCAATTCTTCGAGGAACCGCTGCATTTATGGTTTCTCAATGCGAAGCCATGTTCACTTTCTATTGGGAAGGAATAGCGGGCTTTACGGGAACTTTGGTTGTATAGCAACTTCTACAAACCTGGCGTCTGCCAGTATGCGGTGCTATTTAGAAATCTACCAAGGAGCTCTTATGAAAAATTGGATTATTCCTCTCGCTTGCGCGCTTGCCTTCACTGCTTGTACCACAGCCGGCACATCCGACAAGTCTTCGTCGGGTTCGTCCGGCTCGTCCGGGTCTTCTGCCGAGTCGGGTGCTGCAAGCGGCGCGGTCAAGGGCTCGACTTCACCATTGAGCAATTCTCCCTCCTCCAGCGAATCGTCGTCTTCCGGCACGCCTTACGGCACGACCTACGGCACTCCCTCCTCAAGTGGCTCGGGAACATCCGGCACATCTGGCACAACCGGCACTCCTCCGTCTGGCACATCGAGTGGCACGCGTTAATTCTTGATATCGCCTCAATGCCGCGCTCTTCGGGGCGCGGCATTCAAATGGGCTGACCACCCCCTTTGGCATCCAAAGTGTTTATGATTAAGTGTTTTTATGAATTGGCGTTCTTTTTGCCAATGCAACGACACTTGACCGATGAACGACGATTCCCAAACTCTTGCACCTGACAGCGCCTATCAAGCCAGGCAATGGATTGCCGGCCTCAGTGCAAAGCTGGCCGAGCGCGGCATTGTGCTGCGTGATCCGCCGGAAGAACCCACCAGTTGCTGCGGCCGTGGCTGCAATGGTTGCGTATGGGAAGGGTATTTCAATGCAGTCGGCTACTGGTGCGAGCAGGCGCAGGAAGCTTTACAGAAGCAAGGCTGACATTACCTATTGGCGAAAAAATGGAAAAGCTCTATCTGTCCCGGCGCGATCTCGCCACTCTGCTGCAAAAACTCGACAGCGTGCGCAACGGCGAGGTCAGCGCCTGCACCATCATCAAGAACGACACCACGCATCCGGTCTATCCACCCACGCTGCGCAGAATTGCGGTGGTGGCAGTCGAAGGGGCAGACCAGTATTTGCCAGGCGTGTCGCCGCGATTGCATCTGTCGCGCACTGCCCTGACGGGGTTGCTGGACCAACTTGACAGACAGGTGCAGGGACTAGTCCGGTTCGATGGCCTCGAAGCGTTTGCCGTGCCGGACGAGAAATATTACGTTGACCGTGACGAGGCGGATACGATGCCGGTGGGCGATCTTTTCTCGGCATTTATCAGAGGTCGGGGAAAGCAGCGCTAGACAAAATGCCCATGCCCAGGGCCGCCAGGTCTTCTGCACTGGCGCCTGACCGTATGGCGATCATCTATCCTGAAAATAATTGAATCCAATTGCCGGGCCCTTCCGTATATAGGGAGGCAGTCCCTCAAATAATTCATTTTTTAGGAATGATCATGAAAAAAATCAGCCACGCAATGATTCTGTCCCTGTCCCTCGCCGCTGCCAGCCTGGCAGTTGCCGCCGATCCCGTAATGGTTGGCGGCCAGAGCATGTTCCCGGCCAAAGACATCATCGATAACGCCGTCAATTCCGCCGACCACACGACGCTCGTGGCTGCCGTCAAAGCCGCAGGCCTGGTCGACACGCTCAAGGGAAAAGGCCCGTTTACCGTCTTCGCCCCGACCAATGCCGCCTTCGGCAAATTGCCAGCAGGTACAGTCGATACACTGGTAAAGCCGGAAAGCAAGGCGACACTGACCAAAATCCTGACTTATCACGTCGTCCCGGGAAAGTATGACTTTGACGCCCTGTCCAAGGGAATCGCGAAAAACAATGGCAAGCTTGAGCTTGCCACGGCAAGCGGCGGCAAGCTCTGGTTTGCCAAGAACGGGATGCACAATATCCATGTCAAGGATGAAGCTGGCAATGGCGCCAATATCAGTACCTATGACGTGTATCAGTCGAACGGGGTCATCAACGTGATCGATACCGTGCTGATGCCGAAGTAATTTTCCTACCCGTTACCTGCCCGGCGCACCGTCAGCTATCGTGCCGGGCAGGCGCATTTGCATCGATATGTATAATGGCCACGCGCGGCTTTAAGCAAACCTCGGGCGGGAACGGGGCTGCGTCCCACATGCCTCTCATGCGAATGGATGCGAAATTGTCGACTCTGGATCCGCAACAATTGAAAGCTTGGCTGGCCGCGACGGCCAGGCATGACAGGCAGGCTTTTCGCCAGCTCTATGACACGACATCGCCGAAACTGTTTGGCTTTGCCTTGCGTATATTGAGTAGGCGGGAAGCGGCAGAAGAGGTATTGCAGGAAAGCTTTATCAGCATCTGGAATAACGCATCCGCGTACCAGGCCAGCCTTGCCGCGCCGATGACATGGATGACGACAATCGTGCGCAACAAGGCATTTGATTTGCTGCGACGCGCCGACCATGCCGTCGAAATCGATGCAGACATTTACAAGGAGGGGGGCATGCAGCAGGCAACGGATGAACTGGCTGGCCAGGCCCCCACCCCCCTCGAACTCGTCCAGCTCAGCGAAAATGCAGCGGCGCTGGCGCAATGTTTCAAGCGGCTGGAGGGCTTGCACCGGCAAGCCATCGCACTCGCGTTCTATCATGACCTCTCTCATGGCGACGTCGCCGAGCAAATGCAGCTGCCGATCGGCACTGTAAAAACCTGGATCCGCCGCGGCCTGGAGCGCTTGAGGCTTTGCCTGGCCAAATGGGAGGGCGCATGAACATCCGCGACAATGACAGTCTGCGCAACAAGCTGGCAGCGGAATACGTATTGGGAACGCTGCGCGGTGGCGCGCGCCGGCGTTTTGAATCCTGGCTGAAGGATGACGCGAATCTGCGCCGGGAGACCGCCGAATGGCATGACAGGCTTGCGCCGCTTGGCGAACTGGCGCCTGCCGTGACGCCGCCGGCTCGGGTGTGGCAAGCGGTAGAACACAAGCTTTGGTCAGGCAAGCGGCAACCCGGCCCGACGTGGTTGCGTGGCTTGACGTCGAACCTGCAGTTCTGGCGTAACCTGGCGATTGCTTCTTCCGCAATGGCCACAATCCTGCTGGCAGTAATGCTGACCCGGCCACTGGACGACGTGCCGGCTGCAAGCTATGTCGCCGCCCTGGCAGATGCTGCAGGCCAAACGACAATTGTCATCACGGGCGACAGTGCAAAACGCAGACTGGTCATAAAGGTCGTCAGTCCCCAGAGCGTAGCAGCAGATAAAAGCCTGGAATTATGGGCGTTACCCACAGGTGCCCCGCCCCGGTCGCTTGGCCTCGTCGCGGCAAATGGCGCCTCATCGCTCCCCTTCCCTGCCGACCTCACGCCGGACGCGGTACCGGCTCTGGCAATTTCACTCGAGCCCAGGGGCGGCTCGCCAAACCGGAATGCGCCAAGTGGACCGGTCCTGTTCAAGGGTGCCTGGATTGACGTGTAGAGCCTGGGATACGCAGGCTTCCGATCAGAACAGATCCACTTCCTGGTCAAAACTGGTTGCGGCGGTTTCAAAGTCGCCGATTATTTTCTGCCAGTCGTCGCCACGGTGGGTGCCAAGATATTCAAAGAATGACGAAGTCGGGTCATTCAGCAACACCGCCAGGGCGTAATCGAGCATGTTGTCGCTGAACTTGATCAGCGCGTCGTACCTGGTGCCGATGGCCAGCGCGTCATCGATCACGACGGGCGCCACATTGAAGTAAATGCCAGGCACCTTGCGCCGCAGGGGAACACCGAAGTCCGACTGCACGCCGGCTTTTGCCTGCGCAAAGCTGCGCAGTTCCGAATAGAAGCCATAAGGGCGAATTTCGAAATATTCCGCCAGGGGCGGTGGCGCGCCGAGGTCGGCCGCCCTCTCGAAAGCGGCCTCGACGACATGCCGGTCAGCTTTCTTGAGGCGAATCCGGATCACCATCGCCTCCGTGATGCCGGAAAATCCCGCTGCCTGAAAATGCCGGACAATGCGTTCCGCCGCGCTATTTGCGGGCATGGCGCTCAAACTATTCATGGAAAAATTCTTTCGCCAAAAGGCTCAGTGTATATCGCCCCCAACAGTTGGGGGCCTCGGATCTGGCTAATTTCATCAACAGAAGGACATGCACTTCTTTCCGTGAAGCAAGCTCTGTATCATAGCCAAGTTTTCCTCCTTTTTGAATCACTGCGTGCTGAGCTTCCTGCCGACTGTCCAACCCTGGTTATCCAACCCGCTGGTGCTGCTCGCCGGATTTGTCGCGGCATCGTTCCTGATGATCTGGCGCTTGCACGCTATCGAAGGCAAGGGCTTCGAAGGCACGCTGCTGGGGACCCTGATCATGCCTTACTGCTCGGGCTTCGCCAACCTGGTGTTTGTTTTCGTGATGAGCCGCAGCGCCGGCAATGGCGGCCTGGTGATCGAAAACAGCCTGGTCAATAATGTCACCAACCTGACGCTGATATTGGGACTGACGGCAGCGTTTTACGCGGCATCCCCGCCACAGGCGGCGAAAAAGAAGGGCAAAGCCCAGGTCGATGCCTACCGCCTGTACCACCTGGATCTTCTGCTGACCCTGGTCGCGCTGTTCCTGTTTACAGGCGCCATGTGGGCGCTGGCCAAGGATGGCGTGCTGGATTTTTATGACGGGCTGGTGCTGATTGGCCTGTTTCTTTTCTGGCAAGTACTGCACGTATTCGAGGTTTTAAAGAACAACGTCCGCAAAAACCAGTCCATCCACTGGTCGATCGTCTTCGACCTGTTGCTGATCGGCGTGTGCGCCTACGCCATCTATCTGAGCGTGGATTACCTCGTGAACTGGATCACGACAGCGGAGAACCCCTGGTTCAACCTGTCCAACCTGGGTTGGCTCAGCGGTCTCATCATGGTGGTGCCCAATGCGTTTCTGGCGCTCTATTATGCGCATGCGGGGCGCCAGGATATCGTCGTAAGCTCACAGGTGGGTGACGGGCACATCTGCATTCCGATGTGCGTCGGCTTGATCGCCCTGTCAGACAAGATCGTCGTGCCCGCCTATTTCCAGTGGGGGGTCTGGGTCATCCTGGGAGCGGGGGCGGTGCATTTCCTGTCCATTGCAATCTGGGGACGACTGCCACGGTTCGTGGGTTTCCTGCTGTTGGGCGGCTATGGCGTGTTTCTGTACAAGGGACTTGGCGCCTGAGCACGCATCAAGGCAATGAAAGAAGCGCAAAGCCGGTCACTCTGCCTTGGACATTACCACCAGCGCGATTCCGCCGATGATGGCAACCGACGTGATCGCCAGGCGCATGGTCAGGGATTCGCCCAGAAAGACAATGCCGCCCAGCGCCGCAATCACCGGGACGCTTAGCTGCACGGTTGCGGCATTGGTGGCTTTCAGCGCAGGCAGCGCGGTGTACCAGATGGCATAGCCGACGCCGGAGGTGATCGCACCTGACGCAAGCGCGTACCAGAACCCCGCGCCATCCACGGAAATCGCCTTGAACGAAAACGCACTCAAGACAATCGCAAAGGGTATTGCACGAATAAAATTGCCTGCCGTGACCCTGAGGGGATCGCCCGCACCTTTTCCACGCAAGGAATAGATGCCCCAGGCGCCTCCTGCGGCGAGCATCAGGAGTGAACCGTACAGTGGCGGCGCCGACAGTCCCGGCAACATCAAGCCGACGAGTCCGCCGAATGCCAGCACCAGGCCAAGCAGCTGCCGGCCCCGAAAACGCTCGCCTCTGACAATGCCGTGCGTGATCATAGTGGCCTGGACAGCGCCAAAGAGTATGAGCGCCCCGGCGGCCGCAGGCAGGCTCAGATAGGCGAATGAAAAGCCGGCGGCATAAGCGAACAGCATGAGCGCCGATAACCAGCTGCCACTGCCACTGTAGGTGCCACGCCGCGTGCACACCAGCAGCCAGAGCATGACCGCTCCGGAGACCAGCCGGATGGTCGTAAAGCTGGCGGCATCAATGCCGGTATCTTTTAGCGCCACCCTGCAAAGCAGGGAATTGCCTGCAAACGCCAGCATGGCAAGTGCGGTCATGCCAATGACGCGAGCATGTGACATCGAAAAATTCCTTATATGTGCCGTGCTGTGGGCCGGCTTGCCGTTTCGCCCGCTATTTTCCAGCAAGGCTGGCCAGCGGCTGCTTGCCGGCACTCTGCTGCGGCGACGGCAGTTGCGCCTTCCACTGCTTCAGGTGCTGCTCCAGCAGTGCAGAATGATGGATTTGCGGTTCCGAATGGCTGCTGGCCGGCTTGTCGCCGTCGCCCCCCTTGAAATCCTCGGCCTCGCGCTTTTCAATCAACTTGCGCGCGGTGACGAAGGCGTCGCCAAACGATGCCGCCGTTGGGAGGGCGTCATGGAAAAACGCCTTGCCGAAATAGGTAAAGTCATTTTCATCGGCGCAGCCGAAAGAGGTGCGGTCGTGGCGGGCAGCGGTCATCACCATCGTGTACTTGTCCTTGATCGGGTCGATGAAGCCGCCAGAGTAGCACGCCGAGATAACGGCCACTTTCCAGCGGATGCCGGACTCCTTCAGCAGTTTGCCCAGTTCCTTTGCGCCCAGGTCCGGCAGCTCGATGCCGTTCTGGTTCAGCGTGAATTTGTGGTCTTTCGATCCATGGCTGGTCAGGTACAGAAACAGGATGTCGTTTTCCTTGTCCATGCGCCTGGCAATAGCGGCGATGCTTTCACGGATACTGGTCACCGTTGCCATGGGAAGGCCGGCGACCGTATGCCGGCTGTTGAACAAGGCAAGGGAGCGCCCTTGCGTGCCGAAATCGCGGTCGAACTGCTTGCGCACGAATTCCACTTCGCGGCGAAACACTTCCTGCGAACCGTCGCCGCCAATCGCCAGCAGGTAGAGGTCGATCTTGTCCGGGTCCTGCGGCGCAATCGCGGCAATGGCCTTGTCGAGCATCGCCCGCTGGTTGTATAGCGCAGTCTCGACATCGTTCCTGGCCTTTTCTTCTGCAAGCTTGTCTTCCAGGGCGCCATAGCGCCAGGTACCGACGTCTTTGGTGCGGCCGTCTGCTTGCGCTTTGGCGTAGGTGTAAGTGCCCTGGCCATCGAAACTGCCATATTTGAATTCGCCCTGGTATTCACCACCCTCGGCATCGCGAAACTTGCCCTTGCCATGGAATTTCCAGTTTTTGAATTCCCCCTTGTAATGGGAACCGTCTGCCCCCTGGAACGTGCCTTGGCCGACGAACTCGCCCTTATCGAAGTTGCCTTCATAAATCAGCTTGTCCCGCGTCTCAAACCGGCCTTTTCCGTGAAAAAGTCCGTCTGCGTATGTTCCTGTGTACCTACGGCCATTTTTGTAAGTGGTTTGCCCCTGGCCTGCATATTTCCCTTGCTTGAACCCGCCCTTGTATTCGTAATCGCTCGTCGTATATTTGCCGGTGCCTTGGAATACGCCTTTGACGAAGTTCCCTTCGTAAGTGCCGCCCCCGTCCTGGTACTTGCCATGACCGTTGAAAAGATTGTCGGCAAACTGGCCGACATAGGTTTCACCACTGGGCACGGTATAACGTCCCTGTCCAGCCATCCTGCCGCGCTTGAACTCGCCTTCATAGGCATAAGTCTCAGTCGTGAGCTTGCCTTTTCCGGAAAACAGGCCGTCTTCAAACCCGCCCTCATAGCGCTCGCCATTGGCCCAGTCAATGATGCCGTGGCCATGGAATTTGCCATCGACCATCGGCCCGCGATATTTGCCCCCGTCAGGCGTGACAGCGTCGGCAAGCACTGCGGCTGGCGTCCGTTCCCCGGCATACACGAAAAGGTGCATGTATCCGGCAAAAGAAAGCGCAAGCAGCAATGGGGCAGAAAATCTTGAGAATGACCGGATCATTTTTATCTCTTTATTTATATCCTGATGACCAGGATGGTATACCAGGTTTCTGTTGGCTTTATACCAATAATAAATGAGTTGCCATAAAAGTCTATCCTGCCTGCCGCAGGCCGTCCTTGTCCGCGTCCAGATTCAACGCCATAAAGCGCGCGAGATAAGGCGCCGTGATGCTTTTATTGTTCACTGCCACGTTCGCCGGTGGTCCGGCCACAACCACCTTGCCGCCTTCTTCGCCGGCACCTGGGCCGATATCAATGACCCAGTCGCTGGCGATGACCACGCGCATGTCGTGCTCCACCACGACCACGGTATTGCCGGCCTCGGCCAGCCCATCGAGCTGAACGATGAGCTTTTCCACATCGGCGGCATGCAAACCGGTGGTCGGCTCGTCCAGAATATAAAGGGTATTGCCGCGCGTTGCGCGCTGCAGTTCGGTTGCCAGCTTGATGCGCTGGGCTTCGCCGCCGGACAACTCGGTTGCCGGCTGGCCGAGACGCAGATACCCCAGGCCCACTTCCCGCAACATTGAAAGCGAGCGATGGATTGCCGGCTCGTCGGCAAAGAAGGCCCAGGCATCATCCACCGTCATGCTCAGTACATCGGCGATGTTCTTGTCCCGGTAGGCAATCTCCAGGGTCCTGGCGTTATAACGCGCCCCGTGGCAGGTTGGGCAAGGGGCATAGACGCTCGGCAGGAACAAAAGCTCGACCATGACAAAGCCTTCGCCTTCGCAGTGCTCACAGCGTCCCTTGGCGACATTGAACGAGAATCGCCCGGCATCGTATTTGCGCGCGCGCGATGTTTTTGTCGCGGCAAAAAGCTTGCGCACGTAATCGAAAAGCCCGGTATACGTGGCCAGGTTGGAACGCGGTGTGCGGCCGATCGGCTTTTGATCGACCCGCACCAGCCGCCGGATCGCTTCCATCCCGCCGGCGATGCGTCCTTCGGTAACGCCGGGATCGGCTTTCTCCAGTCGATCGAACGGCTCCTCATCCTCGGCTTCCACCGGCAATGCCTGCCCAAGGGCCGCCCCCACCAGCTCTACCAACACCTGGCTGACCAGGCTGGATTTTCCCGAACCGGAGACGCCTGTCACGCTGGTGAGCGCGCCGAGCGGAAAGGCCACGTCCAGCCGATGCAGGTTATTGCGCGACACCCCTTCCAGACGCAGCCAGTCTTTTGCCTGGCGCGGCGTGCGCGTGGCGGATTTTTCCTCCACGAACAAGTAACGGCGCGTGTGCGATGCCGTTGTGTCGCGCAAGCCTTGCGGCGGGCCGCTATAGAGTATCGCACCGCCATCCTTGCCGGCGCCAGGGCCGACATCGACGATCCAGTCCGCATGCCGCATGACATCGAGCGAGTGCTCCACCACGAACAACGAATTGCCGGAAGCTTTCAAGCGGCCGAGCGCATGCAGCAGCGCCTCGCTATCGGCCGGGTGCAGGCCGGCGGAAGGCTCGTCCAGCACATACACCACGCCGAACAGGTTCGAGCGCACCTGGGTTGCCAGGCGTAGCCGCTGCAACTCGCCCGGAGAGAGCGTGGGCGTGCTGCGTTCCAGCGTCAGGTACCCCAATCCCAGCTCAAGCAAAACGGCAAGGCGGGCTGCCACGTCCTGCGCGATGCGTTGGGTCACGATCGCTTTTTCCGGATGACGTGCTGCAAGCTTTTCCCAGCCGCGCACCCTGCCCTCTTCATACGGCTTGATCAATTCGGCAAGGCGCATTAACGGCAACCTGGAGATATCGGCGATATCGTAACCCGCAAACTTCACTGACAAGGCTTCGCGCCGCAGGCGCTTGCCCCCGCACGCCGGACATTCGCTGCTGACCATGTACTGTGCCACCCGCTTCTTCATCGCCGCGCTTTCGGTATTGGCAAACGTATGCAAGACATACCGGCGCGCGCCGGTGAAGGTGCCTTGATAGCTGGGCTCCATTTTTTGCCTGAGCGCCTGCTTGACTTCCTGGCGGGTGAAGCCCGCATAGACGGGCACGACGGGCTGTTCATCGGTGAAAAGGATCCAGTCGCGGTCTTTCTTTGGCAACTCCCGCCATGGGCGATCGATGTCATGGCCCAGCGTGGTCAGGATATCGCGCAGGTTCTGGCCATGCCAGGCGGGCGGCCAGGCCGCCACGGCACGCTCGCGAATCGTCAGCGTATCGTCAGGCACCATCGACTTCTCGGTCACCTCATAGATGCGGCCCAGGCCATGGCATTGCGTGCATGCGCCATCGGCGGTGTTGGGAGAGAAGGCATCTGCGTATAACAGCGGCTGCCTGGGCGGATAGTCGCCGGCGCGCGAGTACAGCATGCGCAGGGAATTCGACAGCGTCGTGACGCTGCCGACAGAGGAGCGCGTCGTCGGGGTGCCGCGCTGCTGCTGCAATGCCACAGCCGGCGGCAAGCCATCGACCGCATCGACTTCCGGCACGGGCATCTGATGGAACAGGCGCCGCGCATAGGGCGAAACCGATTCCAGATAGCGGCGCTGGGCTTCGGCATACAGCGTGCCGAAGGCAAGCGACGACTTCCCGGAGCCGGAAATTCCGGTAAATACCACAAGGGCATCGCGGGGAATATCGACATCGACATTCTTGAGGTTATGTTCGCGCGCGCCACGGACATGCACAAAGCCGGCACGGGTTTGACCGGGAGCATGCAAAGTATGCTTGTCTTCGTTTTTTTTCATATTGTGACTCCGGGCAAGATTTTTCAGCTTGCTGCCTATCTATATCTCGGAGCCATCGATGCAATCATTAGTTCATCTGTCGCGGCGCAGACCAAGGCAATGGCGGCCTCTGCATAATCAAGGGCGTCAGTCGACGTGATTTCAGGAAACTGCAATTTTCACGGGCACGGCTTGTCTCAACCAAACTAACCGGAGGGTAACGATGATCAAGAAAGCATGGGCAATCTGGCGTGGCGGCATCAAGGACGGCGGCGGCACGATTTCCACTGAAACGGGCGTCTTGAATGAAGCGCCCTATGGATTCAAGGCGCGCTTCGAAGACGGCCCCGGCACCAATCCGGAAGAATTGATTGGCGCTGCCCACGCCGGCTGCTTTTCGATGGCGCTGTCGCTCATGCTGGGCGAGGCAGGCCTGACCGCGGAAAAAATCGAAACGCACGCCGACGTTACACTGGAAAAAGTCGGTGAGGGCTTTGAAATCACGAAAAGCCACTTGCGCGTCACGGCAAAAATCCCCAATGCAGACCAGGCCAAGTTTGAAGAAATCGCCAACAAGGCCAAGACAGGCTGTCCCGTTTCCAAGCTCCTGAAGGCGCAAATCACCATGGAGGCAACGCTGGAGGCGTGAGTCTGGTTGCGCGCGCAGAAGGGGCGTCGCCCGCGATTCTCCGGTGGAGAGCGCGGGCTTTGTTATGACTTCCGGCGCTGGCCTTAGTTGAACTTGCCTGCGCACCAAGCCGTGGAATCCATCCAGCCACCGGCATTGGTGGACCAGTGCGCGGCGCTGAAGGCGCTGCCGGTCGATCGCCGTACCGTCAGGACATTGGTGCCGCCATTGTTCCAGGTGGCGTTCAGGTCTGTGCGTCCATCACCGTCAAAGTCGCCTGAAGTCCACTTCACTTCCGAGCCCCAGCCGCCGTCGCGCGTGGTCCACGCCACCGGCGCCTGGAATTGCGTGCCGCTGGAGAGATACACCTGGCTCGAGGTCTTGCCCAGGTCTTCCCAGAGCCGGACGATATCGGCGCGGCTGTCGCCGTTGAAGTCACCGGCCACGAAGGTGCCGGACTCGGTCCAGTCGCCAGCATCAGCCAGCCAGTGTTCGTGGATGAATGCACTGCCCGTCGAGCGCCGCAAGGTCAGGGTGGTGTGGCCGCCGTTGTTCCAGGCTGCGCCGATATCCGTGCGGCCGTCGCCATCGAAGTCACCGGCCACCCATTTGGCGTTATCCATCCAGCCGCCATCCTTGTCGCTCCATTGCGCCCAGCCAGGGAATTTCGTGCCGTCCGACAGGTACACTGCAATCGAGACGCTGCCGCCATTGTTCCACACGCCCGCGACATCGGTCTTGCCATCGCCATTGAAGTCGCCTGGCAGCCACACCGTGCTATCCATCCAGCCGCCGGCATTGACCAGCCAATGGACATGGGCAAAGCCGCTGCCGTTGGATTGGCGCATCGTCAGCACGTTGGTGCCGCCATTGTTCCAGGCCGCTGCAATGTCATTCAAGCCATCGCCGTTGAAATCGCCCGACATCCACCTGACGTTGTCGCCCCAGCCGCCATCCTTGACGTTCCATTGCGAGTGATACAGGAACTTGGTGCGGTCGGACGGGAACACGGCAACGGTGGTGTAGCCGCCGTCATTCCAGGGCGCGGCCAGCGAAACCGCCTGCTTCGTCAAGGCGGAAGAGCAGGAATTGCGCGACGCCAGGTTTTGCCGGCGCACGCCATACACATCGTGCGCGCCCTTGATATCGACGTCGCTCAGGTCGCCGCGCGAATTGCCGAACTTATTGCAGTAATTCATGATCGAGTCGCGGTCATACTCGGTCACCGGCTTGGCATTGTCGCCGGTGCCCGTGGTCTTGTTGCAGTGTTCCGTCCCTTCCACGTTGCCGGGGCCATCCTGCTCATGCATGAAGCCCAGCACATGGCCGAATTCATGGACCGCCACATATTCGACCCGGCTCTGCTTGGCCGTGCCGTCGGGATTGAACTGGAAGATGATGCCGGCGCGCTTGTCGGCCGCCTTGCTCAACGCCCCTGTGCCGAACACCGGCGCGCTGCCTTGCGCACCCGAGTTTTCCTTGCCATACGCATCGATGCGCATGCGCACATGCTGGGCATCGCCGTCCGTGGGGCACGTGGTGTCCCAGCCATTGAAATTCAGGTTCGCATGAAACTCCCAGGTACCCTGGACTGCTTCCTTGACGATTTTCTTTTCCCGGTCATAGCCAGCGGTTTCCCAGCAGACCGGCACCGTATTGTTGTTGCTGGTCCAGAGCGTGATGGTCTTGTCCACGGTGAGCGGCTGGGTCGATTTTCCCGTGTTTTCCGCATGGACTGCAGCCGTGGCAGTTGCCAGCAGCAGCGCAGCCAGCGACAGACGGGTTTTCAGGGTCGCGCCATGGTGCTGGGGTTTCCCCGCCCTGGCAATGGCAATAGTGTGCATGTTCATTTCGTCATTCCTTGATCATTGAAGTAAGCGAGGAGCCCCACCGGAAATGGTGTGGGCACGAAAGGAACAAGGCATGGCGCGTGCCAAGCATTGAAACGCATCAAAGGACGCGCTCAAGCCTTTGAAAAACAAGGAATTTTCTGGATTTAAGACGACGGTGGCTACTATCCGGTGGTGCGCAAGTTGGAATTTTTCCGGCAGATCACCGCTTGCTGTTCGTCATATGACAACTGGCCGATACTGGCGCGGCTCAGATCCTCTTGAGCGCTTCGGCATATATCGCGATAAAACCGGATGCGGCGCGATGGAGGTTTTCGTTCCAGTCGTTATGGGCATTGTGGTCGCTGCCATCGGAAATGTATTTCACTGACAGGAATGGCAAGCCTTCCAGGTAGCACACCTTGGCCAGCGCATAGGCTTCCATGTCAACGACATTGCATTGCACCTTCGCGGCAGCGGTTTCAAAGCTATCGCCGGTGCCGCAAATTCCCGTTGCCAGCCCATGCAGGCGCTTGGGCACTTCCAGGACGATCGGCGTGTCTTCAAAGGGCGTAACGCCGCGTGCAAAGCCCAGCGGCGACAAATCCATGTCGCGCTGAACAAACCGCGTACATTCCACCAGTTCATGCGTCGTGAAAACCGGGCTGCCGGCTGTGCCGAAGTTGAGCACGGCGCGCGGAAGCCGGCCTTGGGCTTTCAATCGCGCCAGTTCAAGCGTCAGGCAATAAGCGGCATTGACTTTGCCGATACCGGTGTAAAGGACAGGTATGCCCAGGTCTTCGAAGTGATTCTTCGTCTCGTCCCTGAGCGCCGCGACAATCAAAACGTCTGTATTCATTCTGCTGCTGCATCCTCTATCTTTAATGCCGGCAAAAGCCTCTACTCTATCGGGGGCAGGTAAAACATTCCAGGGTTTATAAAATTGATATATACTTGATTACTCAAATATCTATCAATTAAATTACCATGACACACATGCAGACAGCTTACCTTGTCTATGGACCGGTCGGCGCCGGGAAATCGACTTATGCGCGCACGCTTGCCGCCGACAGGAATGCCATCCGATTTGCCATCGATGAATGGATGCAGACCCTGTTCGGTGACGACAGGCCTGCGGCAATGGATCTTGCGTGGGCGATGGCGCGCGACCTGCGCTGGCAGCGCACCCTGCAGCGCAACCAGGACAAAGGCGAAACCTATACCTTTGAAGTGACACCGGCGATGTTTGAAGCCATGGAAAATTATTTCGAACGGCCAGGTGCACAGGAACTCTGCAGCACGACCGTCATCTCGGGAGAAACAGCAAATGGATAATACGGCACACCCCGTGGCGCAGGCCGCCATTGCAGCAGGTCCCTCGCTGGAGTTTTGCCTGCGGCTCGCCCGCGCCCATGCCGTGCTGATGCGCCGGCTGGACAATGCGCTGTCGAACCTGCATGGATTGAGCTTTAGCGATTTCATGGTGCTGTTTCACCTGCAGCGCGCGCCAGGAAGCAGATTGCGCCGCATTGACCTGGCCGAGCGTCTTGGCCTGACCGCGTCTGGCGTCACGCGCACATTGCTGCCGCTGGAAAAACTTGGATTGGTCGCGCGGCAGCCCGATCCGCGCGATGCCCGTGTCGGGTATGCGAGCATCACCGAAGCGGGCCAGCGGTTGCTGGCGGATGCGATGGTCGCCGTCGAATCGATCAGCCAGGAAGCCACGCAGAGCGTGCCTGGCAATCAGATGGACGCTTTTTCCCGGCTGCTTGGACAGCTTGCGGGAATCAACCTCTCCAATGCATGAGGCCGACGCGCCTCACGCCTGCAATTCCGTCGCTGCAATCGTCTGAGGAGCAGGCCCGCGAACGATCACATCGTCGACCAGGTCGAATTTCAGGATGAGGGTCGATTGGCCCTCTGCGTCCAGCAGAAACACGCCGCTGCCGTTGGAATAAACGATCTTGCCCTCGGGGGTCATGTCATACGACGCGACATGGGACGCCAGGACGCTTTCGTCGCCTCGCGGCGTCCTGCGGACCAATTGCCATGACGACGGCACCAGGGACGGGACGCCATTGATTTTCATTCCCGAGCGTAGCGCTTTTTCCGCATCGATCCGCTTCCCCTTTAACACGATATCCTTCAGGTCGGCCTTGACGGCCGGGCCCGTGGCGCCGGTCAGCGGCTTGCGGCTATACATCAGCGAAAAGAAATTCAGGTAATGGAATATCGCGCGCAGCAACCTGAACGGGAACAGCAGCGTATCGATCAACAGTTTATCCGGCCCGTACTTCGGCGTTTCAAAGGGCCGGCGAATGAAATGCAGGTTGCCCCTGGCGCAGACACGTGGCTGAAGAAAATCGTAGCGTGCATCGTCCATGATGGGCGTGACGCTGCCGGACTGCATGTTCAGCAACTGGATCGTGGCATGTCCCTGGGCGATCAGATACCCGTCCGGCCCGCGTGCGAGGCCCGCCGATTGATAGAGGATTTCATCGTCTTCGCCGGGAATCCACGCGGGCGAAGAGTCGAACGTATCGCCGCCGGTCAGTTCCCGGAAGCTGCTGCCGTCGCTATTGAGCATCGCAATATTGGCGATGCCGCTTTTGGACGACGATGTGCAAAGTATTTTTCCGCGCACGGGGTCGAGGTTGAGGTCGCCGAGCGAAAGATGCTGCTTGTGGAGCAGGCGCTGTTCAAGCCTGGATTCCAGGTCATAGGCAAACAGGCCGCCGAAACCTTCATCCTTCAGGCAATAGACAAGCGATTTGTTGCCATCGAACTGCGCCGACGCCATCACAATCCGGACACCATCCGGTTCGAACTGCTTTCTGCCGCCGAAGGCCGATATTTCAAAGCTGGTGTTTTGCTTCCAGGCGTGGCGCTCTTTCTGCCGTTCCGAGCGGTCGGCAATTTCCTGGATGTAGGGGCTATGGATCTGGCCGACGTCGCCATTCCTGGCCTTATAAAACAGTTTGCCGCCTGAAATGAATGCCACCTCCAATCCAGCAACGTCCGTGCCGGCATGGCCTGGCATGGCATCGCTTGCGTCACGATTGGCAGCGCCACGGGACTGCAGCATTTTTGAAATCAAATAAACCAGCGCGACGAGGACGGCAAGCGCAATCAGAAAATGCATCTGGTATCTCCCTTTTTGTCCCGGAAAATTATTTTAGGGCCGGGCTCTTTTGTGCCAATAGTATATTCGATCAAGCATCCGGGACTTGTCATTATTCTGGATTATCATGCCGTATTCATATCAATCAAGGGTCCTGCCCGTGTCCGCCAATTCCATCAGAACCGTCCTGCCGTTGTCGCTCGTTACCGGCGCCAGCATGCTTGCCATGGATTTTTATCTGCCGGCGGTACCAAACCTGCAGGCGTCGTTCGGCGTCGATGTCACTCTGGCGCAAGCCACCATCGCCCTCTTCCTGGCCGGGCTGGCAGCATCGCAATTGTTGTGGGCCGAAGCTCTGACGCGACTCGGTCCACGCCATTCGGTGCAGATCGGCATTTGGATGCTGGTTGCCACCAGCCTGGGCTGCGCCCTGGCGCCGACAATTGAATTCCTGCTGCTGATGCGCCTGATCCAGGGCGTGGCGGCCGGCGCCGCGATGGTGGTGGCGCCGAGCGTGGTGCGGGCTACCCTGTCGGATGCGGATGCGGTGCGCGGCGTGGCGACCATCAGCATGGTCGAAGCCATCATTCCGGCTGCCGGGCCAGTGCTGGGCGCCGCATTGTTGGGTTACACCGGCTGGCGCGGCACCTTCTGGGTCATTGGCGGCCTGACACTGCTGGTGCTGCCGTTCGTCGTGCGCGTCACGCCGCGCGAGTTGCCGGGACTGGACCGCACCGTCAATGCCTCCTATGCCGCAGTGCTTGGCACGAGCAAGTTTCGCCGCCTGACCGTTTCGCATGCGCTGAGCTTCGGCGCGATGCTGGCGTGCGTGGCCAGTGCACCGCAACTGGTGGTCAATGCCCTGGGGCTGGGGCCATCGGCGTTTTCCATGCTGCAGGTGGTGGGCGTGGCCAGCTTCATTGCGGGGGCAAGCCAGGCAGGCCGCATCAGCAAGCGCCTTGGCGTGGGCAACACCATCCAGCTCGGCGCTTGGCTGCAGGCGCTGGTGTGCGCGGCCATGCTCGCACTAAGCTTTTTCATGCCATTGTCGTTTACCGGCCTGGCGATTTTCTGGAGCGCGTTTTGCGCGGGCCTGGCGATCCGCGGCCCGGCGACCTTCAGCGAAGTGCTGGCCCTGCCGCCGGCACAGATGGGCCGGGCCTCGGCATTGCTGACCTTGGCGGTGCTGGTGGCAGGCGCGCTTGGCACCCAGGCGGCGGCGCCCTTCATGGATGGCCGCTCGATTGCGCCGCTGATGACCATCATGCTGGTCGCCTGCGTGGCAAGCCTGGCAGTCGTGCTGCCCTACCCGCGCCCGAATGGCCAAACCACCCCGGCTACGCCGCAGGCACGCTAAGACATGTCCAAAAAATACGCTGTCGCCGTTGCAGCAGGCGTGCTGGTGATCGGGGCCGCGGCCCTGTTGTATTTTGGTGGCGAACGGGAAGGACAGTCCCAGGCCTTCATCAGCCCGTCAAGCGCGCAACGCGTTGCGCAGGGCAAGGCGATTTATGACGCCCACTGTGCCGCATGCCATGGCACGAGGCTGGAAGGACAACCGGCGTGGCGCCAGCGCCTGCCCAATGGACGCCTGCCTGCGCCCCCGCACGACCAGACGGGCCATACCTGGCATCACCCGGATGCCGTGCTCATCGAGATCGTGAAAAATGGCCTGGTTCCGGGCAAGACCGCGCCGGAAGGCTATGAAAGCGACATGCCGGCATACGGCAAAGTGCTTTCGGAAGAGGAGATTATTGCAGTACTGGCTTACATCAAAAGCAACTGGCCGGCGGAACTCCTGGAAATGCAGAAGACCGTCACATTACAGCGCAGTCAACAATAAGCCGGGTGTTACTGGCGAGCGATGAAGCGCAATTCGGCAGCCAGGCTCGGGCTCACGTCCTCATGGCGGCTTGCCAGGCTCAGCAGTGCGCGAATATCTTTTTGCTTGCGCGCAGCGGCAGGCGCTTCACTGCGCTTTGCAGCCGGTGTGACAGCTGTCAGTGCAGCCACCACGGCATGGAGTGCTTTCTCCAGGCTTACTCGGATGCTGCCATGCAGATCATGATGTGAGTAGTGGGGTACATGCAGGATAGACATTTTTTCCTCTCGTTGAAAAGCCATCTGGCTTGTTTTAAGTATGTACTCCCAGGAAAAATATTCCAGTTTAGATTGATGATGGCAGGCATGCGTCCAGTGAATATCACCGCATGCCTCTTGTTCGATTTGACACGTCTCAACTGTTCTCCGCAATGGCGACCTATCTTGAAGTTCAGGCATTGAAACCGGTACAGCAGACTGAAGGTGAAAATCATGGACAGCCAACAAAACAAGCAAATGGTCTTGCGTGGATACGAATTATTCCAGGCAGGCGATATTCAGGAATTGCTTCAATTATTTTCCGACGACATTGAATGGATTGGTTCGCCTGTGGAGTTTGTGCCTTTCTCGGGCAACCATCACGGCAAGCAGGAAGTCGCAGAATTTTTCATGGAAATGGACAGTGCGCAAGAAGCTGAGTTATTCGAACCGCAGGACGTTATTGCCGAAGGAGATAAAGTCGTTGTGACAGGAAATAGCAAGTGGATTGTCAAAGCCACGGGGCAAAGTTATGACAGCCCGTGGGTACATGTGTTTACCATTCAAGACGGAAAGATTATCAAGTTCCAGGAATACAATGACACTGCCGCAGGCCGGGCCGCTTTCCTGCCGAGGGATTCTTTATTCCAGGACACGAACCTGGATTCGTCTTCGTTGTTGCATTAAAAGGCAGGAAGACAGATACCGTCTCGCGCGCAGGAGGCTGACATGGCGATCACCAATGCATCTTCCGGGACAAATGTTCACGAAATCGCCGACGGCATCTATCGCATCAATACCGGCCTGGCGCAGATCCCGGGCGGATTCTCGTTCAATCAATATCTTGTTCTGGATGACCAGCCATTGCTGTTTCATACGGGTCCGCGAAAAATGTTCCCGCTGGTGCGCGAAGCGGTGGAAAGCGTGATGCCCATCAGTCGCTTGCAATTCGTCGCGCTATCGCATTTCGAAGCGGACGAGTGCGGCTCGCTGAATGAATGGCTGGCAGCCGCGCCGCAATCGATACCGCTGTGCGGCCGTATCGCAGCGCTCGTGTCAGTCAACGATGTCGCCGACCGGCCCGCCCGGGCCATGGCCGATGGCGAGGAAATCTCGCTGGGAAAGCATGCACTCAAATGGCTCGATGCGCCGCATTTGCCGCACGGCTGGGAAACCGGATATTTGATGGATACCACGACGCGGACGATGTTTTGCGGAGATCTCTTCACCCAGGGCGGCACTGGCGAAGTCGCCCTGACCGAGGGCGACATCCTGGAGCCCAGCGAAGCCTTTCGCAAAAACATGGATTATTTCTCGTACTCGACACATGCAGGGGCCTTGCTCGACAATCTTGCGCGTGAATCCCCCACGACGCTGGCCTGCATGCATGGCAGCGCCTGGCGCGGAAACGGCGCGGACCTCCTGCTTGCGCTTGGCGGCAGACTTGCGGAACAATAAGGCGCGCAGCAGCGCCGCGTGGTGATCATGGTACCGGGAGCCTGATTCAGCAGAGCCAATTACCGGAAACCGGCTCTCCGAATGGACAAAACTGGCCATCCAGCCCCATTTGGCTGTATCTCGGCCAGCGCCTGGAACGCTATAATCACCCCCAATTCTTTGCCGTGAGGTTGGCCGTGCCCAAGCGCTTTTCCGTATTACACCAATATCTCCTGCCCAAGCAGGCGCTGACGACATTCGCCGGACGGGTCGCTGGTGCCCAGGACCCGCGCTTCACGCCCCAGCTGATTCGCTGGTTCGTGCGCCGCTACAACGTCAACATGAGCGAGGCACTCAACCCCGACCTGGCAAGCTACGCGAGCTTCAACGACTTCTTTACGCGCGCGCTGCGTCCGGATGCCCGCCCGCTGGCCGATGCCGATTTCATCTGCCCCGTCGACGGCGCCATCAGCCAGTTCGGCGCCATCGAACAGGACCAGATTTTCCAGGCCAAGGGCCATCGCTATTCGACCACCGCACTGGTCGGCGGCGACAGCGCCCTGGCGGCGCAGTTCGATCATGGCAGCTTTGCCACTCTGTATCTCAGCCCGCGCGATTACCACCGCATCCACATGCCCTGCGACGGCACGCTCACGCGCATGATCTATGTGCCGGGGGCGCTGTTCTCGGTGAACCCGACGACGGCACGCGGCGTGCCGGGGCTCTTCGCACGCAATGAGCGCGTGGTGTGCGTGTTCGAATCGGCGCACGGACCGTTCGTACTGGTGCTGGTTGGCGCCACCATCGTCGGCAGCATGGCGACCGTCTGGCATGGCCTGGTCAACCCGCCACGTTCGGCCAGGGTGCGCGAATGGCGTTACGACGAGCGGCAGATCGTCCTGAAAAAAGGCGAGGAAATGGGACGCTTCCTGCTCGGCTCCACCGTGGTGATGCTGTTCCCGCAGGGATCCATGACATTCAACCCCGAATGGACTGCCGCGCGCACCATTCGCCTGGGCGAAGCGATGGGCAAAAAGCCGGCGGCCTGATCGATCAGCCGGCCGCGGCAATCTGCCGCAATGCCTGCGCAAATACTTCGGCCGGCTGTCCACCCTGAATCAAGTGCCGGTCATTGATGATGATGGAGGGCACCGAATGGATGCCCTGACGCTGGTAAAAAGCTTCCTGCTGCCGCACTTCTGCGGCATAGTCGTCGGACGCCAGGATCTCATGTGCCCGAACGGTATCGAGCCCCACCTCGCCGGCCAGGCGGACCAGCACGTCGGCGGCGCCGGGATTTTCGCCCTGCGTGAAATAGGCTTGGAACAGCGCACGCTTGAGCGCCAGCTGCTTGCCTTCCTGCCCGGCCCAGTGCAACAGCCGGTGCGCATCGAACGTATTGTAGATGCGGCTGCGCTTGTCCATGTTGAAGGTAAAGCCGACAGCCTCCCCGCGGGCACGGATCGCTTCACGGTTTTGCGCCAGTTGCTCGGGCGGCATGCCGTATTTCTCGGCCAGATGTTCGTTCAGGTCCTGCCCTTCCGCGCCCATTGCCGGGTTCAGCTCGAATGGCTGGAAATGCAGTTCAGCCGCCACTTCCTTGCCGACGCTATCAAGCGCCTGCTGCAGAGAACGCAACCCGATGATGCACCAGGGGCACGACACATCCGAGACAAAATCGATTTTCAAGCGGGCAGTCATAGGGAACCTTTGCAACACACATGCCTTGAAGTATATAGGCATTCCCGGAACCCCACACCGCATCACCCGGCACCGAAGGCGCGGCCATAAAAAAACCCGCCGAAGCGGGTTTTCGATGTGCGCGCAGCAGACTACTGCTTGCGACGGCGTGCTGCGGCAAAGCCGAACAGGCCCAGGCCCAGCAGCGCCAGCGATGCAGGTTCCGGCACGGCAGCACCGTACTGGACTTCGCCAACACCGATGAACTGGCCGCTGTTAGTGGTGGAAATCACCAGGGTATCGAACAAGCCGAAACCATCGAAACCGATGAAGCTGAATACGTCCAGGCCGGCGATGGTCGCGCTGCCCGAATATACGGTGTTACCGTCATCCAGCAAGGCGAAGTTCAGCGCGCCGGATGTGCCCTGGTAGCCCGAAGAAACACGCAGGCCCAATTGACTGGCGTCGGCAAAGCTCAGCGTCAGCGGCGCAGCGAAGGTGTCAACGATGAAATGATCGAACGGCGAGGTCCAGAAGCTCTGGTCGAGTACGGCATTGTTGGAACTGGAAAACGAAACGCCACCGACCGTGTACGGCGAGGCGAAATGGGTAATGTTCGCGGAGATGCCTTCAAAACTCACCGTCGCCAGACCCGGATTGACGGCCTCGAAAGCAGCTTGCGAGCTATACACAGTCGCCTGGGCAGTGCCCATCGCGAAACCGGCTGCTGCGACCAACATCAGTGCAATCTTTTTGAATCCCATATTATTCTCCCCGTGAATAGCCCATGCAACTTGCATTAATTACCAATTAGCAAGAATTATTCCAGGAAATAATATTATTAATTATCAATGACTTAGAAATCACGCCCGGGGCCACTGTAAAATTTCCCGACAGCATTTTTTATTCGTGCGCATTATCCTTTCAGGACAGCCGGGCCCTTTCACTGCGGACAAACGCCTGAATATCGTTGAATGAATCGATCATCTCGACATCGAAGTCAACGTCGCCGAAATCGATGTCGAATACGTCTTCCAGGAACATCACCAGCTTCGTCATCGACAGGGAATCGAGCCGTCCGCTAACGAAGAGGGAGCTGTCGTCGGCAAAGTCATGGCGATCGCCGGCATCGATCAGGCTTTCCATCAAAAACTGGCGCAATTTTAGTTTGGCGGAGTCGTCCATCATGAGTATCCAAAGAGGCTGGCAAAAAAAGCTAGGCGATCACGTAGCGGAAACGTCCGCGCTTCGTCACCGAAGACATGCAGGCAAACGAAAAATCCCCAGACACACAGCACCGACCACAAGGTGCCGAGGAATGTCGTCGATGGCTTGCGCCCGGCAGTTTGCCTGGCCTGGGAAATCCCGATGCCCAGCGCCAGCACGACGCAATAAAACAGGTAGCTGACAAAGCTTTCGCCAGCCATAAGCGGTCCCTGCAGCGCGACATATTTGATATCCCTGATGAAGTGATACAGCGCATTGCCGACGCCGGCTGCCATGAAGGTCGCAAAAAACACCCGAAGGCGCGGATGCTTGCGGAAGGTCTTGAGGAAGGTGGGAAAAAAGAAGAACTCGACCAGCATTTCCTTGAAATAGTAATAGTAGCGATTCCAGAATTCCGCGAGGGTGCGCGCTTCCAGCGGCCGCCATGTGTTGCGCGGCAGACGGTAGCCAGCCAGGCGCGCAAGCGCAACGATCTTGTGTCCCCATACGGCGATGGTGATGGCGCTGGTGATAGTTCCCCAGATCAGGCTGCCCCAATTCACCAGGACCGGGTAAGGCTTGCCTGCCATGAACGTCGCGTAAGCAAGTTCTGCCCTGGGGATGCCGAGATGAACGCCGAATATCGCATCGATGGCATTGCCGATCAGCCCGAGCAGCAGCGCCCATATCAGCAGTTTCACACCCTTGACCTGGGTGACGGCAAGTTCTTCGGGCGTCCTGGCCTGATGCTTGCGCAGGAACGACGCCCCCTTGCCGAATGGCGTCGAAGAAGAACCCCAGAAGGGATGCAGTATCCCCATCTGGAAAAGCAGCGGACTGCGTTCACGCGAACGCTGGTCCACGACCGCGTAGGCAAAAAACCACATGAATGCGGCAAAGACGATCACGAATGCCCACAAGGCCACGCGCGGCAGGCCCGTGATGAATGGCGAGCTGCCGAGTAGGCACAGCAGCGCTAGCGCCCCCAGCAGGCTCGTTACCGGCCGGCGCGCAACAAAGAGCGTCTTGTCCCGCCGTACCAGCACCAGCACGCCCAGGGCGCAGGCAAAGTACGCGACCAGCGCAAGCGCTTTCAGCAGCGGGGCGAGCCTGGAAGGAACCCCTTGCTGGAACAGGATTTCGTTGATGCCCTCGAGCGCCACGTTGGGATGCCAGGCCATCGCCAGCATGGCGCCCGCAACTACGATACCGTTGCGGTATCGCGGCAGGAAGGCGAATGCCGCCGCGACCACGGAAAGGGAAACGGGTATGCCTGCCAGCTTGGCAAAGGCAGAAAAAAGTGCCACCAACACCAGCTTGCCGACCGGCGACTGTGCCAGGCGCACCACAGGCTGGCGCTGGTCGATGGCCCAAATGTCGCGCAGCTGGCGGACAGGCGCGCGCTGGCCATCGACTTTGCCAATCGACTCGTCAATCAGGACGGGATCGGACATCATGCACCCTTGTTTCAAGGAGGAGCTTTAATGCCTTGCGGTCGACCTTGCCGTTGGCATTCAAGGGCATGGTTTCCAGGGGTATGATCCGGCTTGGGATCATGTAGTGCGGCAGGCGCGCCTTCAGCGCGTGGATGGTTTGCGCTTCGTCGATGATCCGTGCGCAGACGAAGGCGATCAGGCCTTGCGCCGCCCCATCCACCGATGGCCAGGCAACCGTGCCCGCCATGTCGGCATCGGCGACGATGCGCAAGTGCGAGTCGATTTCCTCGAGCTCCACCCGATGTCCCAGGACCTTGATCTGGTTATCCATGCGGCCGATGCAATGAAAAATGCCGGAACCATCGCGCATGGCAAGGTCGCCCGTGAGATACCAGCGCTTGCCTTGCAAGGTCGGGAACCGTGCCGCGGTCAGTTCCGGCGCATCCAGGTAGCCTGTCGCCAGTTGCACGCCGGCCAGCGCCAGCTCGCCTGTGCAATGATCCGCAACCGGATTGCCGTCGGCATCCAGCACTGCGGCTTCGGTGCCGGGCAGCGCCGTGCCGATGCCCACCACATCGCGTCCCGGCATCAGGGGAATCGGCTCGTCGATCAGCTGGACCAGGCTGCACACCGTCACTTCGGTGGGACCATAGTGGTTATAGATGGCGCTGGCGGGTGCAGCGGCTCGCCATGTATCCACGACGCCTTTGGGCAACTGCTCGCCGCCGAAGACGGTCATGCGCAGCGCGGGCAATACGCCCGGCCCGAGCGCCTTCACCTGCCGCAGCATGGCCACCAGCGATGGCACGGAAAGCCACACCGTCAGGCTGCTGTCGCGCGCGAACCTGACCGCGTTCATCACCCGCGCCGCTGGCAGCACATGCAACGACGCGCCGGCTTCCCAGGTGCAGAACATGTTTTGTACCGAGACGTCGAACGTCAGCTCAAAGGTTTCAAGAATCCGGTCGCACGGCTGCAGCGCAAGCAATGCCGTCATTGTGCGGATATAGTGGCGCGCCGCGCCGGCCGAAATCATCACGCCCTTGGGCACGCCGGTGGTACCTGATGTGAAGATGATGTAAGCCGTATCGCTGGCCTGCATGGGGGCTGGGCGCTGTTGCGCGCCGGTGGGGCAACCTTCCTGCTCCGGCTTCAGGATGCAGACAAGCGGCGGCGCGGCTTGCAGCACTTCTTTATTCAACAGCCTGGCGCCCTCCTCGTCGGCGACGATGGCTGCAAGATTGCACAGCGAAAGGATGGTAAGCAGGCGCTCTTGCGGCAGTTTCAGGCCAAGCGGCACGTACGTGGCGCCCGCCCACATTGCCCCGAGCACCGCAACGCAGGCGTCGGCGCTGCGCGAGGCGAGAATGCCCACACGTGGCGGCGTGCCGTCTGCCGTATGCCAGGCCGGGCTCTTCTGCAGCTGCGCGGCAAGCGCCGCCGCCCGTCCCGCAAGCTCGCCGTAACTCAGGCTGCGCCCTTCCGCGGCTACCGCAATGGCCTGGGGCAGAAGCAGGCTGTGGTGATGCACCGACTGCGCCAGGTTGAATGTCACCCCGCCATTTTCCATCTTGGACCCTCCATGCGTCGCGCATGCGCCTTGCCGATGCGAAAAGGCACGGCGGCGACAACGGAATATATCCCTGTAAATACAAAAGTATAGGGCGGGGAAATGGCCTGCACTTTTGCGCAGAAACAGACTTGACGGAAAAGGCAGACGCGACTTTGGGGAATATGCCACACCGCAGCGGTGCGGGCCGTTCCCGAATTGATCGACCTCAAATCATCTTGCGCCCAATCCAGTAAAAGTGGGCACTTGCCTGTCATTTTCCGAGCTGCACTTGCTGGCAGACACCTACTAAAACCGGGAGAATTCAATGAGCCATTTCAAGACGTATATCGCATCGCTGTTGATCGTCTGCCTCACGAGCCTCAGTATGCCAATGCAGGCCTTCGCTGCGATCGTGACGACCGAAGAGGCCATGGCATCTTCGGGATCCAGCGGCGAACGCGACCGGGTCGCCAGCTTCCTTTCACGCGACGACGTACGCAAGTCGCTCGAAGCTCAAGGCGTCGACCCGCAGGCAGCGATCGAACGCATCGCCACCCTGTCGGACCAGGAAGTGCAACAACTGGCCGCGCGCATCGACAACGCCCCGGCGGGCGGCGACATCCTGGGCATTTTGTTTACGGTGTTTATTGTATTGCTGGTGACCGATATCCTCGGGCTGACGAAAGTATTTCCGTTCACCCGCTCGATTCGATGATGCAGCGAAACGCAGGCTGCCGTGCCCCTGCGCTTGCAGCGGCCGCGGCCTGCCTTGCATTGATGCTGGGCGGGTGTGCCACGCCCCAGGTGAGCGGGCTGCAGGAACGCTGGCCCGCTACGCTGCCTGCCACCGCCGCAATTGCCAACGTACCGTTTTATCCCCAGGAAGACTATCAATGCGGACCGGCGGCGCTCGCCATGGCGGCCAGCGCTGCCGGCACGCCTCTGCGGCCGGAGTCGCTGGTCGACCAGGTCTACGTGCCGGCCCGCCAGGGATCGCTGCAACTGGAAATGCTTGCGGCCGGTCGCCGCCATGGCATGCTGAGCTACCGCATCAGGCCGGGCATCGATGCCTTGCTCCAGGAAGTCGCTGCAGGCAATCCGGTCATCGTCCTGCAAAATCTGTCATTTTCCTTTGCACCTGTGTGGCATTACGCCGTGGTCATCGGCTTCGACCGCAACCGCAACATGCTGGTGCTGCATTCCGGCCGCACCCAGAATATGGAGATGTCACTGTTCACCTTTGAGCGGACCTGGGCGCGCGCGGACCACTGGGCCATGCTGCTGCTGCCGCCCGCGCGCCTGCCGGCCACTGCGGATGCCGATTCCATCGCGGCCGCGGCCGCGGCACTGGAACGCAATGCACCGGCGGCGGCGCAGTCTGCCTATGCTGCCGCCCTGGGACGATGGCCGGACCATGCAAGCCTCCTGCTCGGGAACGGCAACGCCGCCTATGTGCTTGGCCAAAAAAAAGCCGCCGTACAAGCGTATCGGCGGCTAACGTCATTTCATCCGGACCATGCAGATGGCTGGAACAACCTGGCGCAGGCCCTGCTCGATGAGGGCATGCACAGGGAAGCTTCTGCTGCCGTCGCGCGCGCGGTAGCGCTGGGCGGCCCCAGGCTGCCGCGCTACCTGGAATTGCAGGATGCAATCCAGGTCAGGCGCTAAGGCGGCATGCAGTATTTCTGCACGCTGATTGCCGGACTATCGCGGCACGATGGCGAATTGCGGTTCCACCGAATAATCCGGCTTCATCTGGCGCTGGCTGAAGATGTTCCAGGCATTGGCGGCGTTCGCAATCCCGGAATCCTTTGCATACGCGAGTGCAGGCTGCATGTTGGCGGGAAAACCTGTCGGTGAGGTCGGATAGCCAACCATGGCGCCAGCCACCATCGGCGTTGCAGTGTCGGTTTGCAAAACACTTGCCATGGCAGCACTGCCGCAAGCTGTTGCCTGCAGCGCCGCGCTGGTGCTGGCCTTGTACGCCTGGCCAAAAGTCGTATAAAGCGGGCTGGCATTGGTCGGCCGCAGATTAAAGGCGTAAATGGGGCCCATGATCCAGCAGTATCCGGGGTCGGTCATGCGCCCTGCCGGAAACTTTGCTTTCCAGGCCAGCAAGGCCGGCGCACCTGCAAATCCACGTTCTGCCGCACGACCAATCACGGAGGTGAAGAAGTCATCCTGCCAGGGTGCGATGCCCGTTTCGCTATTGTAGGAATACGCATAACCGTTGGTCAGGACGCCAAAAGGATTCGCCCCCGCGTTGTTGGTGTAAGTGCTGTTATACCAGGCAATGTTGGCATTCAAAATGCTCGCAAAATGGGCTTTCATGGGATCGGCATCCGGCAGGATATACGCTGCATCTGCAATGTTGCGCAAGCTCCAGGCCTGTCCCCTGACCTGGTCCGAATGCACCAGGCCATTGCCGAAATTACGATAAACAGGATTGCCGACGCCGACATTCCACATCGAATAAAACTGCAACTCTTCCATATAATAATGTTCCCCGGTCAACAGGTAAGGAAGATAATTGAACGCAGGCTGATGCGACGCATCCACCACGTTCGGGTTGTTGCACACCGTTGCGCAATTCGGCATGGCTTCCTGCCGGTTGGCCGTCGCGTTGTAAGAATCTGCCGAAGCCGGATACAGCGTCATATTCGGATAATCCACCAGGCTGATGGGACGGCCGGTGACCTTGTCGCGATAATGCGTCGGCCAACTGCCCGACAGGTCGCCCATGGCCAGGGTCACGTCCTTGGCGCGCTTGTCCATGCTCAAGATCGTCATGGCGCCCCAACCTGGATTGAGGCCAATTTCAAGTCGCCCTCCAGTGGTAGGCATATAGGCCGTGGCAATGCCGTTACCCATCGGCCCGTTCGGCGCCGCATCAAAACTGCTTTTCAGATTTGCCAGGGCAGCCTGGGACACAGTCACGCTCTGGTCATAGTTGGGCACGGCGCGCGAGCCGATCAGATAAGCGGTGTTGTGCTTGACGTGCGTCTGCGGGGCAGTTCCCCACCAGAACGACTTGCGCCAGCGGGCGTGGTGGTAATGCGTCAGCGCATTTTGCGAATACACAGCCTGGCCGCCGACCTGCACTTGCACATCATAGGTAAAGTCTTGCGGACCCGGCTCGTAAGCCCAGCCATTCTCGACAATCACATCGACCTTGGCCTTGTTCTGGCCGGCGTAGGAGCGAATCGCGAAGCGCGCGCTCAGGTGCGGATGCGCTACGCCGCCTGCCGTCTTCAAAGGCGCCGAAACCAGCCATTCATTGACCAGTGGACCCGACAGCCAGGTCGTGACAGTACCGCTCTTGAGCAGATCGCTGGCCGATGCGCTGTAGGTCGTGCCGCCGATGGTGACAGTCACGCCGGCGGTAAAACCGGCATTGGTCAGGGTGGTCGGCGATGTCGCTGGCGACGCCCCAGACGATGCGGTTTTGGCAAGGCTGATGGTCTGGGTCTGGGAACCCGCCAGCTGCGGCAATACGGCCGATATGATGGCGTGGCGCACCGAGCCATCGGCGTGGCGCGCCTTGACATCGACTTGCAGCGGCAAGGCGCTGCCATCGGCCAGTTTGCCGGTCAGGGTCTCGCCGGATCCGACATGGCCGACGGCGAATACGTGGCCGAAGGTCACAGGCACGTTGCTCTGTGCAGTGGTGCCCGGATTCTGGACAGTCACGGCAGTGACCGTGCTGCCGGCGACCGGGATGGTCGTCGTGGTCGTGGTAGCAGTGGTGGTTGTCGTCGCCGCTCGGGTGGTAGTGGTGGTCGCAGCCAGGGTTGACGTGGTCGGCAGCGGCGCCAGGGTCGTCGTGGTCGCCAGCCGGGTCGTCGTGGTGGCAGCACTGGTCGTGGTCGTAAATGCCTGCGACGACGTCGTTGTCGCAGGCGCGCTGGTCGACGTGGTCGAAGTCGTCGGCGCTAACGTGGTAGTCGTGCGCGTTGGACGAATCCAGCGACCATTGTTGCTGTTTTCCGAGGTGCGCATGCTCGCCAGGGTTTGGGTCGGAAGATTTGTGCCAGTCTCGTCAGCGGTCGAATCTGCTGATCCGCCTCCGCATGCAGCCAGCGTTACGGTCAGGAACAGGGGCACGCTTAATCGCGTCATTTGGGGAAGTGTTGGCATTTTGGCTTTCCTCCAATCCATGGCCGGGATTGGACAGCAATTAACAAGGTAAAGATCATTTCCACGTGGAAATATATGGCGTGGTTGTAGACCGGAATCTATTGCGTTAGTTCAATCCGAACGGACGTAGGCAGGGGAAGACAATAAAACAACAATCCCATGAATATGGGATTCCAAAGAGCGTTGAACTAATGATAAATTCGTCGCTAATAATTTCCTTACAACAAAAAATTTTTACCCAGGGGGCATTGATGTTTCGTTTCGCTACTATGTCGGCGGTGCTTGCCACGGCCATATTCAGTACTGGCTGTGCCATGGTGGCGCCGCAATACACGGCGTCGCTGGATAACGTCCAGTCATTGCGCGACACTGGCAACTTCACGGCGAAGGTTGGCGCATTTACCGGCAGTTCGGACAAGGCTTATGCCAATCCCATCAGCCTTCGCGGGTCGACGCTGGAGTCTCCTTACAGTAGTTCCTACGCCAGCTATCTGGCTGAAGCGCTCAGGCAAGAGCTGTCGATGGCGAAAAAACTATCGGCCGATAGCAGCGTTGAAATTTCCGGCACGGTACTGAAGAACGATATCGACGCCACCGGCATTTCCCTCGGCTGGGCAGAAATTGAAGCGCGCTTCATCATGACGCGCGGTGGCCAGGTGAAATACGATCAAGTCAAATCGGTCAAGCATGAATTCCCCTCTTCTTTCGCCGGCGCAGTTGCCATTCCCAAGGCCGTTCAGGAGTATCCAGTGGCCGTGCAAAAGCTGCTAAGCCAGCTGTATGCCGATAAAGCCTTCATCGAAGCACTGAAATAACACCAACTAAAATCAACTACAGGAAAACCCTATGCGAATTGCCACTCTTCTTTCTTCCATTGTTGCGGTTGCCGCACTCGTCGGATGCGCCCACCCCATCACCATCAGCCCGGACGTTGCGAAAATCGAAGCTGCGCCTTCCACCCAGCCGATCAAGAAAAATGTTGCGTACTACATTGCCGAAGATTTGCGCACCCGCGAGGTCACGACGCCCGGCGGTGGCGGCGACAAAGTGACTTACCAGCCTTACCGTGACATCGAGACGGCTTTTTATAAAATGCTCACCAATGTTTTCGGCAATGTGACCAAGCTTAAGGCGCCCAACGATGCCGACGCTATCAGCAAGAACAACGTTGCCTACGTCATTACGCCGCAACTGCTGACGGACTCGTCGTCGCCCAGCCCATTTACCTGGCCGCCAACCAAATTCAGCGTTGACCTGACCTGCAATGTGACCGACGCCGCAGGCAACACCATCGTCTCCAAAAAAGTCTCTGGCGCCGGCAATGCCGAGTTTGATGAATTCAAGGCGGATTTTTCTCTGAGCGCAAAGCGCGCCAGCCAGGATGCCTTGTTGAAAATGCAGCAGGCACTGGCCGAAACGCCTGAGTTGCGCAAGTAATCGATGGCCTGGCAGCGGCCACGGCCGCTGCCAGCTGCAGTATTCCTTTGCCCGACCCGGGCTACAATGCTGGCTTTCTCCTTCACCAGGCAAAGCCATGACAGAAGACACCGTTCGCCTTGCCAAACGGGTTGCCGAAAATTTCCATTGCTCTCGAACCGAAGCCGCCAACTACATCGAGGGTGGGTGGGTCACGGTCGACGGTAGTGTCATTGAAGAACCCGGTTTTCGGGTTGCACCGCAGGCGCAATTGCAATTGTTGCCGGGCGCCGTTGCGGCGCCCGTGCAACCCGTCACGATAGTGCTGCATAAGCCGCCTGGCATCGCCCCCGAAGTTGCAATGCAACTGATCATCCCGGAAAACCGCAGTGAGGATGACCGTTCCGGGATACGTTTGCTCAGGCGCCACCAGGCCGACTTGGCGCTGCCCGCGCCGCTGGAAGCCGATGCCAGCGGCTTGCTGGTATTGACCCAGGATTGGCGCGTGAAGCGCAAACTGACCGAAGATGCCCTGCGCATCGAGCATGAAATCATTGTTGACGTCACCGGCAATCCGCCGCCCGACAGCCTGGCACGGCTGAACCGCAGCCTGACTTTCCAGGGAAAAGTGCTGCCGCCCATGAAGGTCAGCTGGCAAAACGAATCGCGCCTGCGCTTTGCCGTCAAGGCGCCGCCGCCAGGCCTGATTGCCTTCGCCTGCGCCAGTATCGGCTTGAAGCCGGTCGCTGTGCGGCGCATTCGCCTGGGGCGTTTGCCTATGGCCGGCCTAAAGGTGGGACAATGGCGTTATGTGCAGGAATATGAACGGTTCTAGACGAGCAGGAAATTGAATGAATGATGTGTTAAGTATCGACGAATACGCGGCCCTGACGGAAATTCTGGCCTTGCCCAAAGGCGCCAGGCCGAGCGCTTGCGTGGCAAGAAACACCAAGAGACTGTCCGGCCTGAAGTTCATTGCCCATGAAAAGTCAGGCAAGCTGGCCTTGACTGAAAAAGGCCGGCAAACCTTATTCGTGAAAAATTGCGTGGATGGCTTGCATCTCGTTGCCGGCAATCCCGCAGCCAAACTCGACCCCGGTGTGCTGCTTTTCCTGGAAAAGAAGGGGCATGTTGCGCGCAATGCCGCTG